>JAUNMU010000019.1 GCA_030531745.1 Synergistes sp. | reverse complement strand
TGCAAAAAGACACGATGTAATTTTGAGAATAAATTTTTCCTTCTCTACTTTTTCTGCCACATTCGGCCCTAATCAGACATTTCCATAAATTTGACAAAAACGATTTGTTTGGCTATAATCGTGTCTGCATGGCTCAAGACAGCAGGTGCCGAGGGGCTTAATTTCCTGCCGAGGTCTCGCGAAAGAGTATGACTGTTTATGCCTTTCCGAAACATCTTGGGTTCGGAAAGGCTTTTTGTTGTGCGTTTGTACGATAAAGGCATTTTCCGGTATTCACGATTCAGGAGGTGAAATGAAAATGCCGACACAGGCAAAACGCGAAAACATTGATGCGCTGGTTGAAGCCCTTAAAAAGAGCGATGCCGTATATATTGCGGAGTACCGCGGACTTACGGTGAAAAAAATCAGCGAGATTCGCAGGCTTATCCGCAAAGCCGGCGGTGAGATGAAGGTCAGCAAAAACACCCTCATGCGCATAGCACTGAAAGAATGTGATATGATTCAGGCATCTGAATTTGACACAGGTCCGAACTGCTACATCCTTTCATACGGAGACGCCGCTGCGGTAGCTAAAGCTATCCGTGACTTTGCAAAGGAAAAGGGCAACGAAGCGTTTATAATTAAGGGCGGTATCCTCGGAAAGAATCAGGCTCTTGATAAGAACGCTGTCTTTGCGCTTGCAGACCTTCCGTCAAAGGAAGCTCTCATTGCTCAAGTGGTCGGAACGATCGCAGCCCCTCTTCGTGGGCTTGTCACCGTTCTCTCCGGCACACAGAGAAATTTTGTCACTGTTCTTCAGAAGATCAAGGAACAGAAAGAGGAAGCCGCGTAAAATACCGGCTGAAAGTTGCCGCATAGCGGCTTGAAAGATTGAAAAACAATATTTTGGAGGAAATTACAATGACACGTGAAGAACTTATTCAGGCAATCAGCGAAATGTCGGTACTTGAGCTTTCAGAGCTCGTGAAGGAACTTGAGGACAAATTCGGCGTATCGGCAGCAGCTCCGGCAATGATGATGGCAGCTCCGGCAGCGGCAGCAGCAGCTCCGGCAGAAGAAGAGAAGACAGACTTTAACGTTGTCCTCGTTGAGCACGGCGCAAACAAGATCGGCGTAATCAAAGTTGTCCGCGAGATCACAGGACTTGGTCTTAAAGAAGCTAAAGAGCTCGTTGACGGCGCACCCAAGACAGTGAAGGAAGCCGCCCCGAAGGAAGAAGCCGAAGAGATCAAGAAGAAGCTTGAAGAAGCCGGCGCAAAGGTTGAACTTAAGTAGTACCGATACTTTACGGACTAAAATCAAAAAAGCACGCGCGAAAGCGCGTGCTTTTTTTAACCTTTAAGGTTGGAGCCGCTAATCGGAAAATATTACTCCCTTGTTGCTATTGCCGCACATACTACAAGGGGAATGTTGGAGGTATTATCAAGTGAATGTGAGTGACCTTTTCTGCAGAGCATTATATCGCCGGCTTTTACCGTTACAGTTTCGCCGTCCTCTGTATAAAGACCTTCACCGGACATAATGAAATAGACCTCTTCATTTGTCGCGTGCTTGTGATAGCTAATAGTTGCACCGGGCGCAAGCTCAAGCCTTGTAGCCATTGTGAATGCTCCGTTTGTATCCGGTATTGCAACACCAAACCCCATGGCATGCCCTTTGCCGGCTCCGCCGAGTTTCTCTCGCAAGACTCCTTCGCTACTGTTCGTCAACATTGTAAGCACTCTCCTTCGCGTGAAACACGCACTTGATTTTGAAATCATTATACACCCATCCCCCGAAAAAGTTTTAGACGATATGAAGTAACGGTAAATTGCGTAAAACGTGTTACAATAGAGGTGCGAAGTAAATATATTCTCGGAAGGTGAATGTTATGCGCAACAAATTTGTAAAAGTCTGTGCGGCATTGATGCTCGCAGGTTTTGTGTCTGTTTCCCCTGCGCTTGCGTACGGCGTCTATAAGGCAGACAGAAATGATCGTGTAGGTGACAGGATGACCTTTGCGGGGTTCAACTGGCGTGTATATAAAACTGATAATATGTATTCTTACATTACGGTAACGGATTACCTTGACAGGATTCCGTTCAGCAATGGCAGAGATGATCCGGATTACACGACCTCTGATTTCCGCAAGAGGGTCAACAGTTACGAAATTCAGATGAAAAATTACGACGGTCCGCAGCTGTCATGGAAAGATGTTGATGGTGGACTTAACTACATAGTAAAGCACAATATGAAAGATGTATTCAAAGAGGATTACGATGACATTCTCTTCATTATGTCATTGCAAGAGGCAAGGGCAATGGGAACATCCAAGCTTGCCCGCGACGTTCTCAATCTCGGGGATATGTGGTATCTGCGTACGCCCGGTACGTCAAATAACGGCAACGCATGTGTTGTAATCAAGGGCGGATATATTTCCGATTTTGGCACAAAGGCGCATATCAGACAGTATGTGCGTCCCTGCCTGCAGGTCAACCGCAGGTCAGTCCTTTACGAACCTGTTTATCTCTTCAAAAGCGCTTTTGGAGCTAAGGAAAAACAGGGAATCGGCGAGGGCTTCACGATTGAGGATTTTGACCCATCCAGGGGCTTTAAGCGCACAAAAGCGACCGATGGCATTGAAAGCCCCACCAATGTAACCGTAAGACAGAGAAACGGAAGCAGCATCGGCAACTGTGCGAAGAGCTACTGCCTGATTGAGGCACCGTCTGAGATCGCCGAAAGCGGCGGAACTTACGAGGTGAACGGCGAAACATTGGCATACAGGACACAGCCGCCCAAAATCAGCTACACCTGCGATGCCGTGAGACAGGGTAAGGCGGATTTTGTATCTGTGATAGCAGAAGAAAACAAAAATAACGGAAGATATGTGAGTTACGCTAAAGTGTCGGCTTTGGCGGAGGTGGCAGACGGCAAGGGGATCTCCGTTCCGTTCGGCAAACTTCCGAATGGCTCTTATAAGCTGTGGATCTTTGCCGACAAATTAAAGGATGGAGAAGATGAATGTTCGCAGTTTGTCGGAAGCTGCGTCATTGAAAACGGTGCGCACGGCGAAAAAGGCTACGCCGTACTCGGAACGGACAATGTCAACAAAAAATTCACGGTAGCTCCTTCCGACATAACTCTGCTGTTCAAAAACAGAGTGAGCTACGCGCAGGACTTTGAAGTCAGCAAGCCCGGAGTAATATTCACCGGGCTTTACGAAGAAGGAGCCCGTGTTGCCGGAGCCGATACGGCAGGTGCTAAAATCGGCGGGAAACTGACGGTTCGCGGTCAGACACTTAAAGTCAATCAAATGACACTGACTTCACTCTCCCTTGAGAATAACGCCGTTATAGACGTATGCAGCGACAGCATCCTAAATCAGCCCGGGCCGCACAGAGGAGCGGACGATTCCGTTTCGGGTACGCTGACGCTTGAGCCGTCGGATGATTTTATTATAAAAAAAGGCTCGCGCATTGTTGTTGAACACAACTGCCGCGTAATCAACAGAAGGAACGTTTCCGTAACCGTATGGGATAATGCGAATATGAGATCTGTAACGATTCCGTCCGGTCAAACTCTTCTCGTGATAAAAAACGATCCACGGGAACCATATAATAATACTTCCCAACCAACGGTTTGGAAGACCGATGTTTCCGACGATGAGCCGGTGATACCGTTTGGTGCTTCTTTCGCTGTGGGAGGCTCATACAAGGGCGAAGTCGTAGTACAGAATTCCCCGAAAATCGCAAGTGTTGGGCAGCTTCCATATAACATAGAGACAGAAATCTCCAACGCTGCGGAATGCGCGATCAATATGATTGCCGCCTTGGTGGAATATGCGCTGTATGAAGATCCCGAGAGTATTATCGGCGTGAAAAACATAACGGAAATGATTGAAAAAACGGGTTTTAATCTCAAAATAACACATGCCGATGGAACAGGCAAAGATGAAACGCTGAAAATAGGCGTAAAACTTGATGTTCCCATAGAGCTTGTAAAGGACAAACAGCTCGCAGTCATACTGCCCGTTAAAGGTAACGGCGGAAGTTTGTTCTCCAAGACTCTTTGCGAATCGGACGAAGAAACAGGCGAATTTCAATACGGTATATTCAAGGCTGACTACAACGAGGAGACACAGATCATAACCTTTGAAATTCCCGAATACGGCGAATATTTTGCCTGCGGCGACGAAGCGTCATCGGTACTCGTAACGGTCGTTGAACTAAACGGTGATGCTAAATTTGACGGCGAAGGACAGAAAAAATCGTCTGGCTGTAACGTAGGCTTCGGCGCACTGACGTTGCTGGGCATCCTCGGACTGTTTTACGGAAAGAAAAAATAGTCTGCCTCTGCGGTGGCGGCTCATTACTTCTGCAGGCAAGCACAAATGTGCCGCATATCGGTGATATAACGCATAAAAGTAATACCGATGACAGTTGGATTCAAAAAATCTCGGCAAAGAAGAATGCAGAGCATTTTCGGGAATCGGACGCTGAAAAATTCAATGTTGGCACAGGCATCACTCGTCGGCGTAGGAACGATCGCCGCCTATGGCTTAGACGTGTTGTTTATGCCTGTGCTGTCGCGTGTTTATTCACCTGAAGATTTTGGCGTCCTCTCCGTAACGGCATCGGCGGTATCATTGCTTATGCCGTTTAGCACAATGCGCTACTACCTGTCAATCGTCCTGCCGAAAACAAGACGTTACACAGGTGCGACAATAGTATTGAGTTGTGTGCTGGCGGCAATCTTCTCATTTCTTCTCTTCTCCATACTTTTGCTCTTTGGTGGGAGAATATGCACGTTCTTCGGCATGGGAAAGATCACCGATTGTTCGCTGTTTATACCGTTATGGATATTTTTCTATGCCGTATTTATGATATTTACGCAGTTGGCAATACGCGAAAGCGAATTCGGACTCATAGCGGAAACTAAGATAATACAATCACTTTCGGACAACATTGTCAAAATCTGTACGGGAATGTTCGGAATGAAGCCTTTTGGTCTCTTTGTAGGAACAATTATCGGCTATGCAAGCGCAATGTCAGTCATAATAAAGAAACTCGCCGGCAAAAATGGGCTTCCGGGAAGCTGCGTAACTGATGTAAAGCGAGCGGCACTGAAGTATCGCAAATTTCCGCGGTACGACGTTTTGACGGCGTGTATAAACGTGGCAGGGACACAGCTTATTCCGATACTTGTATTCACTTTGTTCGGCGCAAGAGCATCGGGCTTTTTCGTTGCGGCAAGCAAGTTGCTTATCGTGCCTCTATCGTTACTGGGAAATGGGATAGGACAAGTCTTCCTGCAAAGGGCAGTCAGAGCAAAATATGAGGGCGGACTTGCGGAACTTACGCTCAAAACGTACAAAACGCTGCTTATGTTTACAACATTTCCCATTGCAATATTTGCAATATTCGCTCCGCACATCTTTCAGACTCTGCTCGGCGCAAAATGGCTCGCTGCCGGAATATATTGCCGTGCGCTTGCGTTCTACACAATATTCTCATTCTGTTTTATGCCCATATCCTTTGTCTATTCAGTGTCAAACGAACAGGACAAATATATGCGGTTGGAAATATTTTACAGTATTTTGGGCATTGCGGTATTTCTGCTTGTCTCTCGTACCGGAAACCCGCAGTTTGCGCTGCTCTGTCTCAGTATAACGGCAGGACTCGGACTTATCTTCTGCGCATACTGCGCAATGCGCGTTGTCAGAGTGGACGGCAGGAATTTCTTCAAGACCATAGGCGATGAAATAATACATACTGCGCTTTTATGTGCCCCTGTCATGCTGTTCATGTTTTTAACGAAAAAACCGTGGCTCGCCTCTTTAAGCGTGCCTCTCGTGAGCATCGTCTATCTGAAGAGACTTTTGCGCGAACACAGAAATCAGCAAACTTATTGATGATCCAATAAATACTTGAAGATTTGTCGTTTTCACGCACAAGCTAAGCGGAGGCGCAGGGATACAGATAAATATTCACGATTCTTTAGGGGGAACAATAACAACGCAGGCTGCCGATGTATGTCGGCAGCCTGCGTTAAGGTTAATATAATGTCAGTGGTTTCTGACTATTTCTTTGATCACCATAAGACGTGAAAGCGTGGAGCGCTCCATTTCGTCAAGCTTCATTGAAATTGAGCGAATCGCTTCCGTGTATGACGGTATCATAACGTGTTCAAGCGCGTTCACGCGGCGGCGCGTGCGCTCTATCTCCAACGCCATAAGGCGAACTGCCTTTTCGTCTGCGGCAAGGCGCACGAGTTTCGGCATTACAGCGAGAAACTTTTCAAGTGCCACGTCAAGTGTCCCTGATGATGTGGCAAGACCGTAGTTAAGCTCAGTCTGTCGGTCCGCCAGCGTGTATTCGGGAATACGGACGCTCATGACATTTTTGTATTCAACATCTACGCGCAGGTCTCCGCTTGCAGACATAAGTGTCTGTTCCAACATCTGCGGCAGTGTCTGTGCGCGTGCCATAAGAAATCCACCGTAGCACTTGCCCAACTCAGCTTCAACTTCTTCATTCAGAGCATAGACGGCCTTTGCGCGTACCAAAAATTCTTTAACGAGCGCGTCCTGTTTGTCTTTGAGCAGTTTGTGGCCGCGTTTTGCCACTAACAGAAGCCGTTTGAGGCGCGACAGTTCCATTCTGTTGGGGTTGACATTTAATGCCTTAGCCATAAATATCTGCCCCCTTAATCTGCATCAAACTCTTGCTGTTCCTTTTTCGCTACCAGCAGCGGTTTGAAGTACTTTTCAATGTATTCGTCCCTTACTCGTTTAAGTTCTCTCTGCGGAACGATCGTAAGCAGATTCCAACCAAGCTCAAGCGTCTCTTCCACTGTGCGGTTCTGATACTCTCCCTGACGGACGTATGTGTCCTCAAATTTGTCGGCAAACTTTGCAAACGCCTTGTCTTCATCGGAGAGCGCTCCTTCACCAAGGATAACAGCAAGTTCTTTGGCTTCCTTTCCGCGTGAATATGCGGCGAAGAGCTGGTTCATAAGGTCAGCATGGTCTTCTCTTGTCTTTCCCTTGCCTATTCCTTTGTCTTTCAGACGCGAGAGTGACGGCATAACGTCAACTGGCGGATATATCCCCTTGCGGTGCAGCGTGCGCGCGAGTATGATCTGCCCTTCCGTGATATAACCCGTAAGGTCGGGTATCGGGTGCGTTTTGTCGTCTTCCGGCATCGTGAGTATCGGTATCTGTGTTATAGAACCTGTTTTGCCGCGCAGACGTCCGGCGCGCTCGTACATTGTCGCAAGGTCCGTGTAAAGGTAGCCCGGGTATCCGCGGCGGCCCGGGACTTCTTTGCGAGCGGCGGATATTTCGCGCAGAGCTTCGCAGTAGTTCGTAAGGTCTGTGAGGATTACAAGGACGTGCATTCCACATTCAAACGCAAGATACTCCGCTGCGGTCAGAGCAAGACGCGGCGTTGATATACGCTCAATGGCGGGGTCGTCCGCAAGGTTGATATACATAACGGTGCGCTGCAGTGCGCCCGTCTTTCTGAAGTCCTCCATAAAGAAGGATGCTTCTTCAAATGTGATGCCCATTGCGGCAAAGACAACAGCGAAGTCGGAGTGTCCGCTTATGACAGTTGCCTGACGCGCTATCTGAGCAGCCATTCTGTTGTGCGGCATACCGCTTCCCGAGAATATGGGAAGTTTCTGACCGCGGACAAGCGGATTCATTCCGTCTATTGTTGAAATACCGGTCTGAATAAATTCTGACGGGAAGTCGCGTGAGAATGGATTCATCGGGTTTCCGTTCACATCAAGACTTGCGTCGGGAATTATCTCCGCTCCGCCGTCAATCGGTGTGCCGCGCCCGTTAAATATGCGTCCCAACATATCCTTTGAAACGGGAAGTTTGAGCACGTCACCGAGGAAACGGACTTCCGTTGAGTTTATGTCAATTCCGCTGCTGCCTTCATATACCTGAACAAGTGCCATATCCTTGTTTATTTCAAGGACACGTCCTCGTCTGGTTTCTCCGTTGCCAAGTGTGATCTCCGCAAGTTCGTCGTATTTGACGTCATTTACGCTGTTCACCATCATCAGAGGGCCGGAGAGGTTTGTTATGGTTCTGTATTTCTCAGGCAACTTCATCGTGCTCACCTCCTGCTGAGAGCAGTTTTCCAAGTTCTGATTTTATCTTTGTCTCCAAAGTATCAAGTGCGGCGATCTCGCTTTCCTCAATGTAACGCATACGTGCTATTTCGTCGCGTATCGGAAGATCTATCACTGAACGCAGCGGCGTACCCTGTGCGAGAGCCTTCATTCCAAGGTGATGGAATACAAGTATATTGCGCATCATCTTGAACTGTTTGTCCATGGAGGCGTATGTGTCTATTTCGTGGAAGGAATTTTGATGCAGGAAGTCCTCTCGTATTGATTTTGAGGTTTCAAGCACCATGCGCTCTTCTTTTGAAAGAGCATCAATTCCTACGAGACGCACTATTTCTTTCAGTTTGTCTTCGTCTTCAAGAAGTGCCATCGCTTCCGTGCGGTATGCACTCCATTCGCCGTCATAAAAGCCATCCCAATATTCGCCCAATTTCTGCGCGTAAAGCGAATAACTGTTGAGCCAGTTGATCGCAGGGAAGTGACGCTGATATGCAAGCTGCGCGTCAAGTCCCCAGAATACCTTTGTGACACGGAGCGTATTTTGGGTTACAGGCTCCGAGAGGTCACCGCCGGGAGGCGATACCGCGCCGATTACCGATACTGCGCCCTCGCGTCCGTCTTTTCCGAAGCAAATCGCACGTCCCGCTCTCTCATAGAAAGACGCCATACGCGTACCGAGATACGCGGGGTAGCCCTCTTCTCCTGGCATTTCTTCAAGACGTCCGGACATTTCGCGCAGAGCCTCTGCCCAACGTGAGGTTGAATCTGCCATAAGTGCAACAGAGTAACCCATATCGCGGAAATATTCCGCAATCGTTATCCCTGTGTATATTGAGGCCTCGCGTGCGGCAACGGGCATATTTGACGTATTTGCGATAAGCAGAGTTCTCTTCATGAGCGGCTGACCGGAACGTGGGTCTTCAAGTTCAGGGAACTCAAGAAGAACGTCCGTCATTTCGTTTCCGCGTTCGCCGCACCCTATGTAGACGACTATTTCAGCGTCAGCCCACTTCGCAAGCTGGTGCTGAATGACTGTTTTGCCTGAACCGAACGGTCCGGGAACACAAGCCGTGCCTCCGCGCGCTATCGGGAAGAATGTATCAACTACGCGCTGTCCCGTCGTGAGTGGCACTTCGGGCGGAAGACGCTTTACAACCGGACGCGGTGTGCGCACCGGCCAACGCTGCAAAAGCTTGATCTCATGGTCATTGCCGCCGGCATCCGTCACCACTGCGACCGTCTCTTCAACGGTAAATTCGCCGCTGCCTATCGTCTTTATCTTGCCGGAAACACCGTGCGGAACCATTATTTTATGTTCAACCAAAACGGTCTCTTTGACAGAGCCGATAAAATCGCCGGGGGCGACTTCATCGCCTGCCTTGACGCACGGCTCAAAGCTCCATTTGCGCGTGCGGCTGACAGCAGGAACGCTTATTCCGCGAAGTATATAGGGACTTTCTGCTTTCTGCTCTATCGCCTCAAGCGGACGCTGTATTCCGTCAAAAAATTCTTCAATGAGCCCGGGGGCAAGCTCAACGGAGAGCGGCTCTCCCGTACTTATTACCGGCTCGCCGGGCGCAAGCCCCGAGGTCTCTTCATATACCTGAACAGACGCTTTATCATCTTTTAATTCTATTATTTCACCGACAAGTCCCGCATTTCCGACCTTTACAACGTCAAACATACAGGCACCTGCCATGCCGCCTGCTATTACAAGCGGACCGGATATCTTTTCAATGTATCCGGTAACGGCGTTTGGTGTTGTCAACTGCATCGCCTCCAACAAAAATATTACTTGACTCCGAATATATCCATACCGACAGCACGTTCAACGTACTTCCGTATGTTCTGTGCAGAGGTCCCCAAGCCGCCTTTGTGGCTCGGAACCGGTATAATGCTTATATCTGCGTGTTCGCTTGCATCGTTAGCACATTCCGAATGTTTGTTAAACAGCCCTTCTTCCATAAACAACGCAGCAAAACCGGAGTTTGCGTACCTGTTTATGATTTTTGCAACATCTGCTTCGTTTTCTTCGGTAATGACGGTCACATCAAGACCAATCGCCTTGAAGGGCAGAGTCGTCTCATAGCTGCCAAGGGCGGCCATCGGGAATTTTTTCCCATTTTCCTCAGTTGCCGACATAACGCAACAGCCCCCTTACCTTATCATTATCCCAACTGCCTGACTTTGATACGTAGATCATACGGATATTTTTAATTTCCTGCTCTTTTCCGAGAAGATACATCACGATATTGCATGGGGAATCCTGACTGTATTTGCTCTTCGCAGTTTCCGCGTAATAGAAGTCGTCAAGTTTATTCTCCATAGCCCCCACAACCTCCGAAAAATCGGCGGAACTCTCCGAATCATCAAATATTGCCGAAAGGTCGGAGAAATCTATCGCCTTTCCCCAAGTATCCATCGGCTCTGAGACCAGCGGAGCAAGGACTTCCGTCCCTACAAAACCGCCTGCGTGAAGGAATGGGCGAACTCGTACCGAGTCAAATCCGAAACGTTTCAGCCTGACCATAGTACGCAGATTCTCACCGTCAATTTTGAGCCTGACCCAGCGTGTCACTTCGGGAATATCAAGCGAAGCTGCGAGATTGAGCATCTCTTTGAACATCTGTTCGTCAAGGATCCTTTCAACTTCAAGCATGTCCCCATTCTGTTCAAGAATAGATATGCACTTCGGATAAAGCGAGGAAAGCCCGAACGGCAGAAGCCTGTATTCCTCGGACTCCGTATCGGCTATGAGCTTGTCAACAGGATAAGACGCAACAGATGTCAGCAGATCCCATCGTTTCTTTCCGCCGCTTTTCACAGCGAACAGACTTTTCAGCAAGACCTTGGCATTGCTGAAGTCGTAAGGCAGACGAAGCAGTGTAACGAGTTCTTTATCCGGTACAAAGGACGCTATTTCCTCGTAAGTGTCATGCAGAACCCTTTCAAGCATGGCGTCAAAGCTGTGTTCGGCAGAAATAGATGAGACCTCTGCCGAGTAAGACGTCTCGCTCAGGACTTTCAGAAACGATGCTGTGTCCTCTGCGTCAAGCAGTCTTGCGAAAACAGCGGCGTCAAGAAGACGATGCTCCATTGCACGTATTCGCGCCGCAGCGTAACCATAAGCCTCCTTACGGGACATCATTACGCCTCCTCACATTACGCAGACGGGAACAAACGCTTTACAACGTCAGATTCCTGTTTTTCCTGCATTACCTTGACGAGCATATTCCACGAACAATCAACGCTAACACGTCCGCGGACAAGAATGAAGCCGCCGTCTATGGCACGCCTTTCCGGTGAGAGCTTAAAGTTCGTTTTGTGCTGTGAATTGTATGACGCGACCCATTCGTCCGTAATATTTTTTTCGTCCTTGCCTATAAAAACTGTCTCGTCTTTCGTCTTTGCGGCCTCTTCAAGAAGAGATTCGCAGAAAGAAAGATATTTGTCCTTTGGCAGCGAGACAAGTTCCTTAAGTGTGGCAGCATACACATCGGCTATCAAATCCCGTTTTGCCTGAAGGAACATTTTTGATGTGTCAAGACCGGCAACTATCTCACGGCGTTTGAAGATCTCCGGACGCTCCATTTCAAAACGAGCCTCAAACTCCGAGCGTATCGCATCGCAGTCCTCGGCAGCCTTGCGCGTGATGAAATCGGCATTTTCTTTGGCTTTTGACAGAATTTCATCAGCTTGTTTCTGCGCATCGGCTTTTATTTTATCTGTAATCTGGGCTAAAGACATGATCGCAGCCCTGCTCTACTAAAGTTTAATTCCGTTCAGCATAAGTATGCTTACTAAAAGTCCGAAGACAGCGTACGTCTCGCACATGGCAGGGAGAATGACCGCCTTGCCTATCTGTTCGGGGCGTTTGGCTATCATAAGGATCGTTGCTGCCGATGATTTGCCCTGCCATATTGCCGAATAGAAACCGGATATCGCTATCGGAAGGCATGCGCAGCCTATGCCGAGACCCTGCCATACGCTGAGTGCAACAGCGGCACCGCCGAGAAGTCCCGCCTTCTGCATCGCAAGAACTGCCACAAGAAGACCATAAATACCCTGTGTACCCGGCAGGGCAAGAAGGACGAGCGCATATCCGAATTTTTTGGGATCTTCCGTCATTATTCCGGCGGCTGCCTCGTTTGCAAGGCCGATTCCCCACGCAGAGCCTGACCCTGCGAAGCCAACCGCAAGAGCGGCACCCAATACTACCAGCATCTGACCCAACTGGTCACCCATTGTTGCAAGTACTGCTTCCATGATAAAAATTACCTCCTTGAGATATGTGTTGCACTAACTTTACATAAAGGCACCACTGCTTATATGCACCATCCGCGTCACAGTCAGGCCGCGCCTGTGGCTCCAACGTATGGATATACGCCTACGCCCCAGTCGGGGCCTGACTGTTTAGCGGCTGGCACATCTAATCAGCGGAAGCCGCTTTTGCGTTTATCTGCCAAAACTGAATTAATCAGTGTGTCCTTAATTTCACAACGGTACTCAATTTGCCGCGTTACTTGATATTTGAATATTGCGCGGTATTACGCAGTGGCGTAAAATCGTGTCCCGTCGCATCGTAGAATTTACCGAAAAATTCAACGTATTGGAGTCTGAGTGCGTGAATAAACGCACCGAGCAAATTGACCGCGATACTGAAAAGATGTCCCAAAATGAATATCAGAGCGGCCAAGATAAGGCCGACGTAAGGCGTCTCCGAAACAAGGTTCGCAAGCAGATTTATAACCATACCTACCGCGGCGGAACCGAGTCCCAGCGCAAGGATCCTGCTGTAACTCAATACGTCTCCCAAATAGCTCGTAACTCCGTAGATAGAGAGGACTCCTGACAAAAGTCTGCTGAAAATATTAGTCTTTTCTCTTCCTGCCATGGCAAGCAGAATAAGACAGCCCGCAAGCGCAATGCCCTTTGATACGAGCGAAAGCGCACAGGGCAGATACCCCGCCGCCGAAAGTCCTACCATAACAAGACCGATAAGGAACAGTATCCAACCGCCCTGGTCGGAAATTGCCGTAACTTTGTCCCCGCTCTTCCAATTTTCATGGAACGATATGACAAGTCCGAAAATGACCTGAACGAACCCGAGAGCAAGAGATATTGCAAGCAGCGTCATCGGATCGTTCATGGGATCAAGCTTCTGCATTGCAGTCGCAAGCGGCTTAACACCCGACATAAAACCGAATGAGAATACCGCGTCCCCGAACCACGAACCGGTCAGGGCTCCGAATACAACGGTAACGCCCATTCCTATCGTCATAAGAACAAAGAACTTACGAAGCGTCGGTGTAAGCTGATGCCTCACAAGTATGTACATAAGAAGCCCGCCTACCAAAAGCCCGTAACCAGCATCTCCGAAACACATACCGAGGAAGAGGAAGAAGAACGGCGCCATAAGCGTTGTCGGATCCGTCCTGTCATAAGTCGGTGTCCCGTACATTACCGTAAGAGGTTCAACGCACGAAGACCACGACGGATTTTTCAGCAATGTCGGCGGTGTCTCGTTTTCCTCCGCTTCAACTTCCGCAAGATCCGTAAATTCGGCGTATTTGCCGGCAGCCTCTTTGACAGCACCCCAACAGGACTTAGGCGTCCAGAACTCCCATATAAGCGTCTGCTCTGTGGGGGCTCCGGTCTCCATTGCCGTCAGTCTGTCCTTGATTATTGACCAATAATCGCCGCATACCCTTGACATAGCAAGACCTTCATCGGCCAATGCGGTCAATTCCCGTGTCAATTCATCTTTTCTTGCAATAAGCGCATCTGTTTCACTTTTAATGCGCGCTTTCTCTTCATCTGCCTGAAGAGCAAAATCTTTCGGAACTTCAATTCTTGCGCAGCTGTGATCTGATGCGATCAAATGAAGATCCTCAAGATCGCTTTTGCGGCATATAACCGCTATAGTTTGAACAGTTTCCTTTTCTTTGATCGGTATGCGCTGAATTTCAGCCAAATCGTTAAACTTTTCTCCGATCGCCGCGGCAAATCCGTCTGCCTGAGCAACAGGAACGGAATAGACCGCACCTATCAGCATGTCCGTACCTGTCGTGAAAAATTCAAGCGGGCAGGTAATTTTCTCAAAAAGAGCAAGTTGTGCGTTCAAACCGTTAAGGCGTGAAATTTCGGAATGTACTTCCGAGAGTTTGTGTTCAATACTCTTAATGTCTGCGGCAAACGATTCAAATTTGCTTTCGTCGGCCTTATCCGCCAAATCTTTCAATGACAGTGAGGGCAAATCTCCGAGCATACGCGCCATTGCGCCATCTTTCTTTGTCTCATACGGCTCAAGAACACGCTGTACAAATTTCGCATCGGCGATCAACTCATCAATTCTGCGAAGTTCTCCATACAGCTCCGGCAACGCGACATTTTCTCCATCGCGCTCGCTCTTTACGAACTCACAGCATCCCAAACACTGCAGGTCTTTCGCTAAATCGTCTGCAATGGCCTTGTGTACGGCCATGCGCCCCTTACACATTTCGGCAAGAGCCATAAGCCGCCATCACCTCACTTGCAAGCCATTCCGCAATATTTGCGGCCTTCTTCTTGTTATCCTCGTAGAATGCCTTCGCATCGGCCTTGCCCTTGTCCGTAAGAACCAAAGCCTTTGCCTCTGCCTCCTTTTCCGCAGCCGCGACACGCTCGCGCCATTCCCTGTGGCACTGCTGCTTCGTGGCTTTGACAGACTGTTCTGCTTCCGTCCTCGCCACAGCAGTCATCTTTGCGGCCTCGGCGCGTGCATTGGAAATAATTTCCTTTGCCTCTGCCTCCCGCGCTCTGATTTCTTCTGCTAAATTCGCCGTCAACAATGTCACCTCCCCAATATTCACACTTGCACAGCTTCAACGGCAAATTACGCCACCGTATTTTCTGTATGCGAATTCTTTCACGAATACCATTTTACTTGCTATTTTGATTTGTGTCAATTTTCATACATTAGCGAAAATTCCAATACTAAATGAAAAATTTTGTGCGTAACGTTAGTTATGCAATAAAAGCAACGAAATATTTATGTATTTTTATTATTTTAATCGGTTTTTACAAGAAAATGCCGAATTTTATTTTTCGGCAATATTTTATTTTACGCTTCAAGGAATCGTTTTATTGGAGTGCGCTGAGATCTACGCTGTAAATAAATTTCTCCGAAAACTGCGGCGGACGGATAAATACGGACATATACCACGGCAGATAGCATATTTTCCCTTCCGTGTGCAGATTGTCTTTGCAAAGCACGTATGCCTGTTTCAGATTCCATGCTTCCACGGCGAGCAGATTGTCAAGTGCCTTGTGTTTTTTGTAATCATTGCCCGATTTTACTTCAATGGGCATTATCTCGCTGCCGTTTTGCAGTACAAAGTCGGTTTCTCCATGCTGTTTGGAATCAAAATAGTTCAGCGTGAAACCGTTTGCTTTCAGTTGCTGCGCGATTGCGTTTTCAAGTATGCTGCCGAGGTTTATTCCAAGTTCGCCGTTTAGCAGCGCAAATTGCACGTTGTTAAGATATGAGGCGCAAAGCAGTCCGGTGTCGTTCATATAAAGTTTGAAGAGAGATCTTTTTTCGTTCAGCGAAAGCGGCAAGACCGGTTGGAGAAGATTTCTGCACGGCAGGGCAACACCGGCATCTTCCAACCATTTGAAACTTTCTTCGTAATTTTGGAGACGAGCATTTTTGTCAACCGATGTAACGAAGAAACGTCTGTTCTTTTCACCGAGCTGCGACGGAAGTCTGTCAAATATCGCCCTGATTTTAGGTTTTCCGCTTCCTTCCGCGTATTTTGAGATGTCAAGCCTGTACTGTTCAAGAATATCTTTCTGATAAGCGATAACTTCCGCTATATCGTGTCTGTCAACGTAACGCTGCACCGCCTCCGGCATTCCGCCGACTACGAGCCACACATAATACAGTCTGCATATTGCGGAGTGTACGGAGTCACTTACCGGCACGCGCTTTTCAAAACATTCTCTTAAATAGTCAATGGTAGAATCCTGTACGCCGTTTGCAAGCATAAATTCTGAAAAATCCATTGGATGTATATGGCGGATCTCCTCGTAACCTACGGGGTATGATTTTACGTTCTTGTGGCGTATTCCAAGCAGAGAGCCCGATTCTGCGCAGTCATACCGTCCGTCTTCCACAAGAAATTTTATAGCAGTACGCGCTTCGGGACATTCCTGTATCTCGTCAAGAAACAAGAGCGTTTTTCCCATCGGCATGGGTTTTCTGACATAAGCGGTCAGATTGGCTGTTATTGTGTCCGCGTCAAGTGAGCCCGAAAAAATTTTTGCAGCATTGTTGTCCGTAACAAAATTTATTTCAACAAAATATTCGTAATTTTTTTTTGCAAATTCCCGTATAAGTGTCGTTTTGCCCGTCTGTCTTGCTCCTGCAAGACAAATTGCCTTTCGTGGGTTTGTTTTGCTCTCTTTCCATTTCAGCAGTGTTTCGTACGACCGTCTGTAAAGCACGCCGCCACCCCCTTAACAAAATTCTTGGTTTTTACACGAATATTTTAACAAAATTCATAAATATTTTCCACTGAATTTAACAAAATTCAAAACTCACATACATTGTTGATAATCAAACAGACACTTGAAGATTTTGTTTTCAAAAAATATTGCCGGATTTTATCTTCCGGCAATATTTTTTACACATCAGCATCAGCATAAAGTATCTTTATTGTCTTTGCAGTTTTCGGGACACTCCTCTTTCCAAGGACATGAGGCACAATTTTCGCGATTTGCCGAAAAGCTTCCGGCAAGCCCCGTTATCGCAGCAGCTTCTATTGACTCTTCAATCGCTTGAAAATCTTCTTTGCTGTATCTGCGGATTTTTCCCGATGTGTCATGTGAGCGCAGATATATCAGAGCGGAGTCAATGTTTTTGTTTTTATTGCGGCTGCTCAGCCATGTATGAACCGCGAATGAATAAAATTCAAGCTGTTTTTCGTAGTACCATTCCGGTGCAAATCTTTCATCGGCACTTTTCCAATCGCGCAGATGAAAGACGTTTGAATCTTCCCAAAATATGTCACAGCTGCCGACAAGGACGGTCTCACGACAGATGGTGCGAAAGCGTACTTCGCGAAATAACTTTCCGGCTGCTGCAAGTTCTGAAAACTCTTTGCATTCTTCCGTCTCCGAGTAATTCAGGAGCAGATTTTCTATTTCGCTGCGGTGTTTTTCGTTAATGTATTCAGACCTCAGCGTCACGGGGATCCTTTGTATCACGGAATTAAAGTTTTCATCGTTTGGGAACCATTGCCGCAAACCGTCTTTCGTGAAGTCCCACTTTGAAAGGATCAAATGCGCGAGTGAGCCGAAGGCAGAGCCTTTTCCTTCGCCGCCCTTCACAGTCCAATTTATCGCACGTCCCTGTCTGTACACTGTCCTGTATGCGGACGGACACCAAGACAAAAGCGCGTAGGCGGACGCTGAGAGTCTTCCGAGTTTTGCAGGTTCGGTTACGGGCAGAGCAAGCGGAGCGGCGACGGAACTCTTAGCATATTGCTCTTTATCCGTTTCTTTATCTTCCGACTTTTCTATATATTGCACACGCTCCGGTTTTGAAAGGATAGTTCCCAAAAGAGTAGATTTTTGTTTTGCATCATCGTCCTTATTCTTCTTGCCGCTTTTGTCCGTGTATGCAAAGAATAATTTGTCCTTTGCTCTTGTAAATCCCACATACCACAGACGATTTTGCTCTGCCGCTTCTTCATCGTCTTCGTATTCTTTCTCCCAAAGCCAAGTTATGACATCATTTTTATCGTGCAGCTTTTTTGCCGTTACGCCGAATCGCTTTGATACCGCAATTTTTCCTCTGTCGTTGTTCTGTTTGGGTTTGTAGATCACTGCGGTCACGGGAAATTCAAGTCCCTTTGAGGCGTGTATCGTCATAACGCGCACCGCATCGGTCTCTGCGCCGCAGGTCTCCGGTTCTTCTGTTGCGCCTTCGTTGGATACGGATTCGTTCAGGTAATCCGCACAACCTGAAAGAGAGATCCCCTGTGACTTTTCGTATTCTTCAGCTAACTGCGCAAGGTATGATATGTTTGCGTAAACGCGGCGTCTGCGCAGACCGGAATAATATTTCAAAAATGAAGGTCTTTTCAATATTTCGTGTATTACCGCCGAGACACCTGAGAATACCGCAAGTTTGCGAAATGAATTGATTTTTGCGGCAATTTGCGGTTGACATTCTGTTACAACTTGCAAAAGCGGCAGCGACTGTCCGGCTTGCCTCATTGATACGGCTTTATCTATTATTTTTTGAGCCTCATCCTGCGATATTTCGCTGTGCGGGGAGATAAGCCAGCCGGCAAGGTAGAGCGGATTTTTAGGCTCTGCAAGCAGTGATATGAAATTTACAATATCGGCTATTTCTCCGCGGGCAAAATAATTTTTTGATGTTGTAAGGACAAACGGAATGTCCAATCTGTCAAATTCTCTTTCTATCGCGGAGTATCCTGAGCGCGACGGCACAAGGACGGCAAAATCACTCCATTTCACATCACGGTATTCTCCTCCGTTCAGCGTTTTATCCCATATTTTATATTTGTCGCTGCGCATTTTTATAAATCTTCTGCCGAGATCGGCGTATAACTGTGAGGAAAGTCCTCCTTCCGTCAGTTTTTCTTCCTTTTCCGCATTCTCTTCGTTGACTGAACCTAAAATTTCAAACGGAGTTTCACATTCTTCGTCGGCGCGCGCCTTCGCTTTTTCGCCGCTTGGATAGTTAAGAGCCTCATAGCTGATACCGGAGTTGCCGGAGAATACATTTTCAAATACGTCGTTAAACGTCTGCAACAACCCCCGTGATGTTCTGAAATTTGTGCGCAGAGAAATATATTTGCGCAGCCTGTCCGAAGATGAGGCATTTGCCTGAGCGGCATAGTCGCCAAACAGTGTCAGGTCGGCATGACGGAAACGATATATTGACTGTTTTGGGTCTCCGACAAGAAAGAGTGTATTATGAAATTCGTCCGTCTCCTCCGGATGTACCCACAGCGCATCAATGAGGCCGTTTTGAAGCGGGTCTGTGTCTTGAAATTCGTCAACCATTATGTGACGGAATCTGTGCTTGTATTCGCTGTCCGATGAAAGTACCTGACGTGCGCAGTGTATGAGGTCGTTTTGTGTAAGCAGATTTTCGCGTTTGCGAAATTCATCCCACGCAGCCCAGCCGATGGCACAGAGTTTGTTGAGCAGACGGTTCGTATCTATTTCTTCGTCCGACGGCAAGGTGTGCTTTTTTACGAGATGTCTATACTTATCACGCCATTTCGTAAGTGTATTTGTTTTTTCATTTTCCGGCGTTGTTTCGTTCAGTGCATTATTTATTTCTGTTGCTAAAGTTCCGCTGCACTTTACAAGAATATCATTGATCACCTCATTGTAAAATGCTTCATATTCCTCTGAGGTTGCAGCATCGGTGCAAGAGCGGTTTTCATAAAGATCTTTTATTTTGATTTCAAATCCACTTAGTTTTTTCTTTTTTTCCGCTGCGTTGAGGTCGTCAAAATAATCGCGTACGATCGGAAATACGTCTTTCATCCACAGCTCGTAAATCTCTTTTTTTATGTTTCTTTCGTTTACCGACTTTATAAGTTCGCTGTTGTCATAGTTCCAAAGGGTTTCGGCAGTTTGCCCCGCAGAGGAAGAGTTTGTGTTCCGTGCGCAGTAAAGTTTCTCTGTACAGGTGCGTGCCGCCTGTGCTATTTGCGTGCTGCCGTATTTGTTTATTAAATCAATGATGTCGTCATAATAATCGGTCGCAAATTTATTGAATTTTTCTCTCCATTCGTCGGGCAGAAGCATTGTAATGCGTTCAAATGACGCTTCGGCAAGCAGATTTTCAAAATCAGACCACCAAATATCCGCCTTTGCATCGGGCATTATGCCGGATGTCGGGTCTATGTCAAGCGAAAGCCCCGATTCCCGTATGATTTTCATCGCAAAAGAATGAATCGTGGATATATAGGCATCGTCAAACGAAACGATTGATTTTTTCAGATGGTCAAGCTCTTTCGGGAATTTTGCGTACCAATCGGCAAGCGTCTTTTTGATGCGATCGCGCATCTCGGCTGCGGCCTTTTTCGTAAATGTAAGCACAAGTATTTTGTTTATGGAACATTCAGGGTCGTTTGCAAGCAGCCACGCAACGCGCTGCGCAAGCGTCTGCGTCTTTCCCGTACCGGCTCCCGCGCTTACAACGGTAAGATACGCTTCACTCTTCAATGCAGCAAGCTGTTCATCCGTGCCTTTGGCAAGTGTATGCCATTCTTTTGCTTCGCTATTCATTTGTCTCACCTTCTTCATCATCTTCATCCCATGTATTTACGAGTTCGCGTCTGCGGCACATTACAAAATACGGACAATACTTGCATGCATTGTTTTTGATTCCTTGTTTTCCGTCCTCCGTTGCGTAGGCAGGAAGATAATTGCCCGATTTCACCGTTTTCGCAAGTTCATGTGATTTATCCTCCGCAATGCGCAGCCTCTCTTCAATGCTTTCCTTTGACACGGAGCCCTTTTTGTATATGTTTGAGTAAAATTTGTCGTCTTCCTCAAAAATACAGTAATCAGCAGTATCTTTCTGTCCAAACCATATAATGCCCTTTGTATTTTTACCCATACTGCGAAGGATCATTGCATAAAAAGGAATTTGCAACTCATCTTTGTGAGATTTGCTTTCGCCCGACTTGTAGTCAATTATGACTGCATCGTTGTCATAATAATCAATTCTGTCTGCCTTGCCTCTGAATATCACACCGTCAACGTTAAAATCGTCAAACTGCCTTTCTGTCTCCGTTTCCGGTGTTACACCCGTGTTGTCCTTTATGTTCTTCTCTATTTCGTCAAGAAGTTCGGCAAGTTTAAGTATATTATCTTTTAGCTTTCTTTCGCTTGCCGCAAGACGGCTGTTTTCACCGAGTGCTTTGTACTCCGTATCTCTTATCCTGTCCCAATTACTGCGGACATAGCCGTATATTGATATATCGGGATCGTTTCTCTTAGCATTTATTGCCTCTTCCCATACCTTATGTGACAGAGTGCCTGCCGTGCGTACGTCAAAAAGTGTCTTTTGCGGCATCTCAAGGCGCAGGATATTTTCGCACCAGTAACGGTAGGGGCATTTTGCAAATGTATCAACCGAACTTATACGCACTTTGGGATCTTCTCCCGCATCAAAGTGACCTTCGGGCATCTTGCGTGAAATTTCAGAATATATATCTTTCCGTGCCGGCTCTTCCGCTTCGCAGAACCATACGTCTGTGCCGTCGGGCAAAATATCTTCCGCGGTGTATGATATTTTGCCCATATTTCTCCAAACTCTCTCATTGTCACCGGATGCAAAGAGATTTTCCGCAAACGGAGAGGTCGGTATCTCTTCAAATTTTTCTGTATTGAGAGCCCTTGAAAGTATAAGACCGGTTTTCCCCGTTGCAGCCAAACGACGGAAAATAGCCTCTTTCTGCTCACGCTCCTCGCTCAGATCGGGCAGATGTGACGACACCACATGATTTTCCTGCTTCTTTGCGGAATCACTGTTCAGCTTAATTATATTTTCATTGCTAAGCAGCATTGACTCTCGCAGGACTCCCGGATAAACATTTCCGTCAACGCCGGTCATGATCCAAAATTTATGCTCTGTCAGCGCAGGCGGCATACCGCAGTACAGCGTAACGGAGCGGCTTTGCGGAAACTGTATCGGCAAAGTTGCGGTACGCGCCCAGTCCGTTATAAATGCAAAGCACTCCGCACCCGTCAATTTTATGTGTGCTGCAGGGCCTATATCCTTTGACAGATCGCTCAGATTGCGTATCTTCTTCTCAAGCTCGTGAAGTGAATAAGATACATATTTCACATCATCATCAAAACGGCTCTCCTCTGCTGCAATGTCAGATGCCGCCGAAAGCACATCAAAGTCATTAAGAAAATTCTGCCACTCCCTCAGCACATCAACAGGCTCAAGCCCATCTTTTTCGCTGAATTTCCGGCACAGTTCGCCGATTTTGTCAAATTTCTTTCTGTCTCTGTCGTTAAGTACATCATGCCACTCCGAATCACCCTGCGGAAACTTTTGCGCATCATACTCCGCACATACATTGTCGGACGAAGAAAAAAGCAGAGGGTTTGAGAGAAGTATGGAAGTGCTGCGGAAACTCCGGTCGGAAAACGCGGAATTTGCGATAAGCTGCGGAAGCTCGCCGAGCAGAGTCTCGTCCGCAGTGCCCCGTGCCTTTATGCAGTACGGGATCTTATAGCGCGACAGGGCAGCCCCCATACGCTGCAGCTGCGCGGGCACTGTCATAATTCCTATATCTCCGTAGTCATCAAGCTCACCCAATTCACAAAAGCCGCCTTTTCCGCACCGCCACAAAGCAATTTCACGGGCAAGCTCGTGAGGCTCAAAGGACGAATTTCCGGCTTCAAAGAGCTTTACGGGGACATTCCACTTCGGTCGGCTGCTGTATTCCTTATTCAGCTGTCTTATACCGTCATACGAATAATTAAGCCCCGTCTCCGGCTGCAACATAATGAGTTCCGAAGCGTCCGCAAGGCGTTTGATAAAATTTTTCTGTGAGCCTGTGTATGATAAAAATCCCGCAAATACAAATTTTTTACCGCTTACAAAACGAATTATCGCATCGTTATTCAGCATTGATGCAGCAAGCGAGGGAAGCTGAGATGCGTCCGCAAGTGAAAATTCATCCAAATAATCCATATACCGTCCGTAAAGCACAGAAAGCAGTTCCTCCGGAATGCGGCATACATCGGAATCGGTATCACCGCATACAAAATCCGAAAAATCATTCGGCGTGATTCCCTCCGCAATCAGATTTTTTATATTATCGCCGAGTACCGAGACAAACCCCTTATGACGCAGTCCGGGCTGAACATCTCTGCCCTTGCCCCTCTCCTCATCAAAAAACTGCGAAAGCAAATAACGAAGAATCAACTTGTGATCCGGAGGGTCAATGACGCGGCGCTTTGTGCCTTCAATATGCGAAAATTCCTCAAACAACCCTCCGATAGTCATAACCCTCGGTGCCGCACCAAAAAAAGTCTCTCCGCCGCAGATAATTTCCTCCATAATGCCGCTGTCAAGTCCGGAGGGCACGATAAAAAATACATTATCTTCGTTATCTTTGTAAATCTTTTGCAGCATCTCTGCCTGTTCCGAAATATTGTAATACGCAGTTACGGTAATTGGCATGTTAGTCCTTTCTAACGATTGTTTCGTATGCGTTTTATTGATAATTCAATAAATATTTGAATATTTGTCATTCTGTTCGCAACGGAAGCGCAAACTATCCAGTGGCATTGGTACGCACGGTATGCTGTGGAATAAACCGAAAAGCTGTCATTTTGCGTCACACATGGAGACGGATGAATATTCACGATCTCATTTAAGGAGCAATCACGCATTCTGCAACTACCCGAAAGCATAGTTACAACAAGGCTTTGTAAACATCAAATAATGTCATGCCTCATCACTTAACGATTTTTATGAGTGCCACTGCTATGGCTTCGGCATCAGATTCCGAATTATTCTTTCCTAAGGAACCACTGATTATATGCACCGTCGGGTGAACAAACCGGCTTCGCTCACGGAAATCAAAGATTTCCTATCTCAGCCGTGC
>JAUNMU010000108.1 GCA_030531745.1 Synergistes sp. | reverse complement strand
TTTAGCATCCGGCACATCCGGTGAACAAACTAAGCGACTCACACGATTTGCAAAATCGGCAAATCGGTTCGCTGCTTATAATCAGCGGAAGCCGCGTTTGCGTTTATCTGCCAAAAACGACTTAATCAGTGGTTCCCTTAGGCGAAAACGGCGCACAACTACGGCGCGTCGTATCAGAAATTTTCTATAAGGCTTTCCGGTCTATCGGCCTTTCTTATGAGTTTGAAGTTGGCTGCCGATGTTTTCAGAACTTCGGCAGGACGCATACGACAGTTGTAGTTTGATGCCATTGAATAGCCGTAAGCTCCGGCGTTTTCAACCACGACAAGGTCTCCGACTTCTGCGTCTCCTATATGTCTGTTTCTTGCAAAGATGTCGCCGCTTTCGCAGATGTTGCCGACGAGAGTTGCAAGAGGAGCATCTTCTTCACGGCGCTCAGTACCGTTTTTCTTTATAAGATTTACTTTATGATATGCGTCATAGAGCATCGGACGCATAAGAACGCTGAACCCGACATCCGTTCCAACGTACTTGTGACCGTAGTTGTCCTTTGTCGCGTGTACGCTGCCTATCAGATAGCCGCACTCCGCAGAGAGGAAACGCCCGGGTTCGCATTTGAATTTTACGTCTTTGTTGTCATACTCTGAAATAAATCTGTCAAAGAGAGGGAATATCTCATCTGCCAGTTTGTTCAGGTCAAAGCGCGGTTCCGTATCGCGGTACGGAACGCCAAATCCTCCGCCGAAGTCCACAAATTCAAGTCCGGGGAAAGCCTTTGCTATTTCAAGCAGATTTATTACACCGTCAACGTACGGCTTAGTCTCAAAGAATAGCGATCCTATATGCTGATTTATCCCGACAAGCGTAAGGTCATATTTTTTCAGGATCTCTCTTACCTGCGGTAGGAATATCGTATCAACGCCGAATTTCGTCTTGTGACCGCCTGTTATGACTTTGTCGCAGTGACCGGCACCGACACCCGGGTTGAAGCGCAGTGCCACGTGGCCGCCTCTGTTTACGCGCCCGAATGTTTCAAGTTGTGAAATGCTGTCAACGCTTGTCAGAATACCCTTGTCAGCCGCAAATTTCATTTCGTCCGGCGAAACATTGTTTGACACGAAGAATATTTCTTTGTTTGAATATCCTGCGTGTTCAAGGACGAATATTTCCCCGGGGGACATTGCGTCCGCTGTTATTCCTTCCTCACGCACTATTTTCAGAAGTGTGAGGTTTGAATTTGCCTTTATTGAAAAACTCGGAAGCAGACGACCCCCAAAAGCATTGAAAAGGTCACGGCACCGTTGCCTTAAAATATCTTCGCTGTAAACGTAAAGCGGCGTTCCAAATTCTTTTGCCAAATAATATGCTTCATCTCTGTTTATGAACATCTATATATCTCCTATCGTCAATCTCTCGCCACCCCTGTCGCCCGAGCGGCAGCCGCAACAGCCTCGGCAACTGCCGGAACTACACGCGGATCAAGCGCAGAGGGTATAATATATTCCTTTGAAAGCTTATCTTTTGTAACAAGCGAGGCAAGAGCCTCGGATGCCGCAAGTTTCATTTCTTCGTTTATGCGTCTTGCGCGGACATTCAGTGCGCCGCGGAAGATCCCTGGAAATCCGAGACAGTTATTCACCTGATTCGGAAAATCGCTCCTGCCCGTCGCAACGACCGCTGCGCCCGCAGCAAGAGCCTCGTCCGGGAAAATTTCGGGCGTAGGATTTGCCATTGCAAACACAATGGGATCCTTTGCCATTGTACGCACCATATCACCCGTGAGAAGCCCGGGGCGCGACACGCCGAGGAATGCGTCTGCGCCCTTTATCACGTCCGCAAGACGCCCGCGCTTTCGGCGAGGATTTGTGACCTTGGCAAGTGCCTTCTGCGACTCATTAAGACCTTCCGTGAAATCGTCGCATATCGCTCCGTTGATGTCGCACATTATAATATTTTCCGCACCGGCAGCGATAAAAAATCTTGCTATTGAACAACCTGCCGCACCGGCTCCGTTAATGACGAGCGTCGCATCGCGCAAATTGCGTCCGGTAAGGCGCAGCGCGTTTTTGTACGCTGCAAGAGCGATAACGGCGGTACCATGCTGATCGTCGTGAAAGACGGGAATATCAAGCCTTTCCTGCAACTTTCGCTCAATCTCAAAACAACGTGGAGCGGAAATATCCTCCAAATTTATGCCTCCGAATGAGACCGCGATCTTTGAAACCGCGTCCACAAACTCATCAACGTCCTTGGTTGAGACCGCAAGCGGTATTGAATCAATTCCGGCAAAACGCTTAAAGAGGCAGCTCTTTCCCTCCATAACCGGAAGAGAGGCCTCCGGTCCTATATCACCAAGACCAAGAACAGCTGTCCCATCGGTTATCACCGCCACGAGATTATTTTTTATCGTAACATTCCATACCTCTTCTTTATCGGCAACTATTGCACGGCACGGCTCAGCAACTCCGGGGGTATATATCAGCGAAAGGTCGTCCATGTCGCGAATAGGCGTCCTGCACCCCATACTCAGCTTTCCGCGAAGTTCTCTGTGCATATTAAGTGACTTCTCATAAACATTTTTCATTACCGTGTGCCTCCAACGTACATATTTCCCTTATGTTCCTTTATCATTGCAAAAATATCATCGGTGCATCTCTTGCTGTATGAGGAAAGAGCGCCGTAATTTGTCATATCAAGCGAGACAGGCGTAATTGAGACATAATTATTAGCCGCTGCCCAAACATCCGTCCCCTCTTCGTCCCTTGTCTCAACGTTGCCGCCGAGCCAGTAAACATCGCCGCCAAACTGAGACTTTACTTTCATCACCTTATCAACATAACGCTTATAGCCAAAGCGCGTCATGCGAACGCCGGCAATGTCACAAAGAGATACATTCGGCACATTCACATTGTACATCACGCCCTCAGGCATCGGATCGTTTTTGATCCAATTCAATATTGAGACGGCAACGGCCGCGGCGGTATCATAGTGAACATCACACCCATGCTCATGGTACGTCACATCAAGCGATACAGCCATTGAAGCGAAACCGTAGACAAGCCCCTCAAGTGCTGCGCAGACAGTGCCGGAATATGTAATGTCATCGGAGAGATTAGGCCCGTAATTTATACCGGAAATCAAGACATCGGGCACAAAATGCAGAGCCTCAACACCAAGCACAACGCTATCCGTAGGCATTCCGTCGCAGCAGTAGGCAGCCACATTCTCCGGAAAGAAGCGCGCATCCGCCTTTCTGAGATGCAAGGGGCGCGTCAGCGTCATCGCATGCCCCGTGGCACTCCTTTCGCGGTCGGGGGAACATATCATCACCTCATAACTGCCGCACAGAGCCTTTGCAAGTGTAAGAATCCCTTCGTGATAAACGCCGTCATCGTTCGTCAAAAGAATTTTTTTCATATTTTGCACCTACAGAAGCAACAAATGGAAAAGTACCGACATAATAGGATTCATAATATACGGCAAAACGCCAAGCGCTATCAGCGCAATAATTACGAGCATGCCGAAGCGTTCAAGCGAATAATAAAAATTCAGCAGAGAGGGAGGAAGAAATACATAAAGCACACGCGAACCGTCAAGCGGAGGAATCGGAATAAGATTAAATGCGGCAAGACCGAGATTCACAAAAATCATAATAAGAATAAACTCCTGCGCCGCCCATGAGGAAAAAAGAGATGGGAAAAACTTAAAGAGCTGAGCGCACACAAAAGCGGTCAGCACATTTCCGGCAGCTCCGGCAATGCTCACAATAACGATATCGCGCTTCGGATGTCTGAAATAACGTGTATCAATAGGCACCGGCTTTGCCCAACCGAAATGAAAAAACAAAAGACAAAGCGCACCTACAGGGTCAAAATGATCAAGAGGGTTAAGCGAGAGGCGTCCCTCTCTCTCAGCGGTAGGATCCCCCAAACGCTTTGCCGCATAGCCGTGACAGAACTCATGAAAAGTTATCGCCCACACCACAGCTGGAATGCTTAAAATCATCTCTCCGAGTTTTTGCGCAGAAAATAAATCTCCCAACAAGCCCAACACCTCAGTGCTTCATAAAATATCCGTACCATTGTACCACGATAAATTGAATTTTTACGGCAC
>JAUNMU010000018.1 GCA_030531745.1 Synergistes sp. | reverse complement strand
AGCCGTGATAAGAAAGTGGTTTGCGGAAGGACAGAAAGTTGCCATGCTGTAATGCGCGGTGAAGTGCGTCCGTAAAACCGCAACCGATGTTGCGAGGATCTTGCTTGCGATAATCGTGGATCTCCCTATGGAAACTGAACCTATCAGACGAGGTCATAACACACTACAATGAACTGATTGAGCTGTTTTCTTTGCTCTCCGGAATAACAAACGAGAGCCTGTCAGCCATATTTACAGAAGACGAAAAACAAAAGGAGGAGATCCACGTGAACGATTTCATGAAAAAAATGTTTGCAAACGCAAAAGCAGAAGGTAAAGCAGAGGGCGAAGCAAGAGGCAGAGCGGAAGGCAGAGCCGAAGGCGAAGTAAGAGGACAGCAGAAGACTGCGTTTAATCTCCGTAATATGGGTATGGAAGAGGGCTTTATAGCAAAGGCCGTCGGTGTTACGGAAGCCGTGATAAGAAAGTGGTTTGCGGAAGGACAGAAAGTTGCCATGCTGTAATGCACAGTAAAAGACCGTTGTGAAGGCGCGGATGGTATTGCCGTATTCTTTTACTGTGCGTGAGTGACATCTGCTGCATAGCGTTGTAAGTATTTTATTTATCGGGGGAAGCAATATGTTATCCTCATCAGAGAAGCTGAAAGGATTTTATACCTTTGCGGACAGATTGGAGGAATTTCGGTTGAAAGGGAAGTGTACGGCTGACTTAAAAAACGTTTTGACATATTCTTTGATCGTAATGATTCTGTCGTTTACGGCACTCTTTGCTCCGATCTTTGCTTCCGGGTCTGATACACCGACAGGTGGGACGTATATGGTCACTCCGAAGGGAGCGGGCGATGGCAGCGGAGACGGTTGGGAAAACGCAATGAGCGGCGACAGATTTGCAGATTTCCTGCGCAGCAAAGCTACAGGTGGGTGGAACGGCGAGTTTGTGTTTTACGTTGCGAGGGGGACGTATAAACCTGTTAAGATTGCGGGAAGCTCGCCCACAACGGACGAACGAAGTACGTATTTTACACTTTCAAACAATGTCAAGATATACGGCGGCTTTGTGGGAAACGAAGAAGATCCCGATGACAGAGTCTTGTCCGATGACGCAAATGAGACTGTGTTTTCCGGTAATATAGGAACAAATTATTCATTCCATGTTATATATGCTAAAAATGCAAATAATGTTGTGATAGACGGAATTACGGTGGAATGTGGAAATGCTTCGTTGAGTACATCTGATGAACGCAAAAACGGCGGCGGTGCATATCTTAAAGATACTTCTGCGGATATATCCGGTTGTATTTTTAGAAAGAACGAAGCGAACAACAATGGCGGTGCGATATATTCGGAAAACTCGGATATAAGGATCGCATCATCTGCGTTTGTATCAACATCAACCAAAAAAAATACAGCAAAAGGCTACGGAGGTGCGCTTTGTGTAAGCGGAGATGCTTGCTGTGTCCAAAATTGTACGTTTGATGAAAACAAAGCTACGAATGGCGGCGGAGCCATTGCGGCAGTAAATAAAAGTAACGTGTCGGTCGCAAACTGTGTGTTGCACAAAAACGTTGCTACCGCTACGGATTCAGACGCAGGCTTAGGTGGTGGCGTCTATTGTAAAAAAGATTCCAACCAAAAATCCACAGTTGCAATCGTGAACACGATTTTTTGGGAAAACTCAAACGATGGAAGCAATTATGGTTCCGGTCCCGACATATACAACGAAGGCACGACAGAAGTAAAAAACTCAATCTTCAAAAAATCAAATGTTTATATAAAGAGCGGTTCAACATTTACCAGCGCCGACTGCTCGGAAGCCGATCCCTTTCTCTCTCCGACTGCTTCCAAAAACGGCGGCCCCGTGCCGGTATTTTCAATATCGGCGGCAGGCTCGGCATTTAACACAGGTCTTGCCTCCGGCAATTACACAGTTGCGGGGCTTACCGTCACCGTACCGCAGTGTGATGCAAGGGGCGTTCTATACCGGACAAATGATATAGGGGCGTACGCATACACAGTCAGCGAAAGCGGCAATTTTTCCGCATCGGTCGTACTCTCGCGGGATTATGCCTTTGTCGGTGATGTGATGAGCGCGGAAATTGCAGATGTTGAAATTCCGCTGCTGCATACCGCGTCCCCCGACACAAATATTGGTGCAATAGAGAATTACAGATTGGGAGAAAACGAAATTTCATTTTCTGCTCCGCGTGGAACATTCACTGTTCCGAACACGATCGCGCCCGGGCAATATAAATTTTCTCCATACAAGACACACGGCAAAAATCCATCGGGGCAAAACGGCTCTTTCCCGTCTGATATAGGCGCCGATCTTACGATATATTCAAAGGCATCGGACGAAAACAAAATCTTTATGCAGACACCGGAAATACACGCAGGCGAAAATTTTACCGTATCCGTATCGTCTGACGCATGGACAGAAAATTTTGAAGTAGTGAGTTGGGACATCACAGCGCCTTTCTCATTTGTGTCAAGCAGCGACAAGACGGCTGAATTTACAGCACCCGACTCAAACACATCATCGGGAGTGATCACAGTCAGATACATGGGGCTTCTGTCCGGTGTGCAAGGCTGCGTGAGCGCAGACATTGCAGTTACGCCTCCGCACCCCGTTGTCACGTTTGATACTTCTTCTCTCGTACTTGCGGCGGGATCACGGAAAACGCTTGGTGTATCGGTCGTGCCCGATACAGGAGCGGCAGTCGTATGGAGCGTATCAGACGGAAATATTGTATCAGTCACGCAAAACGGAGAAGTGACCGGATTGTGCGAGGGCAAGGCAACAATAATGGCAAATGTGCAGGGCGGCACACCCGCGTTATGTGAAGTGACTGTCCGTGCCGCATTTACGGAAGACGACAAAATAGTATGCTCCGAGCCGCAGCCTGTAATGCCACAAAGCGGAAGCACACTGCCTTCGGACATTATCCCACTGATGGCAGAGTATCTTACCACGCCTGAGAAACAGAATAATTTTATAAAATCATGCGGCATAAGAGATAGTGACACAACATTGGCAAAGAGCGGCACACTTTACCTCTCGCCTGAGATCATAAAATCAGCCCTTGCAAATGCGGCAGGCGAGATCGGTACTGCGGAAGAAACATCAATAATACCGATAACACTCTCTAAAACGTCCGAAAGCGGCATGATACATGCCATAAGTTTTGCCGTAAGCGGCGACATATTCGGGGAAGTTGAAAATGCCACGCGCATAAAGGTCATATCGCTGCTCACTGCCGTAAGCGGCGATATACTTGGAAAATCGGAAAACGCCGCGCACATAAATGCCGCATTGCCATCCGCGGACACAAACGGCGGCACGCTGCGCGTAATAACGGACGAATCATCGGCATGCGATGGCTCTTGCGCCCTCTACGATGAAAACGGAATAATATCGTCGGAAATAGACAAAAACAAAACATACAAACTCACAGTGTTTGTACGTGACGGCGACATTTACGACGCAGACGGCAAAGCCAACCGCATGGTCTACGGTACATTCGGAATTATAAAGGTGAGTGCGGAAGAACCCCAAAAAACTTCGGGATCCTCTGTCGGCTGCAACGCGCTGAACTTATCTCTGTTGCTTGCTGTTGCAGTGACAGCCTTGCTATTGCTCTACCAACAAAATCGTGAATATTCCCTTGTCTCCCTGCGGGACGCGCAGCGTCAGCGCAGGGTCCGGTGGCTTTAGAACGACAAATCAGCAACGCGCGAAAACGACAGATCTTCAAGTATTTATTGGATTATCAATAAAATCTCTGAAAAAAGTTTTATAAAAAGATAAAATTGGAATATTTTAGGTATGTAAAACGATAAAAAGATATTGCAATTTTAACAAAGGCATGTTACAATACAAGTGACGATGAGGGAGGGAGTGCGGCGAATGTCAAGCGGAGTTGCGATCGGAACATCTGCGTTTGGGTCTTGGGTCTTGGGGATTTGTTGCCTCTTTGGAAGAAAAATTCCCATGCACGTTGTTGTGATGTAAGTCAAAATAAAGGCAGTGCGGCTGCGTTTTACGCAGTGCGGAAAAATAATATAACGCATATAAAAACGACGGAAAGCGTCCGATGATGATTCGTGCGCTTTCCGTCGTTTTTGTGTATGGAAAGGCGGTGATGCCTGCGAGCGGTGTGATGCGGTAATTTGTAATATGTTGTTAAGTGGCAAAGAAACTCCTGCGGTGCAGGAAAGGAACAATGGAAAATTCAGAGGAGAGATTTTTATGAAGGGAAAACATTTATCGGTATTAGCGGCAGCGGCCGCAGTGATTTGTCTTGTAACAGCGGCTTTTGCCGCTAAGACGGACAACTGGGGTGTGTTCAGTGAAACGGATGATGTATCGGGCGGTTACAAAATGTTTGATGCAAAGACATCTTTGGATACATCGTTGGGCTCTTTGGAGTTCGGCGGCGGTTGCTCGGAGAAAGGCTCCGTTAAATCTTGTGTGGCAGATGTCGTTGATTTTGTTGAGCCTAAAAGTACAGCTTCTGATAAGTGGGTTGTTGGGGGAATGGGAGAGACGGATGTAAGTGACTGTATGCTGAATCTCACGAATGCAAAGGTTACTGAAGTACGCGGTGCTGACTCTTCAAAGGGAAACATTTGCAACAACGCCGTTAATGTGAAGTCATCTGAAATTTCAAAAGATATAACCGGAGCATATTTTGCAGCCGCCGGTTCCGGCAGTGGGCTAATTGAGGTGAAAAACAATGTTGTCAATATTGTCTCCGACTCCAAAGTTTTGGAAGACGTGCGTTGTGTCCATATTAGCTCATATTCTGACGGTTACAGATATAACTGCAAAATTTCCGACAATATCCTGAATATAAGAGATTCTCAGATTTATGGTAATGTTTATGATGTATGTTTTAGTGATGGCAGCGGTGCTTATGAGTTGAAGTACACATGTTCAAATAACAAAATCTGTATCTATGACGGAGCAGAAGTGTATGGAAAAATTTACTCACAGAAAAATAAACCGAGTAGCGTGTCAAACTTTGCTCTTGCTGCTCCCAACGCAGCAGACGACAGCAACTATATAATCATTTATGATGGAGCTGCCGTGGGCGGTGACATTTCCGGTGATAAGGTCGTGATCTACGGCGGTACTATAGACAGCAATAGTATTTCGGGAGACCTTACTGTTTACGGCGGAACATTTAACGGTTACCAACCTACGGCATCACAGCTCGGCGCAGGATGCTCCATTGATGCAACCGGAAAAGTTACCAATGAGGTATCAATAAAAACCGAGGAACCGATCAAAGTCAGAGCCGGAGAAACCAAAAAGCTTGACTTGACACTTGTCAAAGGAACGGAGACAATGTCCGTTGACAACTGTGAGATACAGGGTCTTCCCGAAGAAATAACAGCAGAGGTCAAGGACGGCTGCGTATTTTTAGAGGTTGCGGAAGGCTGCGAAGCCGGTGAGTATGATGCAGTCCTTACGGCAACGCGCACTGTTGAGACCGTTGGCACTTACGGTGCGCAGAAAGCAGTTAAAGTTAATGTTTCAAACGGTGGCGGAAGCAGCAGTTCAAGCGGCTGCAACTTAGGCTTTGCTGCGCTTGCAATGCTCGGACTTGCATTTGTATCGGTACGCAGAAAAAAATAACAGAGACCGAATGATAAAAAACGACTGAATAAAATGAATAAAACCGGAGCGCTCTCTTGCGGCAGTGCTCCGGTTTTGTGATTGTAGGTTTTATGTGTTTAGTCGGCTATTTTTCAAGCAGATCAGTCAATAATTTTGTAAATTCTTTGCCGTTTGCCACCGGCTCGCCGTCTGCTATTGATGCAAGACCCATAAGGAGCCCCGACCACTCCTTTGCGTTGAAGCTGCTGCTTTCGGATTCGTCTGCGATTTTCTTTATGAGAGGATGCTGCGCGTTGATCTCCAATATGCGTTTTTCCTCCGGAACCGGCTGCCCCATAGAACGCATCAGGTTTCTCATCTGAGGCGAGATCTCCTGTCCTTTCTGCACGAAGCATACGGGAGAGTCTACCAGTCTGTCGGAGAGTTTTACGTCCTCTACGAGTGCGCCGAGTGCGTCTTTAAGTTTTTTTGCAAGACCGCTTTCTTCAACGGTGGTGTCCTCAACCTTCGTCTCTTCCTCGTTTCCTTTTACGTCGGGAAGCGTAAGATCCTCTGCCGCTGCGGATACGAAATCGTATTTGTCAAATTTGCCCGATGTGTTCACCCAGTATTCATCAACCGGATCTCCGAAGAGAAGAACAGTTATGCCTTTCTTTTTGAACGTTTCAAGCTTCGGTGAGTTTTCAAGATTTTTAAGCGACGAGCCTGTCAGATAGTAGATCTTATCTTGACCTGTCGGCATATTTATAATGTACTCCTCAAGCGAAGTTTTCTTTCCGTCAGATGATTCAAATGTGCATAGCTTCATTATATCTTCACTGTGACGGAAATCCGTTGCGATTCCCTCTTTCAAGACAATGCCGAATACCTGCCAGAACTTTTCATATTTCTCTGCGTCATCCTTTTTCATTTTGGCAATGGCGTCAAGAATTTTCTTTGTCAGGCTGTTTTTGATCTGTGCCGTAAGTCTGTCCTGCTGCAAAATTTCGCGCGATACATTGAGCGGCAGATCCTCCGAGTCTACGACGCCTTTGACAAAGCGCAGATATGTCGGGATAAGATCCTTGCAGTCGTTCATTATGAATACGCGCTTTATGTATAGCTGAACGCCGTGCTTGCCGTCGGGATGAAAGAGATCCATAGGCTGCCTCTGCGGTATGAAAAGCAGCGCACGGAACTCGGTCGTACCCTCGGCTTTGTAATATATGCGATCAAGAGGATTCTCCCAGTCGTGTGATATATGACGGTAAAATTCACTGTATTCATCGTCAGTCACATCATTCTGCGGACGTGTCCAAAGCGCCTTCATTGAATTGACAGGTTCTTCCTTTTCGTCCTCTTTCTTTTCTTTGTTTGCTTCATTAACGTAAATCGGATATGTCACAAAGTCTGAATACTCTTTTATTATTGAACGTATGTCCCAGATTGAGAGATAATCCTTTTCGTACGATGTGTCATCGTCATTCGCCTTTCTGTCCTTTATGTGAAGGGTTATCTTACTTCCGTTTGTCTCTCTGCTGCCTTCTTCTATCGTATATGTTCCGTCTCCGGTTGACTGCCACACCCAGGCTTTATCATCACCGGCCTTTTTCGTCTCAACCGTTACGCTGTCCGCAGCTATGAAAGCTGAGTAAAAGCCCACGCCGAACTGACCGATCAGGTCGCTTGCCGCGCCGTTTTTTGCCTCTTTCATTGCGCGTATGAACTCACCGGTCCCGCTTCTTGCTATAGTGCCGAGGAACGACACAAGATCGTCTCTGTTCATACCTATTCCGTTGTCCTGAAATGTGAGAGTTTTTGCATCCTTGTCTATCGTTATTTCAATCCTGCCCGGCTTGGCAAAATCCGCAAGCTCCGGATCGCTCAGGCTTTCAATACGCAGTTTGTCAATCGCATCCGATGCGTTTGATATAAGCTCACGCACAAATATATCAGGATTTGAGTAAACGGAGTTTATCATAAGCTCCAAAACCTGTTTTGCTTCACTTTGAAATTCCATTTTTTCCGACATAGCAGATGTATCCTCCTAAAATTTAAGCTTTGGATATTATAATGCAAGACAGAGCAAAATTGCCCTGTCTTGTAATAATTTATTTGTTTTTTGTGCTGTCAAATTTGAAGTCAAACGCACCGCCGGAAGCGGATACGTGAATCGTGCCGCCATCTGTGACATCTCCTGAGATAATTGCGCGTGCTATCGGTGTTTCAAGCGCTTTTTGAATGTAGCGTTTCAATGGCCTTGCACCGTAAACGGGATCATATCCGTTCTGTGCGCAGAAATCCACGGCATTGTCAGACATATCAAGCGTTATGCCGCGGTCGTGCAGACGCGCTTCAAGCTGACGCAGCATAAGGCGAACTATCTGACGAATGTTGTCAAGAGTAAGCGGCTTGAAACATATTATCTCGTCAACGCGGTTCAAAAATTCAGGGCGGAATTTTGACCTCATAATGCCCATAACTTCGTTGACCGCCTCTTCGCCGAGTTCGCCGTTATCGTTCATACCCTCAATCAGAAGCTGTGCCCCTATGTTGCTTGTCATTATTATTACGCAGTTTTTGAAATTCACTGTGCGCCCGTGGCTGTCGGTAACTCTGCCATCGTCCAAAATCTGCAGCATAATGTTAAAGACATCGGGGTGAGCCTTCTCAATTTCGTCAAAGAGAATGACCGAATATGGGTGACGGCGTACTGCTTCGGTAAGCTGACCGCCTTCGTCATAGCCCACATATCCGGGAGGCGCTCCCACAAGTCGGGATACTGAATGTTTTTCCATATACTCGGACATATCTATACGCACAATATTGTCCTCGGAATCAAAGAGTGCTTCTGCAAGTGCCCTTGCAAGCTCCGTCTTGCCGACACCGGTCGGCCCTAAGAATATGAATGAGCCTATAGGACGCTTGGGGTCCTTTATCCCCGAACGCGCACGCAGAACGGCATCTGCGACTAAATTTACGGCCTCGTCCTGACCTACAACGCGCTCGTGGAGTACGTCATCAAGGTGGAGCAGCTTTTGACGTTCCCCTTCAACAAGGCGCGAGACAGGTATTCCCGTCCATTTGGCAATGATCTCGGCTATTTCTTCCTCTGTGACCTCTTCACGCAGAAGCTTTTGTGCCGATGAATTTGCTGCCGCGGCTGCATCTTCTTCCGATTTAAGGTCAGCTTCAAGTTTATTAAGAGTGCCGTAGCGCAGTTGTGCCGCTTTGTTAAGATCGTAGCTGCGTTCAGCCTCTTCTATCCTGTGGCGGACATCTTCAATCTCTTCGCGTATCTTGCGGATCTTTACGATATTTTCCTTTTCGGACTCATATTGCGCACGGAGAGTGTTTGCCTTTTCTCTTTCGTCCGCAAGCTCCTTTTGAAGAGCAGTCAAGCGTTCTTGGCTTGCCTTGTCCTTTTCAAGTTTCAGCGCAGCTTCTTCAATTTCAAGCTGCATAACACGGCGATTTACGCTGTCAAGATCCGTGGGAAGCGAATCAATATCTGTCCTTATCATCGCGCATGCTTCGTCAATGAGGTCTATTGCTTTGTCCGGAAGAAAACGATCTGTTATATAGCGGTTTGAAAGCATTGCCGCCGCAACGATCGCGCTGTCCGAGATCCTGACACCGTGATGTACCTGAAAACGCTCCTTTAGACCGCGCAGAATTGAAACTGTCTCCTCAACAGTCGGAGGCTCAACTACGACCGGCTGAAAACGCCTTTCAAGAGCCTTGTCCTTTTCAATATAGTTACGATATTCTTCAAGCGTCGTTGCTCCTATGCAGTGTAATTCGCCGCGTGCAAGCAATGGTTTCAGCATATTTCCGGCATCAAGTGCGCCGTCTGTCTTTCCGGCTCCGACGATAGTATGAAGTTCATCTATAAAGAGGATAATGCGGCCTTCGCTCTTTTTGACTTCATCAAGAACCGCCTTCAGACGCTCTTCAAACTCGCCTCGGTACTTTGCGCCTGCCACGAGAGAACCCATATCAAGGGCAAATATTGACTTATCCTTAAGATTTTCGGGGACGTCTCCGCGCATAATACGCTGAGCAAGCCCCTCCGCTATGGCAGTCTTGCCCACTCCGGGCTCACCTATCAGCACAGGGTTGTTTTTCGTCTTTCTGCTCAGAATACGTATCGTGCGCCGTATCTCATCATCGCGGCCTATGACAGGGTCAAGTTTGTTGCTGTGTGCTGCCTTTACAAGGTCTCGCCCGTACTTTTCCAAAGCATCATATTTATCCTCCGGATTATCGCTTGTCACGCGCTGATTGCCGCGCACCTCGGACAAAGTTTTCAAGAAATTCTCCGGCGTTATCCCGAAAGTTGCAAAAATTTTGCCTAACGGCGCTCCCTTTGTCTCATAGAGAATGGCAAGGAAGAGATGCTCCACAGATACATATTCATCTTTAAGTGCCTTTGCTTCGTCCTCGGCGCGAAGCATAACCTTTGAAAGCATCTGTGCTGCGTAGATATTGCCAACACTCTGACCCGCACCGGAGACACGCGGACGTTTTGAAAGTTCCTTTTCAACTGAGGCTGCAATGCTGTCAGACGCAATATTCATCTTATCAAACAGCCGAGGAATAAGACCGCCCTCCTGCTGCAAAAGCGCAAGAGCCAAATGCTCCGCATCAACCTCTTGATGCCCGTGCCTCAGCGCACAGTTCTGAGCCTCGCTGAAAGCATCCTGTGATTTTTGAGTAAGTCTATTGATGTCCATACAAATCCCCCCTGAACATTAAATCTAACCAATATTGACGTTACTGCTGCATTGTAATACGTCAACTATTGTCAGTCAATAGGGGAAATGAAAAATTGCAAAAAAATTTTATCGTGAGGTTAATGTCGGATAGAAATAAAAAATATTATCTTTAAGTGTGCATAAGAAAAGGGCGCAACACCCATGCTGCGCCCTAAACACTCAAATGGTCGGGATGAGAGGATTCGAACCTCCGGCCACCTGCACCCCATGCAGGTACGCTAGCCAGACTGCGCTACATCCCGTAACGCAGGATATAATACCGCGAATATCGCTTAAGGTCAAGCGACAATTTTCAAATTTTGCACGGTTTACGTTTTTTTATGCGGGAACGCTGATTATTGCTCCCCCAATAAAATCGTGAATATCCACTCGTCTTCCTGCTGGCGGCGCAGCCGCAGCGCAGGAACCAGTGCCTTTATGACGATAAATCAGCAATGTGCGAAAACATGATGCACTACACCGCGTCCACAGCGTATTACGACAGTTTTCATTTTACCCCACTGCACATCGCGCGCCCTTAACGCCACTGGGTTCTGCGCCTCCGCTTCGCTACGCGCAGAACGAAAAATCTTCAAGTATTTATTGGATCATCAATAAGATCGTTGAACGCTACAGCCCGAAGTCTATGTTCTGTATCAGGTTTTCAAGTGTCTGTCCTATGGCATCGCCTTTTGCGTTTCTTGTTTTGCTCTTGCCGGGGCCGACCGGTATTTCAAACTTGAATACAAATTTTGATTCATTGTTGCGTTTTAGGCTCTTTGCGTCAGGGTCTCCGGCACTCGTTGGGATAGAATCTTTTGCGGACGACTGCATTTTTGAGGTGTTCTGAAGCTTTATGTCATAAAATACCGGATCGTCAAGCGTGCCTTTTACACTCAGCGTGACAAAACGGAAGTCGTCTTTTGTAAGCCCTTTTACAACGCTGCCTAAAATGCTCTTTACCATTGCACCTTTATCAAATTCTCCGTTGTTCACATAATCCGCACCTGTCGCAGCAAGCGTGTCAAATGTCCCGATGAGAGAATTCAACGCGCGCACATTGACCTTTCCCATTCCGAAGAAGCGAATGTTTTCTTTCACACCGATAAAACCGTCAAGCATGATGTAGTTATATACAGGGTCATCTTCCGGTGCAGTTGCCTGAGTGCCCGGGAGGATATTGATGTCTCCGGCATCGTATGTTATTGAGGTCTGTACGGATTTGAATCTGATCGGTGCGCCGTGAGTAAGTTTTTTCAATTCTTCCGCTGCCTCAAAGCCTTTTACTTCACCGTCGTGGAGCTGTATCGCGATTCCTCCGGCTGTTGTTGAATCTCTGCCTATCACTCCGCCGAAACGCGCCTTTACGTCACCGGTACCGGTGATACTTCCCTCCATATCAGGAAATGCCTCTTTCAGTATTTTGGCTGTTTCCGCTCCCATGAGGGTGCAGTTGCTTCCCCATTCGTTGGTCTCAAGGTCAAGTCCAAAGCCGCCGTTGAGTTTTCCGCCGCTCACTTTGCAGTTTAAGTCTTCAACCATTATGTATTTGTCCGTGACAAAGAACGGCGCACTAAGCGCGTCAAACTTTATCCCCATAATTTTCATCTGAGGTGACGAAAATTCTCCCTTGCCTGCGAGGCGTTCGCCCTTGCCTTTACCGTTATATGTGAATGTGGCTGTGCCTCCGAAGCTTTTGCGGAATGACTCCGGCAGGTATCCGGCAAACTGATACATATCAATGTTTTTGCCGTTTATGCTCAATTGAGAGCTCCATTCGCTGTTTTCTCCGTCTTTTGAAATACGTGCATACGCTTTTAGGCTGCCCTTTTTAAGCATTGCTTTTATTTCATTGAGTACAATATCATTTTTGTTGCCGTGATATTTAATGTTGAGCATAGGCAGACCAAAGCTGCGGAAACGGAATGGCGCGAGGCTGCCGCTGCCGTTAAAATCGGGATCTCCGGCTTTTCCGGTTATTTTCACGTTTGCTGTTACAAGCCCCTGTATCTGACGCACAGCCGGTACGTGCCGCCTTGTGAATTCATAGAGGTTCATTTTCTGCAAATCTGCCGTTATGTCAAGACCTGCGTCTGTGAAAGGCGCATCTTTCTGCGGCATGGTTATCTTTCCCTTAATGTTTAACCGTCCCTTAAAGATTTTTCCGCTTGCATCGGTTATTGTGATCTCACGCGGATCGCCGTATGCGGATGCGGAGAAATCCTCTGCCTTTATCCGGCGGCCGCTTTTTGTGGGAACGTCAATATCGTCGGGAAGATCCCATGTGATACTGTCGCTTCGCAGATCGGCTTTCCATTTTACGCCGTCATTTTCGTTTTCGGCTTCAATGCTTCCGGAAACTTTGCCTGAGAGATCTGTCTTTGTGTCCAAGATCCCATCTATCACATCAGCCCCCGTTCGGAAAATATTCCCCTTGACTTTCCATTGTGCGGGTGCGTCGCCTTCGGGTATTGCAACATCACACACCAATGAGGCGCGGCCGCCGCATGCCGATACATTTATGGGATCTAAGTGTACGGATTGCCCCGCATAATCAATGCCGACTTCCGCACGGTCAACGGCAAGCTGCAGGAAACGCCCATTTGTCGCGGATATTTTCGCCTGAACTTTAGGAGCGGATATGCTGCCTGTGACCTTAAACGTACCGGAGGCAACAGCCTTTATGTTCAGATCGTTCACAGCAGAAAGGAACTCCGCAAGTTTTTCGGAATTGACCTTGGAAAAGGCCCCCGAAATGTTCAGCTGTTTGTCACTCTCGGTACTCAGCCCCACAGTACCGTTTGCTGTAATTTTAGCACCGTTCCATATTGCGGATGATTTTTTTACCGATAACACATCTGTATTCATATTGTATGCCGCAGCAAGAGATATGTCCGATACTTTGCCGACTTTGTCCGCTGTAATGGCAGGAGATGAAGCGGAGGCATCAACCACCCAGCTGCCGAATATACCGGTGCATTTGCCGCTGAATGATACTAAACCGGAGACGTTTATATCTCCTGCCTGCGGTATGCTTTTTATTATTTTTTCAATCGGGAAGTTTTCAACTTTCATCTCAAAATTACTTGGCATTTTTTTGCCGAAACTCAATATGCCTTTGAGCGAGATATTTTTACCGTGTGCCTTGCCTGAGAAATCAACATTGCCTACAGGTTTGCCGTTGAATTTTGCACATCCCGCAAGCGATGTTATCTTGATCTCATTGTAGCCTATGTCGGAAGGAGCAAGCGAAATATCTCCGACGAGAGCGTCAAGCGGACCGCTTAAATCAGCAGAGAGTGATGAGATGCCGCCGTTTAAGTGAATCACATTGCCGCCTGTCTGTTTTTCAAACTGAGGTGTCCAATCGGCAAAGCTCAGATTCTCTACGTTCATCTTAAGTTCCGCGTAATCCTTGCCATCGTCATAATCCATGCGGAATTTACCGGCAATGTGGGAATCAAATACCTTGCCGTTTTCAAGGTCAACGGAAATATGCCCTGGTTTTACATCCCACTCTGTACGCAGCTCTTCAATGGGAATCCCGCTTATCAGAGCATTGTGCAATTTTCCGCTGCCCGATGTCGTTATATTTTCTCCGCTGCCCGATACAACAGCTTTACCGGAAAGAATACCGCGAACGCCGTAGCGTTCGGTCTGAGGAACAAGTTCGGTAATGTCCGTAAGATTCAGTTCATTGATTGAAATTTTTACGTCCATACTTGGGTACAATGCTCCGGCAACCTTTACATCTCCGTCCTCCACGGCAACTGTCAGCCCATCTGTACACCATACGCCTTGCGCTTTGCCAATATTACCCGTAAGACGCATATCATTACTCTTAACTCTGCACGCAATATCAAGTGTATAGTTATCTGAGTTCTCTATCTCAATCGTGCTTTCGGAGAATGAGACATCGCCGTAGTCTGTGTGCAGAATACTATCCTCTATCCGGACTTCTTTGATCGGAATATCCGTAGGCTCGTCCGATTCTTCTTGCTGTTCTGGGATAAGATCCAGAATATCCGCAACTGATGTCTCTGCGCCTGTTATGCCGATATAAGAGAGTTTAGGATTGCCCGAGATCAGACTTGAAAATGAAATTGCGGCTGTGATATTTTTTGCCGCAACAAGTTTTTTGCCGCCACGCGACACCGCAACATCGGCAATGGAAAAACCGGTCACGGGGTTTCCGGAAATTTCGCCAAGCGTCACGGAAGCATTGATTTCCTGTGCAGCAATAGTCTCAACCTCAGTGCGCACAAATTCACCGAGAAAGTTAACGTGCGAAAGCACTGCCCATGCAACCGAAAAAATGCACAGCAAGAGTGCGATGGAAATTATAAATTTTTTCTTCCTCGCAGTCCTTGCCGCAATCGCAGAATCATTCTCCTGTGATGCCGCAGTTTTTTTATCTATATCACAATACCGATCGTCATTTGAGCTACGTCTGCCGATACGCATCGGGGCTACACTCCTTCATACTTTGTTTACACACAAAAATCCCACCGTAGTATCACGCGGCAAGATGTGGTAATTTTATCACTAAAACTAAGGACACACTGATTAATTCGTTTTTGGCAGATAAACACGACAGCTACTTCCGCTGATTAGATGTGCCGGATGCTAAACAGGCAGTCCACGACTGGGGCGGATAAGTGACGCAGCAAATCTTTGATTTGCGTAGCGGAACTTAGTTTGTTTGTCAGGCGTATATCAATACGTTGGAGCCACAGGCGCGGACTGCCTGTGACGCAGACGGTGCATATAATCAGTGGTTCCCTAACTTTAATCAGTGTGTCCCAAGGTATTCTTTTATCTTTTGAAACGTCTCTTCGCTTATGATATGTTCAATGCGGCACGCATCTGTCTCGGCTGCTGTCGCGCTCACTCCGAGAATTTCATGCAGGAATTTTGTTATCAGCAGATGGCGCTCGTATATTGAAACAGCGCGTTCTCTTCCTTTTTCTGTCAGTTCAAGTTCCCCGCCCTGTCCCATCGTTATGAATCCACCATCCTTCAGCAGCCCCATTGCGCGGCTGACGCTTGGCTTGCTTACGGAAAGCGAACGCGCAACATCAACGGAACGAACTGTAGAATTTACCTTCTGTAGTATAAGTATTCTTTCAAGATAGTTTTCGCCGGACTCCTGCATCTTTATCACCTACCTATTTGGGAGCCGCTGATTATATGCACCGTCTGCGTCACAGGCAATCCGCGCCTGTGGCTCCAACGTATTGATATACGCCTGACAAACAAACTAAGTTCCGCTACGCAAATCAAAGATTTGCTGCGTCACTTATCCGCCCCAGTCGCGGATTGCCTGTTTAGCATCCGGAACATCTAATCAGCGGAAGCAGCTATCGTGTCTATCTGCCCAAAACGCATTAATCAGCGTTTCTTGTTTTATCTCATTTTATATCAAACAGCCGCTTTTTGCGCCGGATAATTAAAGATATATTTGATTTTTTCAAATATGAGAGATTTTTATATTTCTTGCGTTCTGTCAATACTGAGATTTTTTATTCCTCATCTTCCTGTACCACCAACCGTTGTCGTTGTTCTGCCGTGACCTGTTCCGTATTGCTGAAGAAATTTTACCTACCCACAATGAAAGCGCCTTTGCACTCAGTGCAGTCTCGGCGTCAAGTGAGGCGTAGGAATATGACTGTAAAATTTTTCTTGTATTTTCAAGCAGATGTGTCTTTGGATAGTCGCTGATCGTTAGATCTTTTTTATGTTTGGTTTTGTATATAAATCTTTCAAGTTTGTCTATATCGTTGCAGGTCAGCCTGTCCGGAAATTCGGGGAAGTGTATATCCGGCTCCTGTGATATTGATGCAAGCTCTTTGAGTGATGTCACCGAAAGACTGTGTGCAAAGGCAAGGACAAGCTTTGCGCACGCTTCGGCGTCTGCTCCGGCATGATGCGGTACTATCGTTATACCGAAGTGTTTGCTCAGTGCCTCTAAATTATATTTGTTGTCATCACCGTGGGTTTTTGTACGGATCGCAAGCTCAAGCGTGCATATATGTCCGTATTTCTCATAGTTATAGTTTATGCGGTTTGCTTTAAGTGCTGCGGCAAGCGTCTTTTCATCATCGCGGAAGCTGTGTGCGGCAAGAGCATATCCGCAGATGTGCGGTGCTATTTCGTTCCACACCTCCGCAAATGTCGGCGCGTTATCCACATCTTTCTCGGTTATTCCGTGTATTGCAGTGTTTTGCGGCAGAAAATAATCTATACCTTTCCGCGGCCGGACAAGATATTCCGCTTTATCAACTATTTCACCGCCGCGCACGGTGCAGACCCCCACCTGACAGACAGAGGCATAGCTGTTATTTGCCCGTTCAAAGTCAATGGCGGTAAATGTGAAATCATCACACTCCGGCAGATGTTTTACAGCGTTTATTATCATTATTGCGGAAGGCTCTCTTTCATGTAGGGTGCTGTAACAGATGCCGCGCAGTTCAGCATTTCATGCGGCGTACCGGCAAATATTACATTGCCGCCTATATGCCCTCCACCCGGCCCCATCTCTATGATATAGTCTGCCTGTTTCATTATATCAAGGCTGTGCTCCACGAGAAAGAGTGTGTTTCCGGCATCTGTCAGCTCATTGAAAAGTTTCATAAGTGTATTTATATCTCCGATATGCAAACCATCGGTCGGTTCATCAATGATGAATACAGAACCTTTTTCGGCAAGATGAGAGGCGAGTTTTACTCTTTGCAGTTCGCCTCCCGAAAGGGTTGTCATGGATTGATTCAAGTGCAGATAGCCGAGACCTACGCGCAGCAACGGCAGCAGCTTTTCACACAATGGTTCGCCTGCGAAAAATTTATATGCTTCTTCGGCTGTCATATCCATGACTTCCGCGATATTTTTACCGTTATACAGGAATTTCAAAGCATCTTCCGAATAGCGTTTGCCTCCGCATACATCGCATACCGTTTCAATGGAATCCATGAATGCCATTCCCGATACGATAACACCGGAGCCACCGCATGCCGGACACGCTCCCTTTGAATTGAAGCTGAACCACGCAGCTGATGTCTTATTTTTTGCCGCAAAGAGTGCGCGTATGTCATCTGATATGTCAAGATATGTGGCGGGAGTGGAACGAAGATTTACTCCTATATTTCTCTGTTCTATGAATATACACTCACTGTTAAAGGCGTTTCGGAATGCCTCCATAAGCGAGCTTTTGCCTGAGCCGGCAACTCCGGCTATCACTGTCATCACACCAAAAGGCAAATCTACGCTTACGTCTTTCAAATTATGCAGAGTTGCTCCGCTGAGTCTGAACCACGAGGAGGGCTTTCGCAGATCTTTCTTAAAATCAGACTTTTTCTTGAGCATTTCGCCGGTAAGCGTGCCGGAGGCAAGCAGTTCATCATAAGTGCCCTGAAAGACAACATTGCCCCCGGATCTTCCCGCCCCTGGTCCCATGTCAACGATGTGATCCGCAAGCTTTATTATCTCCCTGTGATGCTCAACTATAAGCACGGTATTGCCGTGGTCACGCAGGGAGCGCAGCGATTTTTTAAGCAGACTTATATCCTTTGCATGCAGTCCGACAGATGGTTCGTCAAGCACATAAGCCATATCGGTCAAAGCGGAATTTATGTATTTCGCTATTTTTATTCTTTGGGCTTCGCCGCCGGAGAGCGTTGCCGTACCGCGTGAAAGCGACAGATACCCCAAACCTATCTGCATAAGTGCACCAAGTCTGCGTCCGAGTTCACGTTTAATATCCTCCGCAAGAGGATCTGTTATGCCCGCGATAAATTCTGCGGCCTCCGGTATCGCCATAGAAGCCACGTCTGCAATGTTCAGTCCGTTTATAAGACAGCTTCGCACTTTGTCGTTTACGCGCGTGCCGTGACATTCGGGACATTCGTATGTACTTACCATTTTGTCAAGTATGTGTGCGAAACGCTTGCCCTCTTTCGTTGTGATTATGCTGCGGTACATTCTGGGATATATCCCCTCATACTTTGCGGACTTCGGCCAGTTCGCCGGAGGATTTTTGAGCTTTATCTGCGGAGAATAAAGAAAAAGCTGCAGCTCCTCCGGTGAATAATCTTTGATCTTTTTATTTAAGTCAAATAGACCGCTGTACGCATATCTCTTCCAACGCCACAGGCCATAGCCGAAAGCGGGAAAATGTATTGTGTCCTCATCATTGAGACTTTTGTCAAAATCTATGAGCTTGTGTATATCAATATCGTTTACGACACCCACACCGTCGCACTTAGGACACTTTCCGGCAGGATGATTAAACGAAAATACATCGGAATATCCGATGAACGGACGACCTATTCTTGAAAAGAGCAGACGGAGAATTGAATATATATCCGTGTATGTGCCGACGGTTGAGCGTGTGTTTGCCGCAGGTTTTTTCTGGTCTATCACTATCGTGACGGGTAGATTTCCGATGTGCCCCACTTGCGGCCGCCCGTATTTTGGCAGATATTGCTGAACAAACGTGGGAAACGTCTCGTTAAGTTCTCTGCGCGACTCGGCTGCTATAGTGTCTAAACAAAGAGACGATTTCCCCGACCCCGACACACCCGTAAAGACGGTTATCGCCTTTTTCGGGATTTTTACGGAGACATTATTCAAATTATTTTCACAAGCATCATATATATCAATAAATCCGCTATTCATAACAGACACCTCAGATTTGCATAAACAACTGACAACCGTCCGACTTAAAAATCAAAGCCGACAACAGAGGATAAAATACCTTAAAAACGCAAAAACTTCAACCGGCGATTGAATGGCTTATGCAATCAATAAAATACAAAAAATGGAGTCCCATGAGGGACTCCGGTTTGTATTGCTGTATTTGCGTAACTATTTCGCTCTTGTGACTTTGTCTTTCGGCTGTGCCGCATAGTGCGTATGGAGATAGTGGTGTGACTTTTCTCCGAGCGGTTTGCCAAGCCATTTGTCGTAAAGCGCGATGACATCCGGGTTTTTGTGTGACTGGCGAAGTGTGTTTGCTTCGTCGTCGCGGTAGACCGCTGCGGTACGCGCTGCGCGGACATCCTGATTGACAGGCTGAGGCTGTCCGCCGCCGCCGATGCAGCCGCCGGGGCATGCCATGACTTCAATAAAGTGATAGTCGGCTTCTCCTGCGCGAACTTTGTCCATAAGGACTTTGGCGTTTTTAAGTGTATGTGCAACGGCAAGCTTTACTGTTACGGTCTGACCGTTCACAGGAACGTCAACCGTTGCTTCTTTGATGCCTTCCATACCGCGTACCGGTGTAAAGATGATGCCGGGGATGTCTTTGCCGTCGTTAAGGACTGCATAGACTGTACGGAGTGCTGCTTCCATAACGCCGCCCGTGACACCGAAGATGACTCCTGCGCCGGTTGATGCGCCAAGCGGGCTGTCATACTGCTCTTCGGGGAGATTCTTGAAATCTATGCCTGCATTTTTGATCATGCGGGCAAGCTCGCGTGTCGTAAGCACTGTGTCAACATCGGGGATTCCCGGGTTGCTCTGGAGCTGCGGACGCACGCACTCTGACTTCTTCGCTGTGCAGGGCATTATTGAAACGCTGTAGATGTCCTCAACGGGAATGTTCTGCGTTTCAGGCCAGTATGTCTTTGCAAGTGCGCCAAACATTCCTTGCGGTGACTTCGCCGTTGAAAGGTGCGGCAGAAGATCGGGATATTTCATCTCAATGAAGTTGATCCAACCCGGTGAGCATGATGTGATCATGGGAAGCACGCCGCCGTTTGTTACGCGGTGCAGGAACTCATGTCCCTCTTCCATGATCGTAAGGTCTGCCGAGAAGTCTGTGTCAAAGACTTTGTCAAATCCGAGACGGCGAAGAGCAGCGACCATTTTTCCGGTAACGATCTCGCCTGCCGGAAGTCCGAGGGCTTCGCCCAGTGCAACGCGGACGGCCGGTGCTGTCTGTACGATCGTGTACTTCTTAGGATCTGCGATCGCAGCAAAGACTTTCTCTGTGTCGTCTTTCTCGCAGATTGCCGCTGTCGGACAGACCGCCGCGCACTGACCGCAGAGTGAGCAGGGAACTTCGTCAAGGCCAAGACCGAATGCCGGCTGTACGATTGACTTAAATCCGCGGTTCACATAGTCATAAACGTCCAAGCCCTGGCGTTCGTGGCATGCTCTGATGCAGCGGCCGCAAAGTATGCACTTGTCGGGGTCGCGTACAAGGCTGGGGTTGTTGGCATCTTTCTCGCCATGACGTTTTTCGCCTGTGTATGGCACTTCGCGGATGCCGAGGTCTGCTGCTGTCTGCTGAAGTTCGCAGTCCTGATTCTTCTGGCAGAAGAGGCAGTCCTGCGGATGGTTTGCAAGAAGAAGTTCCACGACTGCCTTGCGTGTTTCGCGAACTTTCTGTGTATTTGTATGAACGACCATTCCGTCTGCTACGGGATAGACGCAAGCTGCGCCAAGTCCGCGGCCGCCTACGATCTCTACGACACATACACGGCATGCGCCGACCTTTTCAAGCTCCGGATGGTAGCAGAGCTGAGGAATGCGGATACCGGCCTTTGCAGCGGCTTCTATTACTGTGAAATTAGAAGGTACTTCTACTGTTATGCCGTCTATTGTAACTTTAACAAGTTCCATATTGGTAAACTCTCCTTCCGGTATCTGAATTAGCCGCGAACAATAGCCTTGAACGGGCACTTTGACATACAGACACCGCATTTAATGCACTTTGCAGTGTCTATCGTGTACTGCTGTTTCGGCTCGCCTGTGATGGCTGATACGGGGCAGTTCTTTGCGCAGAGGCCGCAGCCTTTGCACGCATCGGTGATCTTGTAGTTGAGAAGCTTCTGGCAGACACCTGCGGGGCATCTCTTTTCCTTGATGTGTGCTTCGTATTCGTCTCTGAAGTAACGGAGCGTTGAAAGGATCGGGTTCGGTGCTGTCTGACCGAGTGCGCAGAGCGCTCCGGCCTTGATTGAAGCGGCAAGTTTTTCAAGCTTCTCTATGTCGCCGTCCTCGCCTCTGCCGTCTGTGATCTTCTCAAGCATTTCAAGCATACGCTTCGTACCTTCGCGGCACGGAGTGCATTTTCCGCATGACTCTGACTGTGTGAAGTTAAGGAAGAACTTCGCAACGTCAACCATACATGTGCTTTCGTCCATTACGACAAGTCCGCCCGAACCCATCATTGCACCGGCTGCTATGAGCGAGTCATAATCAATCGGTGTATCAAGAAGATGCTCAGGCATGCACCCGCCCGACGGTCCGCCTATCTGTACGGCCTTGAACTTCTTGCCGCCGATTATGCCGCCGCCGATGTCAAAGATAATTTCGCGCATTGTAATGCCCATCGGAACTTCGGCAAGACCTGTGTTGTTTATCTTGCCTGTAAGGGCAAAGACTTTTGTACCTTTTGATTTCTCTGTTCCAAGTTTGGCATACTCTTCTGCTCCAACGCGGAAGATATACGGAATATTTGCAAATGTTTCAACGTTGTTGATGTTTGAAGGCTTGCCCCAAAGTCCCTTGACCGCAGGGAACGGCGGGCGCGGACGCGGCATGCCGCGTTTGCCTTCTATTGATGCCATAAGAGCAGTCTCTTCGCCGCAGACAAATGCACCTGCACCCTCTTTGATGTGTAGTGTGCAGCTAAAATCTGTGCCGAGGATGTGCTCGCCGAGAAGTCCGGCTTCTTCGGCCTGTGCAATAGCCTGTTTCAGACGTTTGATCGCAAGCGGATACTCCGCACGGCAGTAGATATAGCCTTCATCTGCTCCGATCGCGTAAGCACCGATGATCATGCCTTCCAAAATCGCGTGCGGGTCGCCCTCAAGGAGTGAGCGATCCATGAATGCCCCCGGGTCGCCTTCGTCTGCATTGCAGATGATATACTTTTTCGGACCCGGTGACTTCTGGCAGAAGCTCCACTTCATACCCGTCGGGAAGCCGCCGCCGCCGCGACCGCGAAGTCCGGTCTTTTTCATTTCTTCAACGACCTGCTGCGGTGTCATATTAAGAAGTACGGTTGCAAGACCTTCATATCCGTCTGCCGCTATATATTCCTCAAGTGAATCCGGATTGATGTGTCCGCAGTTCTTAAGGACAAGACGGTGCTGTTTTTTGTAGAAGTCAATGTCTGAATAATAGGGAACATTCTTTGCTGCTGCCGACTCGCCGTCATTGCCTTCAACCGGCAGTTTGGCTACGACAAGATCCTCAACCACGTTGCCGTTGACAAGATGGTCGGCTATAATACGCGGAACATCTGTCGGCTTTACCGGACCATAAGTGACTCTTTCCTCGCCGGGACGGACTATGTCAAGAAGGGGTTCCTTCTGGCACATACCGATGCAGCCTGTCTGGAGAACTGCCACATCGTGTATATTGCGTTTTTCAAGCTCTTCAAGAACCGCAGCCATAACGGCACGCGCACCGGCTGCGATACCGCATGTGCCCATACCGATTATGACCTTTTTCTCGCTGAGCCTTTTTGTCTCTGCCTGCTGTTTTGCGGCCGTCTTTATCTTGCGAAGGTCGTCAAGACTTTTGATTGCCATTTGGAAATCCTCCCTCTCTTATGCGTACGAGTCCAGAATAGGACCGACTGTCTCAGGCGTAAGTCTGCCGTGAGTTTCGTCGTTCACCATGAACACCGGTGCAAGACCGCATGCTCCGATACATGCAACCGTCTCAAGCGTAAATTTAAGATCCGGCGTTGTTGACTGACCATCCTTGAGATCAAGCTTGTCACGAATCGCCTTAAGAATGTTCTTTGCGCCGCGGACGTGGCATGCCGTACCCTGGCATGAACGTATGATATTCTTTCCGCGCGGCTCAAGATGGAACTGTGCGTAGAAAGTTACCACGCCGTAGATCTGGCTGATAGGAACTTCAAGCTTGTCACTGATCTCAATCAGGACATCCTTGGGAAGATACCCGAAAATATCCTGAGCCTGCTGAAGCACAGGAATCACGCTTCCCTTCGTACCGCGGTACTGCGCCAGGAGCTCTGCGAGCTGCTCCCACTGCTTTGCCGACGATTTCTCCACCATAAATCGCACCCTCCTTGAATTTCGCTTTTCCGAAAGACAAACGCCTTCGGAATAAGCCCTCATGCTGCTTATTTAAGCCGCACAACAACAAGTATTTCGCACGTTTTGCAAGAAAAGCAGAAACTTCCTCGCAGACATTTGCGAAAAAATACACAAACCTACGCGATTATTATAGCTCAAAGCATATAAAAATAGCAAGGCAAATATTTCACAAATATTTACAGAAATTTACATTATTTGACAATAAAAAACCAGCCGTAATTACGACTGATGCGTGTTTTTTATCTCACAAGTGTCAAAGACACGAATTTCATCGGTTTTTATGCCATGTCGGTGTGTGTTGCATGTGGGACACATAATGAGTTGTTATTGCGTTTTTCACACCTTTAAGGACACCCTGATTAATTCGTTTTTGGCAGATAAACGCAAAAGCGGCTTCCGCTGATTATAAGCAGCGAACCAAATCGGCGATTTTCCGATTTGTGTGATAAGCAGAGAGCCAAAATCTATGATTTTGTGCGAATCGCTTAGTTTGTCCATCAGTCGCTTAGTTTGTTCACCGGATGTGCCAGCCGCTAAACAGTCAGGCCCCGACTGG
>JAUNMU010000017.1 GCA_030531745.1 Synergistes sp. | reverse complement strand
TACGGTTGTTGACTGCGCTTTGCCTTCGCAGCAGACAATAAAAATCTGTTTTTGTTGGTTTTGGCAGTTGAAAGTAGGTGCGTTGTGGGTTACAATATGCGCGTGGTGAAAATTTTTCGCCGCTATGTACTTTACTTTGAGGAGGATTTTTTACTATGGCAAAAGCAACAGTTGATCAGTCAGCATGCGTAGGATGCGAAGCATGCGTCGGCGTATGCCCCGTTTCGGCAATCTCTGTCAGTGACGGTCACGCAAGTGTTGATCAGGACTCATGCGTTGAGTGCGGTGCGTGCGTGGCTACCTGCCCGGTAGGCGCGATCGCGCAGTAGCTTTTAGCAGAGCAGTGAAATTTAGGCGGGCACCGGTTTCTCCGATGCCCGCTTTTTTCTTGCGGCGGTGTGATTATATCCTCTGTTCAGATATATGGCGCTGTTTTTGGAGGGAGAAAGAGGTTTTTATGCGTGAGACGGAAATGTACGATTAATTTCCGCTCTTGTATATTTTGCAGCTATGATCTTACATAGGCGTTTATCAAAGAAAAACATAATAATTATTTCGTTTGTATTTGCTCTGGCAGCATTTGCCATGGTCATATACAACAGACGTTTTTTGCATTCAAATCCATTTGCTGTTGTCAAATACTTTTATATGCCGACGTACGCCACAGTTCATTCAAGCGGAAGGCTTGCCGTATGTGCCGATGCAAAAAAATATATTTACTGTTTTAACTCCGATCGCGAGATATGCGGCATTATACCGGAAGATTCCGAGATTTCCAAGGGATATTACACGGCAGAACACATTGTTGCGTCTGATAACGGATATATCGTTCATGAGCTGCTTAAAAACGCTCAGAACACAATGTCCGCAAGCGAGAGAATCCGCGAGTATGACGAAAACGGTCGTTTTATCAGAACCATTCACGAGGAAAATAATGATTCCGACGTGAAAAACAGGCAGGTTATCTATATAACCGGACTTACATATTGCAACGGCACTCTTTATGCCACAAGGCGTGATAAAAATTATATTTACCTTTATAAATTTGCTCGCGGAGCGCAGAAATTTGACGTCATACGCACCATTGCAGCCGCTGAGGTAAGAAAATGCTTATCTGCCGTCTATGATGAGAAACGCGGTAAAATCATCATGGTATGCAAGGACGGTAGCGTTTATTGCCAAGATAAATTTTCATTTGTGAATATTCATGACTCTGCAAAAAATCCCGGAAGCTGCATAACGGAGGCCGTATGCTTGTCTGACGGCAGAGTTATTTGCATTGATGTCGGAAAGCAGGCGATTTATTCGCTGCTGCCGAAGATGCGCGTCCTTGTACGCAATGATGACGGTAAAATTGAACGATTTCTCCACATTACCGCAGATGGGGATTTTATGGCTATGTGTTCGCTTAATGAGATTTTTGTCATAAACAAAAACAAAGTGACAAAATTCAATTCCGCTCCCTATTCTGCAGGTTTTATTGCACGGCGCACCATTACATGGGGGTGTGCGGTATATTGTGCGATATTCTGTCTCTATGCACTTGTGGTCTCAGTCTGCGCCATGCTCCGCGGCAATGATGCGGTATCGTTTAAGTCATCTCTTAAATTGGGCATAATAATGTTTATAACGGCATCTGTTGTAGGAATATATATTCTGCATTCTACGGTCGGTTTGGGCGAACGAAGCCTTATGTCCATGCTTACAAAGATCACGCTCACGCTTGCCTACAAAGCACCGAATACATACGGAGATTCGGTTGAACGTTTTTCACAGCCTTCACACTATGGGAACGAAGATTGGCGTAATATGGTCGCTCACCTTGACAAGGCTATGCAAAGCAATAAGTCCGTCATAAATATGTACTACAATATCCATAAACCATACAGAGGGGTATTCTGCTATGTTTTGGATTACGGAGACTATGAATGTGCGCTTGTCCCATATTACACGGACGAAGATACGCTTCTCAAAAAAGTTATGTCCGATGACAGCATTTTGACTGTTAAGGACGAAGATGATGTTGACGGTAAATACCGCTATGTACTGGCACCTATAAAAAACTCCAAAAATAAAACGGTCGGAGTTTTAGATGTAGGATACAACGTGAATGACTATAACATGAAGATGCTTGGAATGGCTGCACAAATGGCATCTGTAATGATGGTGTGTATTATTATCGTGCTGGTCATAACGTCCCAGACAGGCAATATTACGACGTTTGTGTCAGCGCTGATGAAAAAAGATATTTCTTCCTGTGTCTGTATGAACAGCGCGTCAAGGACGTTTGCGCTTATACAGGGATTTATATGCGCTATGCCCGCGGCATTTATCGTGCAGTGTGCAACGGAGTGTTTTGAGGCATACCAATCATATATTATGCCGGTCAGAAATTCTGTTGCCGTCCCTCTCGGTGCTGTCTGTCTCTCCGGTGCCGTTTCATCTCTGCTTGCATTAAGATGCCGTGCTAAAAAAATTATGTATGCTGTCGGGTGTGCTGTAATGTCTGCCGCATCTTTCTTTGCGTATTATGCTGTCTGCGGATTGAACTTTATACACTTCACGGCCGCATGCGCATTATTTGGCGCAGGTTGGGGCGCATCAAACTTCACTTTGCTTTCCTCCTCCCGACGAGAGCGCACTCTTGCGAAGGGCAGCTGCCTTGCCGGCATTATGATGGGTATTGCGGCAGGTGTTCAATTTGAGTATCTGTTGGGGCGCAGCGCGGTGTTCGTGATAATGTCCGCTCTTTCGCTTGTTATGACATTTTTGGTGCTGTTTTCCCTGCCTTCCGGTGCCGAGCCTTATTCGCAGCGGCGTAAAATGCTTTCATGCGGTCATGTGGGTTTGGAAAAATTTTCCGTGTGCGCAGCAACATTCTTCTGTACGCTTCCCTTTGCCATGGTTCGTGTCTTTGCTGTGTACATATTTCCGCTTGTGCTCTCCGAACAGGGAACTGCTGATATAGATATAGGAAATTTCTTTATCTTTGCGGCAACAGGGGCGGTATTTTTCGGAAAGGCTGTCACTGCGGCTGCATACAAAGTTTTTTCAAAAAATACATTTATTGTACTCTGTGTGGTGGCTTCTGCATTGGCAATGCTCTTCTTTGCGTTTTCGCAGGATACCATTACGGCCTTTTTTGTTATCTTTCTTGCCGGCATATTTACATCGGCAGGTGGTTCCGCCTCCGATATATTTGAGAATAACACACAAAAAACAATGGATTTTGTGTGCGATGCTCTGTGTTTTGCGTTCTTTGCGTTTTCAATCCATGCTGCCGATCCGTCATACAGTATGTTTTCGGCAATATCGGTTATGCTTGCAAGTGTTATATGGTTCACATATTATTCAGATGAAGCAAGCGGCGCGTTGGGTATGACATCTCATGAAACTAAATAGAAAATATCTGATAATTCTTACAGTATATGCGATCATCTCAGCTGTCGTTGTAATGGTTGACTGGCAGTTTCTTCTGACAAATCCGTTCAGAATAAAAATAAGTACCGACAACCCGTACTATGCCTCTTGTATGCCGGGGGGCGGAAGTGCGGTGATAACAAACGGACTGAAGAGAGTCCTTTGTTACGATGAGCGAGGCAGGATATGCGGCATAATAAACGGAGGCAACCGTGCGGATAGTGCATTTTTTTATGCAACGTGCGTGGTCGTTGCGGACAAACATATACTTGTGCTTGATACCTCGTTCAAAGACAATGATATGTACCCCGATGTTGAGAGGATATTGGCATTTGACTTAAACGGACGCTATGAAAGAACTCTTTTTGAGGTCTCATACAGGAATAATGATATACCGATAGAGGAGCGGCAGAAATATCATATTTACAACATAGATTATTATAATGGCGATGTCTATTTTGTGGAGAGATCGGCAAACTCGTTCTACCTCTATAAGATTTCGGGCGGTGCCGAATTGCCGCTGCTTTTGCGCGTCATTGAAGCACCTGAGATTTCAAGGACTCTGCGTGTAGCATACAACGGCAAAAGTGACGAAATATGGTTCACTGCACACGACGGCTGTGTCTATAAAGAGAAAAACGGCGGATTTGTAAAGATGTTTGATGGTGATAAACACAACGGCAGCAGTATATTGGGCATTACATGCTGCGATGACGGGAGTGTCGTATGCACGGACAGCGGCACAAAGAAACTTATTAAGTTGTTTCCCGAGAATAAGATCATAACTCACGTTGCAAAAAATATGGATCGCGGATATTATTACTCCGTTGTGTCTTCCTCCGGCAATTTGCTTTCTCTCGTATATCACGATTCTGTCTATACGCTCAACGCAGATGGCAGCGGCATGAAAGCTATCGGCACAGCATTCTGTACGCCTCGTTTCATTGCGGAGCGTTTTGTCGTGTGGTTCTCGGTTATTTATCTTGCTCTGTTTTTGATTGCGATGTCGGCTATATGCGTAAACAATATACTCTCAGGGAACAGGTCAAGAGAATTCAAAACCGCGCTGAAAGTTGCAATAGTGATGATTCTTACCGCAACTGTTGTGTCGGCCTACATACTCACATCACTCTTCTTTTTTCACGAAAAGAACATATTTGACGTGACAACAATGCTTACGGAGATACTTGCAGACACATCGGGCAAAGTCTACGGTGATTCATTTGAACGACTTAAATCGTTGAGCGACTATGGCAACAACGACTATGCAAACGTCCGCAAAAATCTTGATTTTGTGTGCGAGGACAACGAAGATCTGATAATGACCCTTTACTACACCACAGGTAAAGTCTCTGAGAACACGTTTTATTATATTTCAAGCCACAAAAACGAGACGGGCATAAATGTACCAGCATATTCAAAGAAAAGTTCTCCCGAATTTTGGGATGCTATACACGGCAACATCGTGAAATTCAAAAATACGAAAGATAACCTCGGAACATGGTCGGGTGCTATGGCTCCGATATACAACAGTAAGGGAAAAGCCGTTGGGATTCTTGAAGTAGGCTATGATGTTGTGGGCTACGGCAAGGAGATAAGAAAAATAATTATCAATATATCGTATGCTTTGCTCGTATTTCTTGTAGGCATACTTCTTGTCTTTGCTGAAATAACGCCGTTTGTTGAGTGCATTTCAAAGAGGCGTCTTGCAATACAGGCATCGTCAAACGAACTTAGACCAGCGATACTTGAAGTATCACGGACTATGACATTTGCGGCATTTTTTATAGAATCACTTCCAACCGTATTTATTGTGCAGCAGGCGTCAAAACTCTTTGCCTCGTCTCCCGTCGGCATAATTCCGGTAGAGTTTGCGCCCGCTCTTCCGCTCTCTCTTATGACCTTTTTTGCGCCGCGTGCTACAAACGTCGGAGGATTTATGGCAGAAAGGTTTGGATTCAGAAAGAACGCGCTTGCAGGTGCATTTATACTTATACTTTCGTCCTGTATCTGCGCCGCGGCGTTCAGATTTTCAAACTATGCCGTGCTTTTGTGCGGCTTTGCAATATCGGGAATTGGCATAGGTCTCTGCAATCCCAACTGTCTGTCCGCATTTGCGGAAAAAGAAAATGAAAGGATGCGCCTCTTTGTCAGTAACACCACGGGAATGACATCGGGCATACTGCTTGGAGCATCTGTCGGCGGTTTTGTTGCCGATGCCGCAGGATTGGCAACAGTATTTGCGGTACAGTCCATCGCCGCAGTATTCATCATACTTCTTGCCGCAATGTTCCTCAATGGTACGATAGGTAAAGTTGAGATATTGGACGGTACGGAGCGTGAAGCAAGACTTTCATCGTTCAGGTTTTTGTTAAATCCGCAGATCATATTTGTTATATGTTGTGCGATATTTCCGACATGTCTCTTTGCCGCGTACAGAACATTCCTCTTCCCCATGTATGCAGCACACGAAGATCTCGGCAGTATACAGATAGGAAATATGATCCTGCTTGCCGGTGCGCTATCTGTATTTATGGCAGGGCCTCTGTCATCATTCATAAGCCGCCGCATAAACCTTCAACGGATCGTAGCGTTTATGTCAATACTTATGGCGTGCTGCTTCATCGTCTTTTCATATTTTACCAACGTCACGTCATCTGTAATGGTACTCTTTATTGCGATACTGTTTGTATCCATAAACAACATTGCAATAAGCACATACTACATATCAATGGACATTGTAAGAGACTACGGAAAAACAAAATCAATGGGGCAGTTCGCCCAGCTTACCGCAACTTGCAATTCGGCAAGTCTGCTGATATTCAGCATCGCCGCAGGAAAGATAGGAATGAGCTACGGAACCGCGGCAGTAGGAGTTGCCGCCGCAGTTCTTTCTGTTATATTCTCACTTTTCGTTGACAGGGTCGTTGTAAAGTTTGGCAGAAAACATAAAAGCGTTGCGATGTAAGGGACACACTGATTAATTCGTTTTTGGCAGATAAACGCAAAAGCGTCTTCCGCTGATTAGATGTGCCAGCCGCTAAACAGTCAGGCCCCGACTGGGGCGGATAAGTGACGCAGCAAATCTTTGATTTGCGTAGCGGAACTTAGTTTGTTCACCGAGGCGTATATTCATACGTTGGAGCCACAGGCGCGGACTGACTGTGACGCGGATGGTGCATATAATCAGTGGTTCCTAAGATTACCATTGCACACAAATCGGTGAATGAAGCATTACGGATAACGCGAAGTGATATATATTTCTGTGCGGTGCAAATCAGCTGAGCAGATCTGCGCCCTTTACCACGTAGTCTATACCGGACCATACAGTCAGAATCACGGCTGCCCACATTACGGCCATTGCACCCGGGATATTCAGTATCAGCATAATTATGCCGATTATCTGTGTTACAGTCTTTATTTTGCCGCCCTTTGACGCGGCTATCACTACGCCCTCCGATGCGGCGACCATACGCAGACCGGATACAATAAATTCCCGCGATATTATCACGACTACCATCCATGCAGGGAAACGCTGAAGCTCCACAAGTGTTATCAGCACCGCTATTACGAGTATTTTGTCAGCGATGGGATCTATGAATTTGCCCATATTCGTCACGAGATGTCTCTTGCGGGCAATATAGCCGTCTGCCGCGTCTGTCAGAGATGCGACTACGAACACCAATCCGGCAAGCATATCTCCTATGCTTATTCCCTCTACAAAACCAAATTGTGCCCTGACCTCAAATATCACCAATATGACAGGCACAAGAAATACTCTTGATAGGCTCAGCATATTGGGAAGATTCCAAGGTGATCTTTTACTCATGGCCATTTCCCCTTAGTGTTTGGGCTCTTACTGATACTTCCGCAATGATACAAAAGTACAATCGTATTTATACCATAATTTTCGCTTTTTTGCACTTGCCTTTGCGTATATCTTGTTGGTTGCTTATATGGGCAAGTTTGTGTTTATCGTCTCAACATTACTGATGCAGGAAGCGATACTTGCCTTTTCCATGTCCGGAGACCGACTCAATGATTCCGTGTTCTGCCATCTCCTTTAAGAAGTCAGATGCTCTGGATGCTTTAATATCAATCACTCGCATCACATCAGACCTTCCAAAGATCGTCTGATTCGGAAATGCTTCTTGAAGCTTCAAAATATGCATCATGGTTTTCGGCTGAAATAAATTTTCAATGTCCGGTTTCAAGACCTCAATGTCCTGTTTTACGGTTTCAATGTCCGGTTTGGTGGTTTCAATGTCCGGTTTTTTGACCTCTTTGAATGTTCCACTGATATGCATTGTTCGGTTATGAAGAGGATTACTCTCATTCAAGAGGAGATTGCGCAGAAACACCTCAAGGTATTCCGTTGTTTCGTGGATTCCGTTCTTCAAGTCGTTGTAATTCGCCCTGACCAACGAATTTCTAAAATACCATGCATTCTTGGCAAAGATGTCATTTGTCACGTCAAAGCCCAGCTTGCGCAGATACTTGATAAAGAACACCGCTGTCGTTCTTGTGTTTCCCTCGCCGAACACATGAATCTGCCACAGTCCTGATATAAACGTCGCAAGGTGATGAATAATTTCATCCATAGAAAGATTTTTATAGGAAAATTTCTTCTCCTCTGAGAGATCATAGTCCAGTGTCGCCCGCAGCTCCGTGGCACTTCCGTAAAGTACAGTCGCTTCGTTCAGCACCCATTCTTTCTCAGTGATGTTGTAATCACGGATGCGTCCGGCGTATGAATAGATTCCGGTAAACAGCTTTCTGTGAATGGAGATATATTCATTCGGTGTAAGACTAAAGGCACGCTCGGAAAGAAGCGCGGCAATCCGTGCGGAAACCTTGTCGGCCTCCTCAATACGGTCTGACGCATCACGGATAGGATTTTCCTCGTAGTAGGTCTGCAAAAGTGCATTTGCTTCCTCAAAAGAAATTTCACCTTCAATGCTGCGGAGCGCCGTATGCATCAAATACTCCGATGTCTTAAGTCCGTCAACAGCCTGCAAGCCAATAGCCGTATGCCACGCATACCCCTTATCCCGCTTATCCGGCTCGGACTCTTTTATATATTCGTTAAACGGATCTTTATTCATTCCATATCACCTCGCTGCTTTTTGTTCTCACAAGCCCCACCACTTCTGCAAGTATTGTCTAATTTTTGGCCGGAGAATGGCGTCTAATCATATAACCTTTCTTTTTTAATGCCTTAAATGCATATACCAACGGCAGCTTCCGCAGGATCGCGGAGCTGCCGTTGACGGCTGAATATCCGAAAATATTGTTATCTGTAAGCCTCCGCAGGGGCGGCAGGGAGATTTTCTAATTTTTTTCGGCTGTCGCGTACTTTGGCAGCTTCCTTTGCAGAATAGGCTTCTAACTTTGCTGTCAGTTTGTCGTTGGTGGCGGCTGCTATTCTTGCTGCCATAAGGCAGGCGTTTTTTGCTCCGTTCAGACCCACGGACGCGGCTGGAACGCCGGGCGGCATCTGTGCGATTGACAGAAGAGCGTCCATTCCGTCTATTGCGCCGCCCTTTACCGGTACACCGATTACCGGCAAGGTGGTTGCGGCGGCGACTACGCCGGGGAGCGCGGCCGACAGACCCGCAACTGCTATTATTGCGGTGATTCCGCGTGCGCGAGCGTTTTTAGCATAGTTTTCAACGTCGGACGGTGTGCGGTGTGCCGATGCTATCGCTACTTCGTATTCTATTCCCAGCTCTTCAAGCACGGGAGTACCTTTTTCAATGACGGAAATATCGGATGCTGAGCCAAGTATAATTCCTATCTGTGGCATTTTATTTCTCCTTCCCTTTGAGAGATTTGTCTCCGATGTCTTTGCGGAAAATGCAGTCTTTGAAAGATATTTCGCCGACGCGCTTATATGCCTTGTCGTGGGCTTCCTGAAGTGTATCTGCCATTGCAACGACTGTAAGCACTCTGCCGCCGTTGGTGACGGTTTCATTATTTTCATTTACCTTTGTTCCTGCGTGGTATATGAATGTGTCATCACCATCGGCTCCGGAATCGGTTATGACATATCCTTTTTCAAACTTACCGGGGTATCCGCCTGAGGCGATCACAACGCCGAGTGCTGTGCGTGCCGCGCCCGCCCATTTGATCTTGCTGAGTTCGCCCTTTGCGCAGGCAAGCGCCGCTTCGCCGAAGTCTCCGCCGAATGCCGGCAGGACGACCTGTGTCTCAGGGTCACCGAGACGGACGTTATATTCAAGCACTGACAGAGAACCGTCTTTCTTTACCATTATTCCGGCGTATATTACACCGATAAACGGTATGCCGTCACTGGCAAGACCTTCCACCGTGGGATTCAAAATTTCGTCTGTGACTTTTTTCATGAATTTATCGTCTATCCACGGGACGGGAGAGTATGCTCCCATACCTCCTGTGTTGTTGCCTTTATCTCCGTCAAGTGCGCGTTTGTGATCCTGACTTGACGGAAGAACGCGAATCGTTTTGCCGTCGCAGAGAGCAAGAACGGTTGTCTCAACACCCGGGACAAAATCTTCAATGACTATGAGATTTCCGGATGTGCCAAGTTTTTGTTCAACCAGCATCATCTTGCATATATCTATTGCTTCATCGTATGTTTCGGGCAAGAACGCACCTTTCCCCGCCGCAAGACCGTCTGCCTTTACTACAAATGGCGCTTTGCGCTTTGAGAGTGCCGCGCGACATTCGTCAAGATTTGTGCATATATCAAAATCTGACGTTGGTATGTTGTGGCGTTTCATAAACTGTTTTGAAAATGCCTTGCTTCCTTCAAGACGTGCGCCCGATTTGCCGGGGCCTACGACAAGTATTCCGGCATCTCTCAGCGCATCTGCCGTGCCTGCAACGAGTGGTGCTTCCGGCCCCACAAAAACAAGTTCTATGCCTAAATCACAGCAGAGTTTTTTCATATCATTGGGGCAGCATATATCTCCTGCGTGGCATTTTGCAAGCTTTGCTATGCCGGGGTTTCCCGGGCAGCAGTGCAGTTCGGTGGTAATGCTTGATTTCGCAAAGGCGTGAACGACCGCGTGTTCTCTTCCGCCTCCGCCTAATACCATTATTTTCATATTATCGCCTCAATGTCTGAATGTACGGCTTCCGCCTTCAAATAGTGAAAGTCCGAGTTCTTCGGCTTTCTTGAATACTTCGCTGTCGCGAATCGATCCGCCGGGCTCTATAACGGCTGCCACGCCTGCTTTGTGCGCAAGTTCAACCGAGTCCGCAAATGGGAAGAATGCGTCCGATGCCATCACGGAATCCTTTGCTTTCTCTCCTGCCTGTCTTATGGCATATTCCGCTGCGTCAACACGGTTTGTGAAGCCGCCGCCTATTCCGACTGCGGCGCCGTCTTTTACGAGTACGATAGCGTTGCTCTTTGTTATTGCCGCTGTCTTCCACGCAAATATTATATCATCCCAAAGATCGGGTCTTGCAACGCCGTGCCATTTTCCATCTTCTTGTGTCGGAAGTTTGGGGAGTTTGTCGTCTTCAATCAGAAAGCCGCAGCGATTGCCCGTTATCTGCAGCTGCGGTGCATATCCTGCGCGAAGTTTGAGAACGCGCAGATTTGGTTTCTTCTCCTTAAGATATTCTGCCGCTTCGTTGTCAAAATCAGGTGCGGCGAGTATTTCAAAAAATGTTTCGGATATTTTCTTTGCAGTGTCAAGATCAACTTTTCGCGTTACGCCGATTATTCCCCCGAATGCAGATACAGGATCGCACACAAGCGCTTTTTCAAACGCTTCGCAAGTCGTTTTGCCCATTGCTGTTCCGCATGGCGTGGTGTGCTTCACTATCGTACACGCACAGCTGTCCTGGAATATTGAGCAGCCGCGGAGCAATGTGTCAAGGTCAAGCAGATTGTTGTATGATAGCTCCTTGCCTGAGAGCTGCTCAAAGGGACGTGTTTCAAGAGGGGGCATAAAGAGTGCCGCCTGCTGATGCGGATTCTCCCCGTAGCGCAGTTTTTGTTCGCGGCGAAGAGGGAGTATTTTGTCCTCCGTTACGTCATCGGCAGTTCCGAGTTCGCGGGAGAGCCCCTTGTATATCACGGAGTCGTACGATGCTGTTGCCTTGAATGCCTTTAATGCAAGCTCCTGCTTAAATTCAAGCGTAAACTCCTGCTTTTTTTCAAGTTCTTCAAGGACTCTGCCGTAATCGGCAATGTCCGTAACGACCGCAACGTGGAAATAATTTTTTGCCGCTGCGCGAATCAGCGACACACCGCCAATATCTATCTTTTCTATAAGTTGGTCAAGTGATGCACCGCTTGCTGCGGTCTCTTCAAACGGATAGAGCGTGCAGACTACGACATCTATCAAAGGAATGTTAAATTTCTCACGGTCTGCGTCATCGTCTGCCATACCGCGCCTTGCAAGTATTCCGCCCATAATTGCAGGGTGAAGCGTCTTTACTCTTCCGCCGAGTATTGAGGGAAGCCCCGTGAGGTCAAGCACCTCTGTTACATCTACGCCGCCATCCCTCAAATGTTTTGCTGTTCCGGAGCTTGAGACTATCTCATAGCCGTGCGCGGCAAGTCCCTTTGCAAGTTCAAGTACACCTTTCTTGTCCCATACGGATATCAATGCTTTGCGTGTCTCAAATTTTGACATATTTTTCCGCCTTTCCAAATCCTATAGTAACCGCTGATTATATGCACCATCCGCGTCACAGTCAGGCCGCGCCTGTGGCTCCAACGTATGTATATACGCCTCCGCCCCAGTCGGAGCCTGACTGTTTAGCGGCTGGTACATCTAATCAGCGGAAGCCGCTACTGTGTTTATCTGCCAAAAACTAATTAATCAGTGTGTCCCTACAATATTTCCGATTCAATGAATGTTTGAAGAGCGTGTTTGTAGATTCTATGCTCAACGGCGTGTATCTTTGCTTCAAACGTCTCTATAGTGTCATTCTCTTCACGATCAACGGCACACTGTTCAAGTATCTCTCCGTGGTCAACTTCTTCGTCAACGATATGCACCGTTACTCCGCTCTCCGAAACGCCCGCCTCCCAAGCGTCCCGTATTGCGTGCGCGCCCGGGAAGAGTGGGAGCAGTGCGGGGTGGATATTGAGTATTCTGCGCGGAAAACGGCGAACAAACTCAGGTGAAAGTATCTTCATAAATCCTGCAAGAACGATAATATCGCTCTCGGTTTTTTCAACATACTCCGCTATAGCGTTCTCGGCGGTCTTGCGTCCCATCTCTTTGTATGAAAAAACGTGCGCCGCGATACCGAGTGCCTTAGCTGTGGCAAGTCCTCCTGCATTTGCGTTGTCACTGCCGACGAAAGTGACATCCGCCGAAAGCTCTCCCGATGCGGAAGCCTTAAGCAGAGCTTCCATATTGGTTCCCCTGCCGGATATGAGTATTGCTATACGCGCCCTGCGCATTTCGTGACCTCACCTATCAACACAGGTTTTTCCCCTGCTTCTTTCAGTGCATTTTCAAGCACGGGCAAGTCGTGCGGTGATACGATGAATACATAGCCTATCCCAAGGTTAAATACCCTGCGCATCTCTTCCTCGTCAATGCCGGCACTTGCTATCAGATCAAATATTGCAGGGCGTTTCCAAGATGCAAAGTCTATTGTGATGTCAAGTCCTTTGGGAATCACTCTTATGATATTTCCGTACATTCCTCCGCCTGTGATGTGTGCCATTCCGCGGACAACACCTGTACGAACTGCCGCAAGTGCCGTCTTTACATACAGTTTTGTCGGGCGCATTACGGCTTCCGCGGCTGTCTCTTTCCAACCCTCCGGGATTGAAGCAAGATCAATGTTCAAGCCGTCTTTTCCGAGTGCGGAGCGTACAAGGCTGTATCCGTTGCTGTGAACACCGGAACTTGGAAGACCGACTATAATATCTCCTGCCTCTATCGTGCTGCCGTCAATAATTTTATCTTCGTCAACTATTCCGACGGAAAACCCCGCAAGGTCAAATCCGGATGTATCGTAGACCCCGGGCATCTCAGCCGTCTCACCGCCAAGGAGCGTGCAGAGACTTTCTTCGCATGCATCTATCACGCCGCTTACGATCTCTTTCAGAAGTGTCTCGTTGAGTTTGCCGCACGCGGCATAGTCAAGAAAGAAAAGAGGACGCGCCCCTACGGTGATAAGGTCATTGACGTTCATTGCGACAAGATCTTGACCGAGACCGCGGTATATCCCTGTGGCTTTGGCAAGTTCAAGCTTTGTGCCTACTCCGTCACAGCACGCAGCAAGGCATTGTCCTCCGCCTATTCTGTAAAGACCGGCAAATCCGCCGACTCCGCCCACTGAATTTTTGTCGTGAGGACGGTTTGCAAGAAGTCCTTTTATCGTTTCAACCCATGCATCTCCGCCTGCAATGCTGACGCCTGATTTTTCGTAACTTAATCTGCCCATTGTATTCCCTTACTTTCAAGATATTTTCCGACAGAAACATTCTGTGCAAAGTCTCTCCTGAGGAAGTCCTATAGCTGCACACAATTCCTCTTCACTCAGATATTTAAGTGAATCCGCTCCCGTTTTTTTGCACAACTCTTCCAATGTCATACGAACTGCGGCAAGCGTACTTGCTCCGCGTGTATCTATGCCGTATCTGCATGGGCAGACTACCGGCGGAGATGCTATGCGCAAATGGACTTCACTTGAGCCGCACGAACGCATCATTTCCGTTATGCGTTCTGCTGTTGTACCGCGCACTATTGAATCGTCAACTATTATGACCTTTTTCCCCTCAAATATATGCTCTATTGGGTTAAGTTTTATCTTAACGCCGCGTTCGCGCACCTTTTGAGTAGGCTGTATGAATGTGCGTCCGACATAGCGGTTTCTGACGATCGCCATTTCAAACGGAATTTTTGCTTCCTGCGCATATCCTATTGCTGCGGCAGTTCCGCTGTCGGGCATGCCTGTGACCAAATCAGCGCCACAGCACGGTGAAGCTGCGGCAAGACGTCTGCCCATCTCCTTTCGTGCCTTATAGACCGATACACCGTCTATTATGCTGTCGGGACGAGCTGTGTAGACATATTCAAATGAACAGTGCTTTGCAGTGGAAGGCCTTTCGGGGTGAACGCGCAGACTCTTTATGCCGTGCTTGCCTATTACAACGATCTCGCCGGGCTCAACATCGCGAATCAGCCTTGCTCCCACAATGTCAAGACCGCATGACTCGGATGAAACGTAATATACGCCGTTGCACTCTCCGATACACAGAGGTCTGAACCCGTAAGGGTCACGCGCGGCTACGAGCGAGTCGTTCAGAATGGCCGCAAACGAATACGAGCCCTCAATGCGGCGCAGTGCGTCCGCAAAGGCATCTATCGGCTGCATATATGATTTCTGTGCCATAATGTGCAGTACAGCCTCTGAATTTGTATCCGACTGGAATATAGCACCGCGCATTACGAGCTGATGCCTTAGTTCGTCAAGGTTGGTGACAAGCCCGTCATGTGCTACGGCGACAGGCCCCTTCGCATAGTTCGCACACACAGGCAGAACATTGTGCAGACGCGAAAATTCAAGCGGCACACAGCGAACGTGACCTATGGCGCAGTTTGCACTTATCTTTGATAAATTTTTTTGACTTACAGCGTTGTGCAGCAGACCGAAACCGCGCACGGAAGATATTTTATCGGCGTCATGCCATGCTATTCCCGCGGACTCCTGCCCCCTGTGCTGAAGGGCATAGAGTCCGAGATAAATATCTTCAAGTACGGTTTTTCCTGCGGCACTGTACGCACCGAAAATACCACTCATTTTTTCTTACGCGGAAATTCTCTTCCAAATTTCTCTGTACGCACCGAGAACATCGCCCAAATCTTTGCGGAAACGATCCTTGTCAAGATGATCGCCTGTTGAGCTGTCCCAGAAACGGCATGTGTCCGGTGAGATTTCGTCTGCGAGAATGAGATTTCCGTCTGTATCTTTGCCAAATTCAAGCTTAAAGTCAACAAGTACCACATTTTTATCCGCAAAATATTCTTTGAGAATCTCGTTCACCTTAAGCGAAATTTCTTTTATCTTGTCAATTTCATCTTTTGTTGCCCAACCGAAGAGGAGTGCGTGATCCTCAATGATGAACGGATCTCCGAGGTCATCGTCCTTATAGCACATTTCAAAGAGAGGCCATGCAAGTTTCAGACCGTCCTCAACTCCGAGACGTTTGCAGAGTGATCCTGTGGCGATATTGCGGACAATGACCTCAAGCGGAACGATCTTAACGCGCTTCACAAGCTGATGCGTCTCGTCAATGCGCTCAACAAAATGCGAATCTACGCCTTTTTCTTTCAGCAGCGTAAAAAGTTTTGACGAAATATTGTTGTTAAGAACGCCCTTACCGCTCATTGTCGCTTTTTTCTGACCGTTGAATGCTGTAAAACTGTCCTTGTACTCCACTATTACATATTTGGAATCATCTGTTGTGTAAAGTCTTTTTGCCTTTCCTTCGTATATGAAATCTTTCTTTACAAGTGTTGTCATTTTAATTCCTCCGTTTTTTATACTTCAAGCAAATTCTGCTGTTCCTCTTCATCAAGATATGTGCCGTCAAAACACGCCGTACAGAGTTCACAGCGGGGAAGCCCTATAGCGTTGCACAATTCGTCGCAGTCTATGTACTTAAGAGAATCCGCACCTATCTCTCTGCACAACTCGTCAGTATCCATGCGCGATGCTATAAGCTCCTCGCATGATGGAGTGTCTATCCCGTAGTAGCACGGGTATTTAACAGGCGGAGAGGCGATGCGTATATGAACTCTCGTGGCTCCGGCATCGCGTATGAGTTTTATAACTTTCTTTGACGTTGTTCCACGCACTATTGAATCGTCAACGATAACGGCTTCCTTATCATTGAATATACCCGGCTGAGGGTTAAGCTTGATCTTAACGCCGCCCTCGCGTACGCGCTGCGTTGGCTGTATAAATGTGCGTCCGACATAGCGGTTGCGGATTATGCCGGATTCAAACGGAAGACCGGTTTTCTCTGCAAGTCCGAGAGCCGCTATCGTGCCGCTGTCCGGCAGTCCTGCGACAACGGAATTTTCCGGACATTCGGTGTGGTGGGCAAGGCATGCGCCGAGCCTCTTTCGTGCCTCATAGACCGAAACACCGTCTATTACGCTGTCGGGGCGGGCAAAATAGACATATTCAAACGAACATCTGCGGTGACGCTCAGCAGTACGCGGCAGTCTGCGCGATATAAGCCCGCGCTTGTCTATGACGACTGTTTCGCCGGGTTCAACATCGCGCACAAATTCAGCTCCCACTATGTCAAAGGCGCATGATTCGGACGCTACAAAATAGTCATCACCTTTTCTGCCTATCGCAAGGGGTCTGAACCCCCACGGGTCGCGCGCCGCAACAAGCGAGCCGTCAAAGAGAGCAACTGCGCTGTATGCGCCGGTGACCTTCGCAAGCGCTGTTTCAAATGCTTCAAGCGGAACGGCTTTCGGCTGATGTGCCATAAGCTGGAGAATTATTTCCGCGTCGCTTGTTGTCCTAAATATTGCTCCGCAATTTGTAAGATACGTTGAAAGCGCGGCTGCGTTTGTAAGGCTGCCGTTGAGTGCAATGGCGACAGGACCTTGTGCGTAGTCCGCGCCAATAGGCTCGCTGTTTTCTTCCCCTGTGTTTGCCGACGAGTCATAGCGCACATGACCTATTGCGGCATTTGCGTCAATTAAAGCAAGCTCCTGTTGTGAGAGTGCCTCATGAACAAGCCCCATACCCTTCTTTATATGAACAGAGCCTTCGCTGATCCACGAAACACCGGCGGATAGCTGACCGCGGTGCTGAAGTGCGCAAAGACCAAGATATATCTCTTCAAGCACGCGCTCTGCCTTTGGACTGTATGCAGCAAATAATCCGCACATTTACTTGTTTTCTCCGACCGAACCCGCAAAAGCGTCTCTTAGCCGATCAACGGATAACGTAAAAATGTTATCCCACACGAGATCACTGCCTCCGGCAATTCCTGCCCTTGTCAGCGAAAAATCGCTCCAGAGGGCTTCAAATTCTGCCGATTTTTCCGGTGCAACGGAATATACAGCTCTTGCGCCGCCCTCGGAGAAAAGAAGCGATTCCGGTGAATCCTCAGGTGAAATTGATATCCTCATTCCTATTTCCGATGCTATGGCTTCATTGGCAAATGCAACGGCAAGACCGCCTCCGGCTGCGACACGCCCTGAACGGGCAAGCTGAAGCTCTGCTGTTTTTATGGCACGGTCACGGAATTTCTTTTCATTCTCAAAGTCAGGTGCCACAGTTGCTCCGAGAGGTTTTCCGCTCTTGTGATCCTGATAGCGCGAAGCGGCAAGAGAACCTTCCGTCTTGCCGACTACATAAATTATATCGCCCTGCTGAGTGCGTCCGGAACGTATAATATTGTTGCGGTCAACGACAAGCCCTGCCGTAACTACGAGAGGGGTGGGATAAATTTGTCCTGCCGCCGTCTCATTGTAAAGGCTCACATTGCCCGACACGACAGGGCAATCAAGCGCGCGGCATGTATCCGCAAGACCGCGAATAGCTTCTTTTAACTCATAGAATTTTTCGGGATATTCGGGTGATGCAAAATTAAGGCAGTTCGTCATGCCAAGTGCTTCCGCTCCCGTAAGCCATATTCCGCGCAGCGACAGAGCCATCGTCTCAACGGCGCCCTTATAGGGATCTGTATGACACTTATAAGGCTCTGCCTCCATTGTGAGAACGCATGCGCGGTTTGTATCCGGCACCTCAACCACAGCCGCCGGCTCACCGTTTCCGGCTATTGTGTGAAGCTGGACCATTGAATCGTACTGCACCCATATTGCGTCCTTCTTGTGTCCGTTTGGGCAGGAAAGCATTTTGAGCAAATCTCCCGCAAGATCATCGGAACGAAGCTTGGAAAGGTCAAGCCTTTGGCGTTCCGACAGATCTTCGGGGCATTTTGCCTCGCGTATGATCTCCGGTGTATCTCCGAGAATTGAGGTCGGAAGATCCGCCAGTAAAACATCGTTCTTATAGACACGATAGCGACCGCTGTCCGTCATTGTTCCGACTACGGCGCAGTCAAGACCGTAATGCTTTGCAAGAGCAAAAACCGGATCAAGTTTTTCTTTTTCAACTATGAGCAGCATACGCTCCTGTGATTCTGAGAGGAAGATCTCCCACGGAAGCATATCAGCTTCACGCAGAGGAATCTTCTCAACGATTATATCAACGCCGCAGCCGCTCTTTTCCGCAATTTCACTTGACGAGGAAAGTATCCCTGCCGCTCCCATATCCTGCATAGACGCTATCAGATCCTTTTGGAGCAGATCCATGCAGCACTCAATCAGCAGCTTTTCCTCAAACGGGTCACCGATTTGGATCTGAGGCTTGCTCGCCTTTGCGTCATCCTCAAGCTCGCGTGATGCAAACGACGCACCGGCTATGCCGTCGCGCCCTGTCTTTGAGCCGAGAAGAACAGCAAGATCCCCCGGCTTTGCCGTCTGCGAACTCGCCATTTTGTCAAGACGGACATAGCCTGCGCTGAATGCGTTCACGAGAGGATTGTCGTTATAGCATGATGAATAAAACGTCTTGCCGCCTACGATAGGAACTCCGACTGCGTTGCCGTAAGCTCCTATGCCCTCAACGATACCCTTTGCAAGATTCTGCGTCTTGCGCAAAGCGGCATCTCCAAAGAAAAGGCCGTCCATTGATACACACGGACGTGCCCCCATTGCGATAATATCGCGGATAATGCCGCCTACGCCTGTTGCCGCGCCCTGAAACGGGGCAACGGCCGACGGGTGATTGTGGCTTTCAACCTTAAAGGCGAAACCCCATCCCTCACCCATATCAACCACTCCGGCATTCTCGCCCTGACCTTGAAGGACATATTTGCCCTTTGAAGGGAACGTGCGCAGAAGCGGACGTGTAGACTTGTAACTGCAATGCTCCGACCACATGACACCTATAAGCTCAAGCTCAAGGTCATTTGGCTCACGCGAAAGTATATCCTTTATATTCTTATATTCGTCCTCAGAAAGGCCGACCTTGCGTAATTTCTGTTCCGTATCCATCAGAAAGCACCTCTTTCTGCAAAATCACGGGCGACCGAAAGCCAGAACTCTCTGCCGTCAGAACCGCCGTTAAGATGTCCGAACGTTGATCTTTCGGGGTGCGGCATAAGACCTAAAATATTTCCTTCCTTATTACAGATGCCGGCAATACCGTTAAGTGCGCCGTTTGGTGCATATTCGGCACCGGCCTTGCCCGTATCCTTGTCCGCATAGCGGAACACGACACGCCCATCGTCCTCAAGTGCCTTTAATTCTTTTTCAGGGAGAAAATAAAGCCCCTCATGATGTGCGATAGGGTACTGCACAATATCGCCCTTTTTCAGACCGCTTGTGAAATGATTGTCCGTACTCTCAACGCGCAGCCAACATTTTTTGCACAAAAACGTCATGCTCGTGTTTGCAAGCAACGCACCCGGAAGCAAACGAGCCTCCGTAAGCACCTGAAAACCGTTGCAGATGCCAAGCAGCAATCCGCCCGATGCTGCATGGGCACGCACAGAATCAATAATGGGAGAACGCGCTGCCATTGCGCCCGAACGCAAATAATCTCCATAAGAAAAACCGCCGGGCAGAACGACAAGATCCGGTTTTTCGGGGAACTCGCGCTCCTCATGCCAGACCATATCAACCTGTGTCTTTAACGTCTCGCTCACCGCGCGCTGAACATCGCGGTCGCAGTTACTTCCCGGAAACACAACGATAGAAACTCTCATCACTCTGCTTCCCGTACCGTAACAGTGTAGGTCTCAATCAAATCATTTGCCAACAGATCGCCGCACATACTCTTAACATACTCTGCGGCTTCGCTTTTTTCGTTTGCTTTCACCGTCATCGTAACGATGCGCCCCACGCGGACATTGCCTGCATTCTCGTAGCCGAGGCGTCCGAGAGTCTTTTCAACTGCCTTACCCTGAGTGTCCAAAACACCGGCGCGCGGTGTAATGATTGCTTCTGCATAGAATGACATCATTGGCTTTTGCATAAGTGTGACTAAGAAACGCAAAATTTCTTATCCCACTTAACTCCCTCCCGTAGTTTTGACTTTCAACATTTCATGCCGCAAGCGCGACACAGCGTATAATATAAATCACCGCCCATTGATTGTCAACGTCATTGCAAATGAACTGTTATGGTAATGGTAAAAAATAAAGTATTTTAGGGACACGCTGATTATATGCACCGTCTGGTGAACAAACCGGCTTCGCTCACGGAAATCAATATCGTATAAAAATTGATTTCTGCCGGAAAAAATCGTGTCTTGACATCTTCACAGATATAAGTGTAGAATACACGCGATGAGTTGCTATGAGGCGGCTGTGCTTTGTGTGTGGGTCTTATGCACAAACTTTATGTAAAAATGTCAATGTGGGGTTGACAAACGAAAGGAGAGGTGCTATAATGTTCGCAGTTCGCAGTTCGGAGAACTGTCTTTATCGGCATCTCTTGAAAGCCGGAATGGTAATGTAAGTAAAAGTACCGCGGTAAACGGTGCTTCGCAGTGTGTATATAGAAATTACAAAAAGCGGCAGATGAGCCGCGCGATTGTTCGCGTGTCTCATCTGCCGCTTTTTTGTGTGGGAGTGTCTGCCATGACGGCTACATAACCGATGCGCTTTGCACAACATTGATTTATGCGGCGGAACTCGTTGTGGTGGTTATTGATAGCCCAATAAACTCTTGAATGTCTGTCTTTTTCGCGTGCGAGCGAAACGCAAGGCGCGAAACACCGGTAGTTTCGGTGTTTCGCAGAGGCGCAGGGAAACGGATGGATATTGATGATCCAATAAATCCTTAAATATCAGTCGTTCTGCGCGCAGCGAAGCGGAGGCGCAGAACCCAGCGGCTTTAAGGGCGCGCGGCGTATAGTGGGGTAAAACGAAAACTGTCGTGATGCGCTGTGGACGTGGTGTAGTGTGTTATATGTTCGCATATCGCTTATTTACCGTCCTAAAGCCGCTGGCCCCTGCGCTGCGGCTGCGCCGCCCGCAGGGAGACGGAGATAATCGTCGTTCTCGCGCAATGTCTCACAGGGAGACGAGGGAATATTCACGATTTTGTTGAGGGAGCAGTATCCACGGTTTTATCGTGGAAGCAGTAAGGGAACAAATGACAAAAAATACAGGGAGGAAATTATGATGATGTTTAACGGAAAAAGAAAGGGACTCTTGAGTGTGTGCGCAGCGGCACTTATTCTCTCCATGCTCGCACCAGTGCAGGCTCTAGGGGGGCCAGCGTATCAGGCGGGGAGTGGAAGTGCAAGTGGGGAATTTTCCACTGCGGTAGGAGGCGGCGGTACTATCTACGCAACAGGGTATGCTTCTACCGCGATTGGAACTGACGCAAATGCTGGTGGTTCCTGGAGTGCAGCATTTGGAGCTAATGCCGCAGGTACCGTTACTGGTTCACTTGCGCTCGGAGGTTATTCAAATGCAACAGGATCGAACTCCGTGGCACTTGGCAGCGGTTCTGTGGCTAGTGCTGATAATGTAGTATCAGTGGGTGGGGGAAGAATGATGGGCTCTACCACCACTCCTGCCACACGTAAAATAGTAAATGTGTCAGACGGTGTTGCCGATTCCGATGCGGCTACGATTAAGAACGTGAAAGACAAGGTAGCGGCAGCCAAAACAGAGTTGAACACAGCCATAACCAACACCAAGAACGCCTTGAACACCAGTATAAACAGCGTCAGCAGTGACCTGAACACCTTGAACGCTCTTGCCGTGAAATACAGCGGTGCCGGAGGGAATGTCGTTCAGTTCGGAACTACATCGCCGATAAACATGACGGTAGATGGCACTGGCGGCGTCCTTACATTCGCAAAAAGCGGCGTCGGCGGCGGCGATGTGAAGCTCAGCGGTATTGCCGATGGTACCGCAGCAAACGATGCTGCGACTGTCGGACAGTTGAGCGGTATGAAGACTGATATAGAGACTTCAATAGCGAGCATAAATACTTCAATAACGAACATAGATGGTTCAATAACGGATCTTGAATATAAAACTGAAAATATAACGCGCGAGGGTGACAAGACAAAGATCGTAAATGTTGTTATAGAGTCAGATCCCGATGATCCCCGATCGGGAGTAACGAGGGAGCAGATGGAGGAATATGTTGAAGGGCAGATCGGTATCGGTGTCATTGTCTCACCGGCAGAGAAGCCACAGAACACCTCATTGAGCGGTATAGCGTTGTCGGAGCCGAATGCGGGTGCTACAGGTGCGGTAAATGTAAGGACTATCGGTGTCGACAATAAAAACATTAAGATCACAGCCGATGAAACAAGCAAGGTAGCGACTGTATCACTTGCAGACAATATCTCTGTTCAGAGCGTGACTGTCGGCGACAGCTTAAACGGAGTGAAGATCGACGGAGCAACGAACAAAATAACAAATATAGCCGATGGAATGATAGCGAGAAACAGCAGAGATGCAGTGAACGGCGGACAGATATACGACTTGGAACAGAGGCTTTACAAGGATATAAGCTACGTCGGCGCACACGCTGCGGCAATGGCGGCACTCGCGCCTCTGCCGTACGACCCCGACAACACGACGACAGTCACTGCGGGCTTTGGCAACTATCGCGGCAAGCAGTCGGCAGCAGTGGGCGTGTATCACTATTTCTCACCGCGTGTAATGATGAATGCAGGTGTGTCATACAACGACGGCGGTGACGTAATGAGCAAGATAGGCTTTAGCTTCGCCGTAGGCAACGGTAATGATAAAAAACGTCTTACCCCCGAGCTTTACAACGATATGAAGGCGAAAATATCCGAACAGGATAAGGTCATAGCAGAGCAGGCAGAGGCTATAAACGATCTCCACACAACGATAGATGAGCAGAATACAAAACTCTCGCAGCAGGATACAAAGCTCTCGCAGCAGGATGAACTTATCCGCACGCTGAACAAGAGAATGTCTCAGTTGGAGAAGAGTCTTTCACAGAAGAAAGTTTCAAAAAAGAGGAAGTAGTGCGCTTTCGTATTGTTACGGAATGTAGAAACGACAATACAGATGATCTAGCAGGATCGTGAATATTCAGTATTTGTCTGTATCACTGTGGACGGCTCATCCGCCGGTCGCTCCGGACTCCGTGGCTACGCAGCATTAGGCGATTTTCCGATCGTGAAATGATGCCTAAAAAACAAGCGAAGGACAGTATTTGAGATTTCCCCGGATCTCAATCTGTATAAGACGCAGTCCGTGGTTACCTCTCCTTTCCAACGGACTGTGTCTGTTTTTATGACTTTGCTGTAAATGCCGAATGGATTTATTGACGATCCGATAAATATCTAAAGATCTGTCTCACTGCGGGCGGCGAAGCCGGCAGCCTGTGCCCCCTGTGGGTACGCAGTGTCCAGTGGCTTTAAGGACGCGCGGTGTGCAGTGGGGTAAACCGGAGGCTGTCGTCAGGCGTTGTGGAGGCGATGTAGTGTGTTATGTTTTCGCACATTGTTGATTTATCGCACTAAAGCCGCTGGATCCTCATATGATATACACCGTAGCAAATACAAGCCATTGTA
>JAUNMU010000107.1 GCA_030531745.1 Synergistes sp. | reverse complement strand
AATTTACCGCTGTATGGCTCCGCAGTCGCGGCAAAAACTTGAGCTTTTCTTTCAAGGAGTGCGTCAAATAAAAGTTTTCTGCCGTTTGCGTCAAGCTCGGACATAACTTCGTCAAGAATAAGTACGGGAGTCTTTCCCGTCTTTCGCCTGACACCGTCAGAAAGTGCGAGGATAAGGGCTATCGCTATGCGCCGTCTCAGACCTCTGCTGAATACATCTGCCGCAGGTCTGCCGTCGGAAAATATCAGAATATCGTCGCGGTGAGGTCCCGTAACGGGATACTTGCGCGCTTCTTCCTCGGATCTGTTTTTCTGAACGGAAATAGCGTAGTCCTCTTCTGCGGATAGCCCGGTAACGGAACCGCAGCACGCAACACCTCCGCGCTTTAAGACAAGATCTATTTTTCCCGGAAGCAATCCGCCGATCTCGGTAAGCGATGATGCAATGAGCGCAACAGCCTCTGCTCTCATATTCCAAATCCACGCGGCAAGCGGCATAAGCGCACTGTCAACCACAGCCGTGGGAAGTCCGCGTTTCAGATATACAGCCTTCTGCCTTATCCCGCGGGCATACTCCGCAATGCGCTTTGCGTAAACGGGAATAATTATGGCAAGCAAAAGGTTCATAAGCCTGCGTCTGTTTGACGAAGATCCCTCAATAACAGCCATATCATCGGATAAAAAGGCAAGCAACGGAAAATTCCACCTCATCTCGGAAGCGGTTACGGGCTTTTCGTTAAGCTTTATCGTAACTCTGTTTGAAAGCTTTGTCTTTATAATATCCTTGCTCAAACTCTCGCCCGTAAGCCAAACATCGGAGGAACCGCTCTCCCAGTTTGGTATATTTGAGCTTTTCGTTCCCTTGGCAAGCGGTCCCCAACCCGATATGATATGTATTCCCTCCAAAATGTTTGTCTTTCCGGCTCCGTTTTCTCCAACAAGAAGATTTATCCCTGTGTGCCATCTCATCTCGGAGGGCTCAATATTGCGCAGATTGTTAAATCTGACTCTGCTAAAAGGCATCTTCCCCGTCTTTCGGTTCTGACTTATATTTTGCGATCTCGGCCTCCGATATATTCATCGGCGCGATCATGCAGAAAAAATCTTTATTTTCGCAGCGAGATATAAGCATTTTATCCTTTGAACCGTTAAACCAAATCTTCAAGTCAGGCTCTCTCACGACCCGAACAGCATCAAGAAGATACCTTGCATTTACTGCGATATTAAGCGGCTCTCCCTCTGCTTTTACGGAAATCTCGTCCTTGACCGTTCCTATATCCGGTGCTTTGCCGTAAAGCGTCATTGTACTGTCACCGTCTATACAGATAAGTGCCTGATGCGTGAAATCCTTTACTACAACATCAACCCTTTCAAGGACGTCGGCAAGCATTGATCTGTCAACTGTGACCGCAAGTGTACTTTCCGTCGGCATAATTTTTTCGTAATTCGGAAATTTCGTCTCAACGCGCAGCAGAGAGAACTCAATATTCTCAGACCTGAAGAAAAAGAGTTTATCATTGTGCAGGATCTCAACAGGTGATGCGGCATCAAGAGTTGAGAGAATCTTTTGAAGCTCTTTAACGCCTTTCATAGTGGCAGGCTCCTGCGTTCCGGATTCGGCAAAACATTCGGCACACGCAGAAGAGGCAGCAACACGAAATCCATCTGTAGATGCGATTCTCAACATATTGTCCTTTATCTCAAAATTAACAGATGAGAGATAAAGAGGATAGTCGTCACCCAACGAGGCACAAATAGTTCCCTCCTCAAGGATACGCGAAAGCTCAGCCGATGATATGGTACAGAATTTTTCGGCATTGTCGGCTGAAGGAAATTCCGGATATTCTCCGGCTGCGTAGCTTGAGAATCTGTAAACGCCTTTTCCTGCTTTTATGACTATCTTACCGTTTCTGACGTCAATCATAAACTCATCGCTCGGTGCTTTTTTGAACAACTCGCTTAATTTATTTACCGGCAATATTTCGCTGCCTTCTTCAAGAACAGTGACGCCTTCAGCGGTGCAGCGCAAAGCAGTCTTTGAATCTGTGGCAAGCAAAACGACTTTGTCTTTATTTGCCTTTATAAAAACGGAGGAGAGTATGTCTTTATCCAACTTTGAAGACAAATTTGTGTTTCTCTCTGCTAAATTCCAACTTGTAAGAAAGAGTTTTTTTATAACCGACAGCTTCATGAGTGTTCCTCCTATTATTATGTCTTATTTATACATAAAACCGTAGTAGTCGTAGTAGGCGCTGTGTATTTGTAAAAACAGCCTGTTTTATTTGACTGTGTGCGGTTTTTTTATGTGCATAATTATCCGCTTAATTTCCGTTTTTATGCACATTCTTCACATTTATTGTGTATTTATGATATACGCGCACGTTTTTTCACAGTTTTATATACAGCTTTTTATGCAGCTATACTAACTTGCTCACAATGTTATCAACAAAGGATCTGATGCGCATATCGGTCTTGATCGCTTCCTCAATTCTTTTACATGCGTATATGACGACCGTGTGATCCTTTTTATTGAAAGCGTATGCTATCTGTACAAGAGCTTCATTTGTGTGCTTGCGCGCGATGTACATAGCGACCTGTCTTGCAAGGGCAAGGTCTGCCGTGCGTCTGTGCGAAAGAAGATCTTCCACTGAGAAACCGAAGGTCTCTGCGGTAAGCTGTTGGATCATGCCCATACTGACAGCTCCGGTAGGCTGTTCCTTAATAAGATCCTTAAGCCACGTACCGGCATTTTCAATGCTTATCGGCTCGCCGTTTAAGTCAGAGCAAGCCACGATTCTGTTTAATGCTCCCTCAAGCTCTCTTATGTTTGACGGTATGTTTTGTGCAATAAACATAATGACATCGGCAGGAATATTTCTGTAATTTTTCAGCTCAGCCTTTTTTTGGAGAATTGCGACACGAGTTTCAAGATCCGGCGGCTGAATATCAGTTACAAGCCCCCACTCAAAGCGTGATACGAGCCTGTCCGCTATACCGTCAATCTCCTTTGGCGGGCGATCTGCGCTTATGATTATCTGTTTCTTTGCGTCATGAAGTGTGTTAAACGTCCAGAAAAATTCCTCCTGCGTTTGCTCCTTGCCTGCAATAAACTGCACATCATCAATCATAAGAACATCAAGCTCACGATACCGTGAACGGAAGTCATGGTTTGTATTGTTCCTTATTGCCGTGATAAGGTCGTTTGTGAACTTCTCTGCGCTGACATAGAGAATTTTAGTACCCGGTTTTGCAGACATGATATGATTTCCTATTGCCTGCATAAGGTGTGTTTTACCGAGTCCGACCTTTCCCCATATAAAAAACGGGTTGTAAGTATTGCCCGGAGACTCTGCGACCGCAAGGCTTGCGGCATGAGGCAGCCTGTTTGACTTTCCGACAACGAACGAGGAAAAGACATAATTTGGATTGAGCCCCGTCTTTGGTACGGGCGCAGCAGGTTTTTTATCCTCACGGGCGGGCTCGGCAACACGCATGCTGTTTATATCTTTCGGAGTTGATACAACAAGGTTAATATCATTTCCGAAGCTTGTCTGCTGGAGAAGCTGCTTCATCTTCGCAAGGTATCTTGATTTTATTTGATCGGCGGCAAATGCGGTTGCGACATCAAGTGTCAAAACACCGTTCTCAAGCGACAGCGGCATACAGGTCTGAAGGTAGATTTCCGCAGTCTTGTCTTCAGATGCCAATTTTTCAATGCAGTACTTATAATATTCTTTCCAAACTATATCTAAATCCACAGCATTCACTCCATCCACGGTGGGAAAGTAAATTCCATCACGATGTAAATTTTATCATAACTTTGCGTGTTTTACGCATTTGATGATGTTAAGGCTTACCCAATAAATATTTGAATCTTTGCAGCGCATTGCCCACATGCGGCGCAGATTACGTGTGTAGCGTGCCTTAATATGTGCAGGAATGTCAGCGAGGTTGATATTTGAAGTTTTTATATGTTTTTGTCGGACGATTTATCATCTGTAAATAGAGATGAAACATAATTCGCTCGTTAGTCAATAGGTCTTTCAGTCTATATAGTCGGTTTTTCACAAAAGTTATTCACATATACACAAATAATTTTTCTTGTTTTGGTTATTGTTGTGAAAATCACTGATATAGCGTATAAAAGCGAATGATTGTAAAAGTCTGACGATTTGATTAAAGTTG
>JAUNMU010000016.1 GCA_030531745.1 Synergistes sp. | reverse complement strand
GATCCGCTGTGCCGAGAACTGAGTATAATACATTTGTGTAAGATTTACTGCAACTGATATTTGTGTAGGACTAACTGCAACTTCTCGCGCCGGAAGTTGCAGTTAGGATTACAGTTTACCCGTACAGGGCAATATCAATTATTTACTTGAAATATTTTGGGATAGGTTGTACAATGAATGACGCTTGTGAATATTTTTCGGGCGTATGTTGTTTATTGTTCCGATTGATGAAAGGTGAAGGTGTACTTAATTTGTCTGCAACAAATACATATTCAATGCATATAGTGAAACCTGAAACACTTTCTTCACAGATTTCAAAGGTTATACTTTCCGAAATACAGTCGGGACAGTTTGCCGTTGGAGACAGGCTTCTGCCTGAGGCGGAGCTTGCACAGAAATACGGCGTAAGCCGGACGGTGTTGCGCGAAGCTATCGCAAGCCTGAAAAATGAGGACATTCTTGAATCAAAGCCGGGACGCGGCATTATCGTGAAAAACACAAGGAGTCAGCAAGCGTTCAGGTTCTCAGATATTTTTGAGACCATATCCATAGATGAAGCAAACCACTTTTATGAAATGCGCGCAATTTTGGAATCGGAAGCAGCAGTGCTTGCCGCATCGCGTCACACACAGGAAGAAATGGATAAAATATCAAACGCATTCATTGCAATGCAGGACGCGGTTATGAAGAACCAAAACGGGAACGCAGAACATGAGCTCTTTAACAGAAGCATTGCCGAAGCAAGCCATAATCCGCTGCTGATTGAATTTCTCAAATTCCTTGATGCGAAGCTTCACGACCTTGCCCTGAAGCTCTCCATCAATACGATGGCATCACCCGGACGTGCCTATATAGTCCTTGAAGAACACAGACAGATTTTGAAATCAATTACGGCACATAACAAAGTGGATTCGCATAAAGCCGTTCTGACACACCTCAACAATGACGCAATACGTGCCGGATTGGAGATTTTTGACAGAAAAGTCTAAGGGAACCACTGATTATATGCACCGTTCACGTCACAACAAACCCGCGCCCGTTCTCCGAGCGCGGGTTTAGTGGTTACACAGCCGGTGTGTCTTCAGAACTCCGCTGCGACCTCGCTTGATTTGCATATCCTCGCACCATACATTTCTTTGATATATTTCATGCCGTTAATGTAGTCATTTTCCGTAAAGGCTGTCGTTGTGTCATCGGGAAGCACGACATCATAACCATACTGATAGGCATCGGCTGCCGTATGTACGCAGCATATATGAGTATGTACGCCTGTTATTATACAGGTATCAACGCCTAAATCCTTAAGCAGCAGATTGAGATCCGTGCCGAAAAATCCGCTGTAATGACGTTTGGGCAGAATGAAATCACGCGCAGTGTCTGCATGCAGTTCAGAGGTAACATTTGCTCCGGGCGTTCCGGCTAAGGCGTGATCGCCCCAAAGTTTAAGCTCCTTGTCAACGCCTTTAATGTGAGCGTCATTGCTGAAGATAACAGGAACATTTTTTGCTCTTGCCGCATCGCACAAGGCAGCAAGAGCCGGCACTATCTCTTTGCATCTCTCACATGCCAATGCCCCGTTTACGAAATCATCAAGCATATCAACCACGATCACCGCGTATTTTGCCATAATAGAATACTCCTTTTTACAACGAAACATCGTTGCGTATCAGAAACTTTTCAGCATAATACAACATTTAACGCAAACAGGCAAGAATACACTTTCGCAACGCATTTTTCGTTTTTATGTTCATTATCACATTTTTATTATGTTATATCACTTTTTATCTTCTTTTTCCTCTGCGGTTTCATGACATTTCATCATTATTTCAAGTATGCGGTGAGCGTGGATTTTTTTGACGTTCATTTCCCACGGACCGTATTTAACGCTCATGCCTTCGGTGGGGAAGTTGCCCGCGATTTCAAGCACCATTCCGGCAACTGTGTCAACATCTTCAAAGATCGTGTCAAACGGATAGTCCAACGATTCGGCAAGATCCTCAAGATTTGTGTGCCCCTGCACAATGTAGATGTTGTCGCCTGTTTTGCGGATCTCCGGTGTCTCTTTGTCGTATTCGTCCTGAATGTCGCCGACTATTTCTTCTATCAGATCCTCAAGCGTTACGATGCCGGCTGTGCCGCCGTATTCATCAACCACTACAGCAAGGTGGGTGTGAGATTTTTTCATAATGTCAAGAGCTTCGTCTGTTTTCATTGTCTCAGGAACATACAACGGCTTGCGCATGAGAGCCTTTACGGATATTGCCTTGTCTCCGCGTGAAAGGGGTGCAAGCAGATCCTTTGCGTAGAGTATCCCGACTATGTCATCAATGTCCTCACGGAATATCGGTATGCGCGAATGTCCGCTTTCAAGAAAGATTTTAACAGCTTCTTCCGCGCCGTCTTCTTCGTCCATTGCATACATATCGGTGCGTGGTGCCATCACTTCGGATACTCGCGTCTCTTCAAACGCAATGACACCGTGTATCATTTTACATTCGTCCTCTTCAAGCGCACCGGCTGCGCTCCCATCGCTTACGATATGATCTATCTCCTCGCGAGAGACGAGTGAGCTGAATGATACAAGATCCATTCCTATCGCTTTGCCCAACAGACGCAGTGCGTTTTGCAGGAGAAAGAGCAGCGGCGTAAATATGAAGTTAAAGAAACGAAGCAGCGGCAGGGAAAAAAGAATGATCGTCTCTTTTTTAGCTATTGCTATGTTTTTGGGAAGTATCTCACAAAATATGACAATGATCACCGTCATGACACCAACGGCAAGCGCCGGCCCAAGCGCACCGAAAAACGCTATCGCAAGCGTGGTCGCAACCGCAGATGCACCGATGTTGACGAGGTTGTTGCCTATCAACGTAATATTTATTGCCTTTGCGATGTTGTCTGCAAGCCATGTCAAAGCGTCTTTCCTGTGCGGGTAATCATTTGCCATGGCAAGCAGTTTGCCTTTGCCTGCTGCCGTGATGGAAGTCTCGGTCATAGAAAAATACACGGAGAATCCCATAAGCACGACGAGCAGGATAATACTGCCCGATGTCTCAGCACTCAATAAATTTCATCCTCCCTATCGCCGAATGTACGGCGGTTTTCAGTCAATATACTCATCGGTGCGGATATGAAAGCCGCAGACGAGAAAACATTTTCGTTAATTTTAACATATAACCACAAATATACGGCTTCTCAAACAACCGTCTATTTTATGCCCAGTGAAATTATTTTTGCGAATGCCTCTTCGGGAGTCAGGTCAAGGTATTCAATGACCTCCTCCGGAAGGAAGAATACAAGGCCTGTCGTTGGGTTGGGTGATGTGGGGACAAAGACGGAGACCTGCACTTTGCCGTCAGGCAGAATCTCTCTGCGAGATACGAAACCGATTATGTAGCCGCCGACCGTAGGTACTTTCGCCGTGCCGAGGTAATGTTTTTTGTTGCCGGCTGTGAATGTCTGTACTATGTCGCGAAGGGCAGAGTATATTTTGCCGATGAACGGTATTTTTACCAAAAGATGTTTTTCTATGAGATTAAATACAGACTGTTCGTCTCTGCGCAGTTTCCTGCCTATGTACACGGTTATCAGAATGATCGCAGAGGATATAGCCACGGTCATCGCAAGCGAGTTTGTTATGCCGAAGATGCTTTCAGCGATAGACTGGAAGAATATGGTGAGATAGAAGAATATGAATATGAAAAATCCAAGCGGCAGCAGCGCAACGCAGCCAAGAAGAAAATCCTTAAAGAGTTCCGTGACAAATCCGTCTTTTTCTTTCTCCGCAGATGGTCGCTCATTTTTTTCTGTCGTTTCGTTCGTTGCATTATTTCCCGTGTTTTCTTCGTCCATTTTCAGTATTCCCTCTTTTTCACTTGCCAATTCAGCCTGATTTGAGTTATCCTAATCGCGTTAAGCAGATTGGAGGCTCAACTATGAAATTCATAAGCTTTGTCATCTATTATATCGTATGTTTGCTTCTTATGGTATATTTCAAACTGTACCACAGAGCATCATTTTACGGGACGGAAAACATTCCGGACAGCGCATTTATTTTAGCGTCCAACCACGCGAGTTACCTTGACCCGCCTGTTACGGCATGCGCCTTTATGCCGCGAAAGATCAGGTCTATCGCATGGGACGGGCTGTTTAAGTTCAAACCGTTCGGCGCATTTTTGAAGGCGATGGGCGCCGTTCCGGTGTCGCATGAGGATAAAAGAAGCGCGGCGGGAATCCTGCGTCTCTCCATGGGCATCATAAACGGCGGCGATCCCCTCTATATATGCCCCGAAGGTCACAGAACGCTTGACGGCAAGCTTTCACCTCTTGAGGGCGGAGTGGCGATCCTGTCAATGAAGACAGGCGCACCTATTCTGCCTGTTTATGTGGGAGGCACTTACCGCGCAATGTCACCGCACATGATATTTCCGCGGCCGCGTAAAATTTTTGTGACGATAGGCAAGCCCATATATCTGACAGATCTGCCGCAGGATATGCAGGACAAGGAGAAGCGCCGTCTCATTCTTGAGAAGATAAGTGCATTTTACGAGGAAGAGGACGCGAAAGATAAGGCAAAGTACCCTCTGCCCATGTCCGTTGAAAGCAAACAGTAACTTACTTGGTATGGACAGGCGTTTTGCAATGTTTTTGTTTGCGGTTGCAGTTTTCATACTCTGTATGTTCGCATTTACATCATACAGGATAGGCACATCGTTTTCCGCTTGCGCGGGGTTTGTTTGGCTTGCGGTGTCGCTCCTCTCTGTCGCTGCTATAGTAATTTTTAAGGTGTACTCGGAGTTTCCTGCGATTTCGGGTCTCCGCTTGTTTGTTTCAAAGAGCTGTCATTTATGGATAGTATTTGTCTTTCTGACGCTTGCGTCAATGTGTATTCTTGACGTTGTGCGCTTTACGATCGGGATAGAATGTGCGGCGCGTACGGAATGTACGGCAGCGCTTGCCGCGGCACTTTTGCTTATGGCAATAGGTTCCTTTGAGGCTCGCAGTGCGGATATTACGACGCTTAGGATCGTTACCGACAAACTTCCTCCGGACGTGAAGCATCTGCGAGTTGCAGCGGTGTCGGATCTCCATATAGGTTCTCTGACAGGGGACGGACACATTGACGAGATCGTTCGGTGTACGGAGAGCGCAAAGCCGGATATACTGCTCCTTGCGGGCGATATTACAGATACTCCCATTGACAAAAGCGAAGCCATAGCAGCTGCCTTTCGGCGCATAAAAGCACCTTTGGGTATTTTTGCCGTGCTCGGAAATCACGACGGCTACGGCAATATGGACGAAACAAAAGAATTTATGAGTGCGTGCGGCATTGAGATCGTAGAGAATGAATACAGAGAGGTCGGCGGTATTGTCGTGGAGGGGGTCGGCGATCTTGACCACACTGAGGAAGATGAGTGGGGACTTTCGCGCTCTGAGAAACATATCGTAAATACAAAGAACAAATTCAGAGATAAATTTATAGTTCTTCTGCGTCATCGTCCTGTCGTTGAAACCTGCACACAGGGGCTCTTTGACTTGCAGATCTCCGGGCACTTTCACGGCGGACAGATTGTTCCGCTGCCATGGTCACGCCTCAAGATACGCGGTCATTCGCGCGGATTCAGAAAGCTTCTCCGCGGCAGCCTGCTCTACACGACAAACGGCATCAGCTGCTCAATCGTACATATTCGCATATTTGCACCGCCTGAGATCGTGATAATTGACATAGTGAACAAAAATGCGTCCAAATAGGAAAAATCCGGAAAAATTCGGCTCGCTTTACGGTTTTCTGCCCGATGCGAAAGATAAAATAAAGCCCGTTAGCGACGATCTTCCAAAAGAACTTGACATAGACGGGTTGCCTGACGGTGAATGGGCAGCTCGCGGAGTTTACCGTATGGAAAAGATCTTTGAATACGGCAGATACTACGGTAAAAGAAAGCTTACATCACCGCGTGAAAGCGGAGACAAGCTCTTCTGCTGGGGCGGAAGCGAAGAGTGCGTATTTCTTGATACGGAGACTACGGGACTCTCCGGCGGCACGGGAACATACGCATTTCTTGTCGGTATAGGTCTTTGCAAAGAAAATGCACTCCATGTCGTGCAGCTGTTTCTTGCAGGTCCGGCATGGGAAAGAAACTGGCTTGCCGCACTTGAAGCGGAACTTCCGGACGGCTGCAGCCTTGTGACGTACAACGGCAAACGCTTTGATCTGCCTCTCCTTCGCACCAGATACACACTTTCGCGCGCTGTTCCATCATGGAACAATGCGCCGCATCTTGATCTGCTTATGCTTGCCCGCCGCTTTTACAGGCATCGTCTTGCCTCCTGTTCGCTGTCATCAATGGAACAAAATGTTTTGGGGCTTAAACGCAGCGGAGAGGATATTCCGGGCAGTGAGATACCATGGCTGTACACAAAATTTCTAAGCACACAGGACGCCTCTTCCCTGCGCGGCGTCTTTTATCACAATACGCTTGACATAGTATCGCTTGCGGCATTGCAGCTGCACATTGCGGAAATGGCAGAGGGAACATGCCTCTGCGCCGAAGATTATATATGCGCAGGTGATATGTGGGCGTCAAAGGGTTTTTGTGAACGCGCCGCGGCTGCGTGGAAAGAAGCATTGGCGTTTGGGGACAGCAGATGCGATGCTCTTTTGCGCCTTGCCGAACAAGCGCGCAGAAGCTGCCGCCATGCCGAGGCACACGCATATCTCATTCAGGCATTGAACGATACTCACAATCTGTCAGTCAAAATTGCCTTGCTGACCGCAATAGCCAAGGCCGAGGAACACACGCTGCACGACCTTTCGTCTGCCCTTGCACACGCCAAAGAGGCCCTGATCTGCCACGAACGCCGCAAAATTTTCAGTGATGCGAAATGGCGTGAAGAAAAAAATTCAATTTTGCACAGGATAGACAGAATTGAAAGGAAAATGAGAAAGCAAACGGAAACATAAGCAGCCGTGCTAAGGACACACTGATTAATTCGTTTTTGGCAGATAAACACGACAGCTGCTTCCGCTGATTATAAGCAGCGAACCAAAATCTTTGATTTTGTGTGAGTCGCTTAGTATGTTCATTAGATGTGCCGGATGCTAAACAGGCAGTCCACGACTGGGGCGGAGCTTTGCATAGCCGATTCGCACGGATTTGTTGCCGGAAATGCACCGGCACAAATCCGGCTCTCTGGCCATAAGTGACGCAGGCAATCTCCGATTGCCGTAGCGGAACTTAGTATGTTTACCGAGGCGTATATCAATACGTTGGAGCCACAGGCGCGGACTGCCTGTGACGCACGGCTGAGATAGGAAATCTCTGATTTCCGTGAGCGAAGCCGGTTTGTTCTCCAGACGGTGCATATAATCAGTGGTTCCCTAAATTGTGAGCCGCAGTCTGTCCGAAAAAACTATCCTGCCGTCTGTGTGAAACTTTCAATGGTGCAGGTGTGTTTTTTTGTTTTGCTTCTTTTGCTGTAATTTACACCGACAAGAAGTATTTCAGCGCCGTTGCATTTGTTCACGAAGTCTTTTAATGCGTCCGTGTAACGGCGTTCTTTTATCTGTTTTATCGCGCTGTCTGCATTTTTGTCCCATTTGAGTTCTACAATCATCGGCGGCTTGCCGCTGTTTGGCAAGGGGATGAATGAAAGATCCGCAAAGCCTTTGCCTGACGGAAGTTCTCTTGCTATTGTGTAATATTGAGGCGCGGTGAAGTACGCCATGGTGATGGCACAGGACAAGGAATTTTCGTCGTTGTAGTTTAGGATTGACGTATATGCGCTGTGGGCAGCGTCAAGTATTGCGGCGACTTTTTCGCTGTTTTTTGTGATGGTTGCCTGCAACAGTGCATCGCACTGTCTGATGGTTTGCGCAATTTTTCCCCACTGATCCGATTTCAACGCAGCTTCGTATGCTGTTGCGACTTCATAGTTGGGCAATATCGCGGTTTTGTTTTTCGCATTGTAGCCCAAGTAACCGAGATGGATCAGCGCGGTGAATACGTCATCTTTTGACCTTATGTCAGATAAGTCGTTTCTGAATGTTAATGTGTTGACGCGCAGTTCTTCGCCGCCCAAGATTTTTATTATGTCATCTCTGAGGCCGTCGTAGTTCTTTTCAATAAGGTCATTTATGGAGTCAAAGGATGATGTGTTTTTCCAGAATGAGTCCAATCTGTGTCTGTCCATCGCTTCGCAGACTGAGTTCGGGTTGTACATGTGTTGTCCGTTTATGAGATAGCCGTTGTACCACGCTTTCACAGCTTCGGAGTTCATATCGTATTTTTTACATAATTCTTCAACTTCGTTTTCCGTAAAACCAAAGTACGGAGTTAATCTGTCGCTGTCAATCATTGTGTATTCACGGAAGTTATTGAGCGCAGACTCGTCCTTTATCTTTTTTATCGGCAATATGCCTGTGATGTAGCCAAGGGCAAGGAAGCTTTTTGAACCCTCGCTTTTGAAGAGTGAGTGCAAAAACTGCATGTAGCTGTGCACCATATCGGGCTTGTCAGCGTAATTGCGCACGACACAGTCCCACTCGTCTATGATTATGACAAACGGAGAACCGGTAAGTTTGTATATATCACTCAGCATACTGTCAATGGGCTGTGAATAATCTATTTTATCATTTAATTCAATTTTGAAATCCTTGATAATTCGTCTGTACGTTTCACCCATTATATCGCCGCCGCAGCCGTCGCAGACTTCCGCCATATCCAAATGCAGCACGTTATATTTATTCAGATGTTTTTCAAAGTCAGGCGATTTTGCTATTTCAAATTTTGAAAAGAGTTCGCGCGAGTCGCTGCCTTTGCTGTAATAGGCGTCTATCATTCCGGCTGCCTGCGATTTGCCGAAGCGTCTTGCGTGGCTTACGGCTATACAGTTGGCAGACGAGTTGATAACTCTATTCAATTTTTCAATCAGTCCTGTTTTGTCCACATAAATCTCGCTGTTTGCATCTTTACTGAAACTTTTGTTATCCGGATTAAAGCATGGCATCGCTATCGCCTCCTCGTTTTTCTTAATTCAATTATAACAGAAAGCATAATGCTGCGGCAAAGGTTTGCGCGGGTGCGCAAAAAAGCCGCAGCGCATTGCAAAGGACTATCGCAGTCTGTCCGAAAAAAATTATTCTGCCGCTTGCGTGAAACTTTCAATGGTGCAGGTGTGTTTTTTTGTTTTGCTTCTCTTGCTGTAGTTTACACCGACAAGAAGTATCTCCGCACCACCGCATTTGTTTACGAAGTCTTTTAATGCGTCCGTGTAGCTGCGCTCTTTTATCTGTTTTATCGCACTCTCTGCATTTTTGTCCCATTTGAGTTCTACAATCATCGGCGGCTTGCCGCTGTTTGGCAAGGGGATGAATGAAAGATCCGCAAAGCCTTTGCCTGACGGAAGTTCTCTTGCTATTGTGTAATATTGAGGCGCGGTGAAGTACGCCATGGTGATGGCACAGGACAAGGAATTTTCGTCGTTGTAGTTTAGGATTGACGTATATGCGCTGTGGGCAGCGTCAAGTATTGCGGCGACTTTTTCGCTGTTTTTTGTGATGGTTGCCTGCAACAGTGCATCGCACTGTCTGATGGTTTGCGCAATTTTTCCCCACTGATCCGATTTCAACGCAGCTTCGTATGCTGTTGCGACTTCATAGTTGGGCAATATCGCGGTTTTGTTTTTCGCATTGTAGCCCAAGTAACCGAGATGGATCAGCGCGGTGAATACGTCATCTTTTGACCTTATGTCAGATAAGTCGTTTCTGAATGTTAATGTGTTGACGCGCAGTTCTTCGCCGCCCAAGATTTTTATTATGTCATCTCTGAGGCCGTCGTAGTTCTTTTCAATAAGGTCATTTATGGAGTCAAAGGATGATGTGTTTTTCCAGTATGATTCCACACTGCCGTCATACATTGCCTGCGCCACGGAGTTTGGATTGTACATGTGCTGCCCGTCTATAAGGTAGCCGTTATACCACGCCTTTATTGTTTCAAAATCCATATCGTACTTTTTGCACAGTTTTTCAACTTCATCTTTTGTGAAGCCAAAGTATGGCGTCAGTCTCTTTGAACTGAGCATTGTATATTCGGTGAAGTTATTGAGCGCAGACTCGTCTTTGATCTTTTTTATCGGCAATATACCTGTGATGTAGCCAAGGGCAAGGAAGCTTTTTGAACCCTCGCTTTTGAAGAGTGAGTGCAAAAACTGCATGTAGCTGTGCACCATATCGGGCTTGTCAGCGTAATTGCGCACGACACAGTCCCACTCGTCTATGATTATGACAAACGGAGAACCGGTAAGTTTGTATATATCACTCAGCATACTGTCAATGGGCTGTGAATAATCTATTTTATCATTTAATTCAATTTTGAAATCCTTGATAATTCGTCTGTACGTTTCACCCATTATATCGCCGCCGCAGCCGTCGCAGACTTCCGCCATATCCAAATGCAGCACGTTATATTTATTCAGATGTTTTTCAAAGTCAGGCGATTTTGCTATTTCAAATTTTGAAAAGAGTTCGCGCGAGTCGCTGCCTTTGCTGTAATATGCGTCTATCATTCTTGCCGCCTGCGATTTGCCGAAGCGCCTTGCGTGGCTTACTGCTACGCAGTTTGTTTCGGAGAGGATCATATCATTCATGCAATTAAGCAAGCCTGTCTTATCAACGTATATTCTGCTGTTCACCGTTCTAATAAACGCCACGTTATCCGGATTAAAGCATGGCATCGCACTCGCCTCCTCATTTTCTTGATTCAATTATAACATAAAGTATAATGCTGCGGCAAAGTTTGCGAGAGCGCGCCAAAAAAGCCGCAGCGCGAGTGAAAGGAAGAAGAACGCGCTGCGGCTTTTGTCGGTTATCTGCCGTTGTTATTTTTTCTTTTGAACGGAACGAATGCAAATACCATCAGTGCAAGCATCGCAAAGCCGACGTTGCAGCGCTGCGAGTTGCCGCTGTTGTTCCGGTGGGGTTGTCTTCGTTCAAGCAATACGAATATTTTGTTCTGTGCGTATGATCAGTGGTTATTTCATTGTCTTTATCCTGTGATTTTCGGTTGTGCGTTTATTGCCGCCGCAAGCGCCTTTATTCCGGCATAGCCGCCTTTGCCCATAAATCCTTTTGAAGTATGGCAGAAGCCTTGCGGAAGTGTCAGTTTTTTCCACAGTCCTTCGGGGTCACATTCTGCGTCTAACTCGTACTGAGTGCATGAGACTTTTTTTATTCCGAGTTTGCCGGATGCTCCGCGCACGACTGCAATATCAAAGAGGAATGAAAGCTCTGCGGGTATTGCCCCGTAGCGGTCGTGCGTCTCTTCACGCAGCGCCTCGGCCTCCTGCGCAGAGGTCACTTTGATCAATCGTCTGTAAAGTGACACACGCAGATTGTCCTGCGGAAGATAGCCGCCGGGTATTGACGCGGGGAATGTCGTTTCTATCTGAACCGGCTCCGTATATTCGCCTTTTATCTTTGCCACCTCTTCGGCAAGGATGTCGCAGTATCTCTGATAGCCTATTTTACTTGAGTTGCCGTGCTGTGCTATGCCTATCATATCGCCGCCGCCGCGTATCTGCAGGTCTCTCTGCGCCAATCTGTAGCCTGCTCCAAGTTCGTCAAGGTCGGCAATGGCTTCTAATCTTTCGCTTGCATCAACGGATATATTCGCGTCATCGGGGTACATGAAGAATGCGTATGCCTGTTCCTCACGTCTGCCGACACGTCCGCGCAGCTGGTACATCTGAGCAAGTCCCAAATGATGGGCATCATCGGCGATAAGAGTATTGGCAGACGGTATGTCAAGACCGCTTTCAACTATTGTCGTGCATAGAAGTATGTCTATCTCTCCGGCTAAGAAGTCAACCATTATTCTTTCAAGATCTCTTTTGTCAGTTCCGCCGTGTGCCGTTGCTATGCGCAGCTTGGGGAAGAGACGTTTCAGCATTATTTCACGCGCGGGAAGCCCCGCCACTCTGTTATGAACGTAAAATATCTGTCCGCCCCTGTTTATTTCACGAAGGACTGCGTTTTTAAGCAGATTTTCGGAGAAGGGACGCACGACCGTTATTACAGGCAGACGCCTGCCCGGTGGGGTGCGCAGGACCGACATATCACGCAGACCGCTCAGTGAGAGCGAAAGAGAACGCGGAATCGGCGTTGCGGATAGCATAAGGACGTCAACGCCGGGGAAATTTTTTTTCATTTTATCTTTTTGAAGCACACCGAATCTATGTTCTTCATCTATCACGAGAAGCCCTAATTTTTTGAATTTGACGTATTCCGAAAGCAGCATGTGGGTGCCTATGACAATATCTACTTTGCCCTCTGCGACCTCACGACCTATCTTTAACGCCTGTGTGCGTGTCAAAAAGCTTGAAAGAAGCTCAACGCGCACACCTGTGTCGGCAAAACGCACGGAGAACGTCTCAAAATGCTGTCGTGCAAGCAGCGTCGTAGGCACCATTACCGCAGTCTGTCTGCCGGCAAATGCCGCCTTTGCTGCGGCGCGGATCGCAATTTCCGTCTTGCCGAAGCCAACGTCACCTATGATAAGTCTGTCCATGGGAATTGCCTTTCCCATATCGTTTTCAACGTCGTTTATCGCCGCAAGCTGATCTACTGTCTCTGTATAGACGAATGAGTCTTCAACCTCGCGCATAAGATCATGATTTGCCGGAAATGCAAAGCCTTTGCTCACTTCGCGTTTGGCATATATCTTAATAAGATCGCGCGCAGCCTTTTGAGCTATTTCGCGTGCCTTTGAAACATCCTTGCTCCAACGCGGCGTGCCAAGACTGCTTGCCTTCGGTTCTTCGCCGGGCAAAGGCTCCCACGGGGAGATTTTATAAAACTGCATTATGGGAATCATCAGACGCTTATTATCGGCAAAGAGCAGAATTATATACTCGTTTTCGCCGAATGACGTCTTTACGGTCTCGGTGCCTATGTACTGCGACACGCCGTGGTTTTCATGAACGACCCACTGCCCCTTGAGCAACCCCTCTCCCCAATCCGCAGGTGCTCTGTTTTCAATGCGATGCCGCGCAACCGTTACCCCCGAAAGCTCAAGGTCGGTTATGACGGCATATTTTAAGGCGTAGTCAATGAAGCCTTCGCTTAAGATTCCTCTTTGTGTCTCAAATGAATTTTCGTGCGCCCATTCAATGCTGCGCTCCGTTTCTGATACAACTTTTATCTTAAATCCCCGGTTTATCAGTGAGAGTGTGAAATCTTCAACGTTCCGCAGTTTTCCGCGGAAGTTGGGAAACTGCGACACTGCCATTCTGAGTGTGCAGTTCGCGATGTCAGGGAGAATCCGCAAACGATTATATAGCGGAAATGACGCTCTTATATCATCCCACTTCTGCCAAGATGCTGCGTCTTCGGATATAAGCCCGCTTTGCAGCATCCACGCGGTATTTTCAGCCGTTATGTCAAGAGCATTCGGATCAAACATAAGTATGCGCATATCTTTTGGGAAAAAGTCACGCGGAAAACACAGATTGCCCGATACAAGGCTCTGTATCTCCGTCTTGCGCAAAGTGCCGACACTTCTTTGTGTCTCGGTATCAAAAAATCTTATGCTTTCAACTTCATCGTCAAAAAATTCAATTCTCGTGGGATAAAAATCATTGGGGCTGAATACATCAATGATGCTGCCGCGCACAGCAAACTGTCCGGCTGACCATACAAGGTCTGCGCGCTGATAGCCCCTGTATGCAAGCCACTCGGCAAGTCTGTCGCGGCCAACTTCTTTGCCGCACTCAATAAGAGAGACGTCACCGCCTATATTTGCCGGTGCCATAAGTGATGACGGCGTAGCGGCAAGCACGCCGCCTTTGGATTTGAATTTATGCAGCACCATGCCGCGGAGCGCACACTGCGCTTCGTTCATCGTCTCATTATCGTTGGGAGTTATCTCCGGCAGATCCGATGCTGTGCCGAATATTTTCAATTCGCGGGCATCTGCCGTAAAGTCGCGCACCTGACGGGAATCGGGCATAACAACAAGCAGCGGGCAAGCAATATCCCTGCATACCCACGGGCGCATAGCACCGCGCGATACTACATGCACGGCCGCGCCCGACTGCCACAAACTTTCGTCTGCGTCAAGAAGTGAACTGATCGGTTTATCCTTCTGCATTTAATCTGAATCCGTTGGCCTTTGTCATTGCTCTGTCAATGTCGCCGGAGACCCATATCAGGAGAGCCTCCCATGCGGCATCTTCTATTTTATGCCATTCTTTGCGCTGTGAGGTCGGTATTTTGCCCAGCACCCAGTCTTTCATGTCAATCCCCGTGTCGGGTGAGCCCACACCTATGCGCAGGCGCGGAACATCAAGTGTTCCAAGCGCACCTATAACCGATTTCAGTCCGTTCTGTCCTCCTGCGGATCCGCTTTTGCGCATACGTATGCGTCCGAACGGAAGAGCAACGTCATCGGATATTATAAGCACATCATTTACGCTGATATTATTGTACCGAACGGCAGCACCTACCGAGATTCCGCTCAGATTCATATAGGTGTGCGGCTGAAGAAATGACACCCGCTCACCGCAAAGCGTCAAGCCGCTCCAATAAGCACCGCTGAACTTTATCTGCGGTTCGTGCGCGTTCATACGCGCAATAAAAGAATCCACAATGAGCCAACCGGCATTGTGGCGTGTCCAAAGATATTCATAACCCGGATTTCCAAGCCCTACTATCAGTTTCATTTCAAGCCCTCATAAGTATGTTATGAAACCTACCCTAAACGTGAAAAAATGCAGCAGCCGTATGACTGCTGCATTAAGGAGACGCTGAATAATTCATTTTTAGCAGATAAACACGGCAACAGCTTCCGCTGATTAGATGTACCGGATGCTAAACGGGCAGCCCACGACTGGGGCGGATAAGTGACGCAGCAAATCTTTGATTTGCGTAGCGGAACTTAGTTTGTCCATCAGGCGTATATTCATACGTTGGAGCCACAGGCGCGGACTGCCCGTGACGCAGACGGTGCATATAATCAGTGGTTCCTTTTACCGCAAACCGATGAACTACTCTTCTTCCTTTGCAGCCTTGCCTTTGGCGACAACTTCAACTTCCTTGTTTTCTTCGCCCTCTTCAGTTTCGGCTTCTGCCATCGCTCTGACAGCTGAAATGTGGAGAACAAGGTTATCCGCATCTGTAAGGACTGTAACGCCTTCGGGAACATCAAGATCTTTAACAAAGATTTCAGAGCCCATTTCAAGTCCCTTTGCGTCAACGACTATCTCATCGGGAATGTCTGACGGCTGAACCTCAACGAGGACAAGACGTGTCTTGTGTGTGAGAAGTCCGCCTTCCTTGACGCCCTTTGCAAGCTCTGCATTGACGATGCGGACGGGAATCTCAATCTTGATCTTGTGACCTTTCAACACCTGATAGAAGTCAATGTGACGAAGCTGGCGTGTAAGCGGATGACGCTGTACATCGCGGATAAGCGCGTGTGCCTCTGTTCCATCGTTCATTGTCAGCTCAATAAGAGTTGTCTCTCTGTGCGCGCCGTTTGCAACCGGTGCGATCGCCTTTGTGCTGATCGTGCCGGCAAGCCCATTCTTATACTCAGGGCCGTAAAGCACTGCCGGAATAAGATTCTTTGAGCGAATCTTACGGCAGAAACCCTTTCCTGTGGCTTCTCTCTTTGTGAAGTCTAATTTTAATGCCTGGTTTTTCGCCATGGTACTTCCTCCTCAATATTGTTTACAACAATAATCTATTTGATCCCCAAACCGTTTATTGGAAAAGGGCACTTACCGAAGTTTCGTTGTGAATGTTTCTCAGCGCATCCGCGAAGAGAGGAGCTATGGATACTATCTTGATTTTGTCAATCGCCTTTTCCGGCGGCAGAGGGATCGTGTCTGTGAGGACAAGCTCCTCAATGACCGAATCCGAAATACGCTGAACCGCGGGATCGGAAAGCACCGCGTGCGTGGCACATGCGTAAACGGCCTTTGCTCCGCGCTCTTTCAGTGCAGCCGCAGCCTTTACCATCGTACCGGCAGTGTCAACCATATCATCAACTATGATACACGTTCTGCCGTCAACATGACCGATAATGTCCATAACTTCGCAAACGTTTACTTTATCATGGAAACGCCGTTTGTCAACAATCGCAAGATCTATTGAACTGCTGATATTTTCCGCAAATTTTCTTGCGCGTGCTACTCCGCCTATGTCGGGAGAGACAACGGTAATATTGCTGTTGTTTATGTCGTCCTTGAGCTTCTCCTTGAAATACGAAGCAAGAAGCGGCGCACCTAAAAGCTGATCAACGGGAATATCAAAGAAGCCTTGTATCTGTCCTGCATGGAGATCTGCCGCAATGACACGACCAGCGCCTGCGTGTTCCAACATATTTGCTACAAGCTTCGCTGTGATAGGTTCGCGAGATCTTGTCTTTCTGTCCTGTCTCGCATATCCGAAATACGGAATGACAAGATTGATGTGGTATGCGGATGCACGTTTCAGTGCATCTACCATGATGAGAATTTCCATAAGATGGTCATTTGCCGGTTTGCATGTCGGCTGAACAACATAGACATCGCGTCCGCGAACGCTCTCTTCAATAGAGACCGCAATTTCGCCGTCCGCAAAGACCTTCGTGTCTGCCTTTGAAAGCTTTATTCCAAGCTCCTTGCAGATTGCTTCCGCAAATCCCCGACCGTCGCGGCCTGCAAAAACCTTTACGCCGCGCACCGGAAGCTCAAAATGGTCACAGACATTGTCATTGAAATTGGCACCTGATGACATTTATATCCCCTCTTCTTCATATAAGCAAGCCGCACAACGCGGCTTCGGAAAACCGATGCGTCCGTACATATTCATGCACAGCGCACTGACCGATGTTTCCATGTTTTGTCTTTCTTATCCCTGTTTATCGGGCTTCGGGCGCCTCGTAGCCGTCCACCCTTCAATGTTACGCTGTTTGGCACGTCCCACACCGAGCGCACCGTCCGGTATGTCATTTGTAATGACCGACCCCGCTGCAGTTGAGACTTCGTCTCCTATACATACGGGCGCAACGATCATCGTGTCGCTGCCTACATAACAGTTTTTGCCTATTTTCGTAGGATTTTTCCTGACACCGTCATAGTTGCATGTAATAGTTCCGGCACCTATATTGGTTCCCTCACCGATCTCCGCGTCTCCTATATATGAAAGATGAGGAACCTTGGAATCTTTGCCGACTTTGCTTTTCTTTATCTCAACAAAACGACCCATGTGGGCGTTTTCAAGCAGTTCTCCGTGTTCGCGCATAAACGAGAAGGGACCTGCCGATGCCCTCGGACCGACCGTTGAGTCGTTCAGACGAACAGAACCCTTTAGATTTGCCAAAGCGTGAACAACGGAATTGCGCAGAACGGTAAAACTTCCGATAAACGCACCATCCTCAACAACGGTCTTGCCCCACAGCTGCACGTTTGGATGAATGACTACGTCATGTCCGACAACGACCCTCGGACCTATCCAAACGCTTGCGGGATCCATGCACTGCATGCCGTTTTCATACATAAGCCTACGGACAATGCGCGCACGCATAACGGCAGCCGCATCTGCAAGCTGTACCTGATCGTTTATTCCCAAAAATTCGTCCGCGCCGGATGCCTTTACCGCGGCGACCATGCCGCCGTCATTCTGAATAAGGTCAACCGCGTCCGGAAGATAATATTCGTTTTGTGCATTGTTGCAGGTGATTTTATCAATAACCGCGGCAAGTGCCTCCGTGCGGAAGATATACATGCCGCTGTTGACTTCTTTTATCATGCGCTGCGCTTCCGTTGCATCCTTATGCTCAACAACGAAAACCTTTTCTCCATCATGCACGACCCTGCCGTAACCTGTAGGATCGTCTAAATCAAAGCTCAGGAAGCTGCAGGCGTTATTCTGTTTTTCATGCATTTCGGTAAAAAACAGAAGTGTATCCGGCGTGATAAGAGGCGCGTCGCCGGAGAGGACTATGACATTTTCAAAGCTGCGCCACCAGTCACGTGCAAGCTTCACGGCATGCCCCGTGCCGCGCTGCTCTTTCTGCCAAACGACAGAGACATCGGGAAAATTGTCGTTCAGCCAGCCAACGACTTGATCACCGCCGAAACCGACAATGACAGCCAAATCGCAAAAGCCTGCCTCACGCGCCGCAGAAAGGGGATAGTAGATGATAGGTTCCTCAAGCATAAGGTGCATGACCTTGGGGGTTTTGCTCCGCATGCGCGTACCTTTCCCCGCAGCCATAAAAAGCACCCCGAATTGTCTCTTTGCCTGATTCAACTTTTTTCAAACCCCTTTCGCAAAAAATTGGCTGGGGTGGATGGACTCGAACCATCGATGTCGGAGTCAAAGTCCGATGCCTTGACCGCTTGGCTACACCCCAAAACGTACGAGCGCTATTATAACTTGAAATGTGATAAATCCGCAAGTGTCAATATGGGTATAAATGAGCATTTTATTTGGCAAATTGCAAAGTTAAGGACACGCTGATTAATTCGTTTTTGGCAGATAAACACGACAGCTGCTTCCGCTGATTATAAGCAGCGAACCGATTTGCCGGTTTTGCAAATCGTGTGAGTCGCTTAGTTTGTTCACCGGATGTGCCGGATGCTAAACAGGCAGTCCACGACTGGGGCGGAGGCGTATATCAATACGTTGGAGCCACAGGCGCGGACTGCCTGTGACGCACGGCTGAGATAGGAAATCTCTGATTTCCGTGAGCGAAGCCGGTTTGTTCTCCAGACGGTGCATATAATCAGTGGTTCCTTAAATCCGTTTTTCGGCTCGGCATACCGTCAGCGCGATTGACAACGTAACGCGATTATGTTAGTCTGCACGAAAATCATCCGCAAAGAGAGGAATTGCAATGTTGGGTTATGTATTGCCGATTGCGGTAATCGTTTTGTCGGAAGTTATCTATCAGATGTGCGCAAAGTCATCCCCCGACGGAATAGATCCGTTTGCGGTGCTTGTCGTGACGTACGGAGTTGGAATGGTGGCTTCGCTTCTTCTGTTTTACGCCGTAAACAGAAGTGAAAACATAAGTCTGTTCTCTGAGTTCGGCAAGATAAACCGGTCGCCGCTGCTTCTCGGACTCGCCATTATCGGGCTTGAAGTAGGGCACATTTACGCTTTCAGAGCCGGTTGGCAGATAAGCACACTTTCCATAGTGGAATCTTCAATACTTGCAGTGATTCTTACGTTCATCGGTGTATTTTTTTATCACGAAGTTCTCACGTGGAGCAGGATTCTCGGCATCGCTATCTGTACGATCGGACTCATATTTATAAATTTAGAGAGCCGCTGATTATATGTACCATCCGGTGAACAAACTAAGCGAGTCACACGATTTGCAAAATCGGCAAATCGGTTCCCTGCTTATGATGAACAAACCGGCTTCGCTCACGCAAAGTCAAAGATTTCCGCGCCTCAGCCGCGCGTCACGCCACAGGCTGCATACAAGACGCGGACTGTGCATATATTCAGCTTTCCCTTATCTTGCGGCAAGTTGACCGCATAACACAGCGGCAACGCATGCAACAATGCTTGCAACGACATATAGAACGGCAGTACCGATATTTCCGGATCTCACAATTGTAAGCGTCTCAAGCGAAAAGGTTGAAAATGTTGTGAAGCCGCCACAGATACCAACCTTTGCCATAAGCAAAAGGTGTGGATCAACAGATGTGTTTTTCATGGAATATGCGGCAATAAACCCAATCGCAAATGCTCCCGCAATGTTTACCGCAAAGGTACCGATGGGAAACGAGCCGCACTTTACAAGGATAAGCCCGACAAGATAACGCAAAACGCTTCCTATAAATCCTCCCACACCCACAAAAAGACAGTTCAGCATTAAAAGCATCTCCGAATCATATTGATATACTCAACAGCAAAGAGTATAGCACAGCAAGGGAACCACTGATTATATGCACCGTAGGGTGAACAAACCAACTTTGCTTCCGCAAAATCAAAGATTCCCGCGTCTTAGCCGTGTGTCACGCCGCAGACCGCGCCTGTGACGCGAAAGGTGCATATAGTCAGCGATTCCCTTAATGGGGCGGTGTTCATATACAATGCAATTACAAAAGCGAAAGAATGCTTTCTTCGCCCAAAAGCCAAAACAATTGAAATTAAATAAAATGCCGAATTCACTTTGCGGCGTAAATGATGAACAATAATTATCCACACAGCATAAGATTTTAGATGCACTTATTCACATAAAACACTGCAATTCACACTCCAATAAAGGCAGTAAAGCACAAATTATGTGTTTATTTCACAATGTTATTCACAATATTGTGCATAACATTGTCTATAGTTCTCGTAAATGTCGGTGAAAACTTAACAATTATTTTCTTATGAAAATTTCGTCCAATGGTTTGGAATATAAAATTTACACTTTCGGTGAACGGATAATTTTACAGGAAAAAGCAGGCATAAAAATTACAAAACAGGCTGACCGAGATTTTGCCGAAATCTTCGCGAAACACCGATCTCATAGTGAATAATGTGCAAAAATACAAATGTATTGCATAAATTTGTGTAAAACAAAATTGACCAAAGTTGATATTAAATTAAAAGATGCAGATGAATGGAAATTATTTTGATCCACGATGTTGGTGTATAATTTAACTCACCGTTAAATGTGTGCGTCGGTCAGGACAAAACGTAGATGGGAGACAAACTATGGCAAATACAAGAAAAATCATAATGACCGGTCTCTTTGCCGCGTGCGCGCTTGCCGTGAACTTAGCGGAAGGGATCCTGCCTATGCCGTTTCCCGGAGTGAAATTGGGGCTTGCAAATATTTTTGCGCTTGCAGCGCTCATTCTCTTCGGCGTGCGCACAGCATTTGCCGTAACGCTGCTGCGTGTATTTCTTGCATGGCTGCTGTCAGGGAATCTCTTCGCCTTCGTATGCAGTGCATGTGGTGCTATTCCCTCTGTTGCCGTGATGACACTCCTTTATAAAAGAGACGGCCGGAACGGAGAAATTTTTTCGGTACCATGGATAAGCGTGGCAGGCGCATGGACATTTAACATAGGTCAAGTGGCTGCGGTGACGTTTATGCTTAACGATCTGCGCGTTGCATTTTATCTCTTGCCGCTCTTTGCGGTTGGAAGCGCGGCCGGCTGGGCGGTTGGGTACACCGCTGAAATTTTGGTAAATCGGCTGAGGAAAATTATGTAAGCATGATCGTTTACAGATATTGATTTTACATAAGGAGGCAGAGATATGCAGAATACAGGGTGCTGCGGAGCCGACTGCAATGCGTGCGCAGCGAGGAAAGCAACGGTAAGGCAAGACAACGCCGCGCTTGCAAAACTTGCGGCTGACGAAGAAGGAGCGGGACGTTCGTTTGTACTTCCATCGCGCCTGCGATGCACGGGCTGCCTTGCACACGGCGCAAAGAGCATAAGCTGCGCCGAATGTGCGATACGTGCGTGCGCTATGTCAAATCATATTCCGCATTGCGGATTTTGTCCGGAATTTCCATGCAATTTAGGAAGTGCGGTTTGGGAAGCCGTGCCGGAATACAAACATAATATAGATGTACTGAAGAGCAGATAACGAAGTTGAGATAATAAAAAGTGCGACCTGCCCGCGCAAAGGTATTATATGCGGTTGGATCGCTCTTTCGTTTTTTAATAAAGGTCAGTAAAAATCAATTAATTATAACTCTTTATAGTATGAGAACAAAAGGTAATTGCAGACAAAATCATCTATACAATATCTTCCGATGCTGTGCCATTGAGCCAATAGCAAAAATAGCAAAAAACAAGGCAATTTCACTTTCCGAAAGTTGAAATATTTCTGTGCAGATAGTACAATAAAACCAAGATGTACGAAGAAATACGATTTGGGGGTAATAGGTGTGAATAAAATTACGCCAAAGCAAGACGAAAGCAAAAGAATCTTCAAAAAGAGACGCGGTTTTACGCTCATTGAGATAATGGTCGTTGTTGTTATCATAGGTCTGCTCTCTGCGCTCGTTGGGCCACGGCTTATGGGACAGAGTAACGAGGCAAAGCGCAAGACGACTCAGACACAGATCTCACAGCTCGGTCAGGTGCTTGATCTCTACTATTTGGACAACGGATTTTATCCTACGACAGCGCAGGGACTTGAGGCTCTTGTGAATGAGCCGACGACACCGCCGGAACCGCTGAACTACAAAAATGGCGGGTATATGAAGAAAGTTCCGAAAGACGCATGGGGACGCAACTTCATCTATACCTGCCCCGGCGAACACGGTGACTATGACATCCTTTCATACGGCGCTGACGGCCAGGAGGGCGGAAGCGGAGCAAACGCGGAGATTACTAACTGGGAGTAGCTTTTTGCGAAAGTCTTAGCGGCATTTTTATCAAAACGCCGGAAAAACAAAAGCCGCGCCTTGTGGTGCGGCTTTATCTGTCTGAGACACAAATCAAAAAGTGGTGTGCCTGAAGGGATTCGAACCCTTGGCCTTCGCCTCCGGAGGGCGACACTCTATCCAGCTGAGCCACAGGCACATTCGCGTTTAGTATATCACAACTGAGAGGTAAATACCATATTGAACGAAGATGAATTTTTTATGAGAGAGGCTGTTGCCGAAGCGGAAAGAGCGCTTGCTTGCGATGAAATTCCGATAGGGGCTGTCGTGGTACTCGGTGACAAAATCATTGGGCGCGGTTTTAATGTACGGCTGTTGGAAAATTCCCCTTTGGGACATGCTGAAATAGCAGCAATGACGGATGCTGCAAGGGCTATCGGCAGTTGGCGTTTTGATCGCTGTACGATTTACAGCACACTTGAGCCGTGTGTTATGTGCGCAGGTGCGATAGTACAGTGCCGTATGCGCAGAATCGTCTTTGGCGCAAGAGATGCCAAGGCCGGAGGTTGTCGTTCTCTTTACGAGATAGCAAACGATCCGAGAATGTATCACAGGTGTGAGGTGACGGAGGGCATTATGCGCAGTGAATGTGCTGAGTTGCTGAGGAAGTTCTTTGCCAAAAAGCGAAAACGATGACTAAGGACACGCTGATTAATGCGTTATGGAGCGATAAACGCAAAAGCGTCTTCCGCTGATTATAAGCAGCGAACCAAATCGGCGATTTTCCGATTTGTGTGAGTCGCTTAGTTTGTTCACCGAGGCGTATATCCATACGTTGGAGCCACAGGCGCAGCCTGACTGTGACGCGCGGCTGAGATAGAAAATCTTTGATTTCCGTGAGCGAAGCCGGTTTGTTCATCATAAGCAGGGAACCGATTTGCCGATTTTGCAAATCGTGTGACTCGCTTAGTTTGTTCACCGGATGGTGCATATAATCAGTGGTTCCCTAAACAACGTTTGTGTCCGAATATATACCGTCACAAAAGCTGCCCGACATAGCGAACAGGCAGCTTTTGCGTATCCGTGTATTGTTCCTGCGGTCTATCTCAGCCCCACAAGAAATTCTTTCATTCTTGACATACCCTCTTTGATATCCTCCGGTGAGCATGCATACGAAATTCTGACAAAACCCGGGGCAAAAAACGCCGAGCCGGGGACGAGTGCAACATATTTTTCGTTAAGCAGCCTCTCACAAAATACCATATCGTCCGGTATCGGGCAGTCACGCAAGTCGGCGAATACATAAAACGCTCCGTCAGGCTCTTTGACCTTTACATACGGCATATCGCGCAGCATGGAAATGATCACACTGCGGCGCTTCTCAAATTCGCAGCGCATATTCTCAACATCAGCGTCCGCACCCTGAAGTGCGCCGAGAGCCGCCCACTGTGCAACGGAGCATGCGTTTGATGTGAGATGCGACTGAAGTGCAGCTGTCTTCGCTATAATTTCCTTAGGTGCAAGACCATAGCCGACTCTCCAACCGGTCATCGCAAAAGATTTGCTGACACCATTAACGAGAATGACACGATCTCTTATTTCAGGTGCTACATTCAGGATGTTTACGTGCTTTGCCGGTGAATACGCAAAGCGCTCATAGATCTCGTCAAAAATTATCCAAAGATCATGCTCCTTGGCAACCTCGGCTATCATCTTCAGCGTTTCTTCAGGATAGATCGCGCCTGTGGGATTTGACGGAGAGTTTAATATAATACCTACCGTTTTATCCGAAATTGCAGCAAGAAGACGTTCCTTTGCAGGCAGCAGATCCGTCTCTATCGTATCAACGATCTTGTATTTTGCGCCCGCAAGTTGAACCTGCTCTGCATAACTCACCCACGCCGGCGCAAATAAAACGACTTCGTCACCGTCATCGGCAAGCGTCTGCAAAAGTTCGTAGAGAAGAGCCTTTGCTCCGGACGCCACGATAACCTCATCCGTTGTATATTCAAGACCGAAGCGCTTTTTGTAGTATGCGCAGATCTCTTTGCGCAGATCCATGATACCTGTGTTTAACGTGTAGTGTGATTCTCCGCGCTTTATGGCGGCGATCGCCGCCTCGTTTGCCGCAGCAGCCGAAGAAAAATCCGGCTCACCCATGCTGAATGAAAGAACCGGCTTCCCCTCTGCCTTCATTGTTTTTGCCCTGCCCGATAT
>JAUNMU010000106.1 GCA_030531745.1 Synergistes sp. | reverse complement strand
AAAACACTAAACGAGCGCGTAGAAATACTTCGTTCGGTTGGTTGTGTTTATCTGCAAAAAGTGCATTGATCCGTGCTTCCTTATGGTGGTGCGTGCAGTCAGTGGATTTCATACAAACAATATGTTTAACGAAAGGACATAGATATGACAACGGACAACAAAAATTGTAAAGGAAAAATTATAGCGGTATGCAGCGCACCTAAAAAAGGTATGATAAAGCGCGACATTCATGAGGGAACTCTGATTGAAGGTATGGGGCTTGAAGGTGATGCTCATGCCGGATTTATGCACAGGCAGATCAGTCTTATTTCAATGGAAGATATACGCACAATGATGACAAAACTTCCGAACCTTGTTCCCGGAAGCTTTGCGGAAAACCTTACCACAGAGGGATTTGATCTCGGTCAGCTTAAAATAGGTGACAGACTGAAAGTTGGCGAAACTCTGCTTGAGGTATCTCAGATAGGCAAAGAGTGTCATTCGCACTGCGAAGTCTTTAAGCAGACAGGCGAGTGCATCATGCCTAAAAAAGGAATTTTTACAAAAGTATTAAAAGGCGGCAGGGTGAAAGCCGGAGACACGATAGAATTTGCATGCGATTAGTGCGAATTGATTCTAAGGAGAAATTTCAATGTCAGAATACAAACAGAATCACGGCAGTGAATGTGAATGTGAAAAATGTTGCTCAAACCGCTGCGATAATGACGAAATACAGTGCGAGAAAGAACATCACCACGTCCACGGACATGACGGGGCGTGCAGATGTTCGGCATGTCAGATGGCAGACGACATATTTGAAGAAAACGAAGAAGAAATAAAACAACGCAAAAAAGCCTTTATCAAAGAAGTGACCTTTCTTGCGGCAGTGGCCGTTATCTTCATCCCCGCGCTTATATGCGAAGAGGCATTCCCTGACCTGATACCTGAAAAGATTATAGATACGGTATTTATAATTCTTTACATAATAACCGGTTGGCCTGTTCTTAAAATTGCGGTGCATTCACTGTTGCACGGAGACATCTTCAACGAATTTACACTCATGGGCGGTGCATCGCTTGCAGCCCTCGTCACCGGAGAAATGTCCGAATCAGTCGGAGTCATGATCTTTTACCGTCTTGGCGAGGCATTCCAGGAAGCGGCTGCTGCAAATTCACGCACATCAATAAAAGCTCTCATTGCACAAAAACCCATGACAGCAAAAGTAATCAGAGACGGAGAAATCTTTGAAATTGCGCCGGAAGAAATAATAAAAGGTGATATGGTGCGCGTAATGCCCGATGAAGTCATCCCCACCGACGGATACGTTGTAAACGGCGAAGGACTCGTTGACGTATCGGCGATCACAGGAGAAGCGATCCCCGTATCAGTCTCAAAAGGCAGCGAAGTCTACGGAGGAACGCTCTCAAAAGACGGAATGCTCATCATTGAAGCTGCGGGCGCGTTTGAAACATCCACAATATCGCGTGTACTTGAAATGGTGCGCAACTCGGTAGAACACAAAGCCCCAACTGAGCGTTTCATCACGCGCTTCTGCAAAATATACACACCCGTCGTATTCTTCATAGCTGCGGCAGTAATGATAATCCCGCCGCTCATAGGCAAAGGAACATTCGGAGACTACTTCTACAGAGGGCTTGTCATGCTCGTCATATCATGTCCATGTGCGCTTGTAATATCAATTCCGCTCGGCTACTTTGGCGGTATAGGCGCGGCATCAAAACACGGAATACTCGTCAAAGGCGGCTATGCTATAGACGCCGTCTGCAAGGTTGTTAAAGCCGTATTTGACAAAACAGGCACATTAACCGACGGAAAATTCAAAGTAAACAAAATAATACCGGCAGACGGAGTAAGCCGTGAAGAACTCCTTAATGCGGCGGCATACGCGGAAACAGGCTCAACGCATGCCGTTGCAAGATCAGTGCTTGAAGTAACGGGCGAGCGTGAAATACCGGACGGTGCAACGATCACCCAGATTCCCGGGCACGGCATGGTCTATCGCTGCGGCAGCGATACAGTTGCGGCAGGCAATGGGAAACTTATGAGCGAATACGGTGTACCCCTGCCGGAGACAAAAGAAACAGAGACAGTCGTTTACGTTGCAAAAAACAACAAATTTTTAGGCACATTCATCGTAGGTGACTCAATAAGACCCGAATGTGAGAACGCGCTTAAAAAACTCCGCAAAAACGGAATCCGCGAAATATATATGCTCTCCGGTGACAGAGAAGAACCAGTAAAGGCGGTATCGGAAACCCTGCACCTTGATGGTTACCGTGCCAAACTGCTCCCCGGAGAAAAAGTTCAGGCTCTGCATGAACTTTGCGGAGGAGACCCCCAAAAAGCGATATACGTTGGCGATGGAGTCAACGATGGTCCTGTTCTTGTAACATCCGGCACCGGAGTTGCGATGGGCGGCTTTGGCTCCAGAGTAGCGATTGAAGTTGCGGACGTAGTTGTCCTTGACGATTCGCTGACAAAAGTTGTGGATCTCATCAGAATTTCAAAAAAGACACGCTTGATAGTATGGGAGAACGTAGCCCTTGCACTTGGAGTAAAACTCTTCTTCATGGTATTCGGCATAGTCGGGGTTGCCGGACTTTGGGAAGCCGTATTCGCCGATGTAGGCGTTGCTCTGCTTGCGATACTGAACGCAACACGCGCATCGCGTATTGACTGAATCAAGAAGCCACCGATATTTCGGCACGGCATTTTCCGCAAAAACACGGAAACTTGCGAAAAAATTGTGATAAGTGTAGAATAAACTCAGCGTGCATTGACTCAATGCGCTGCAAAAAATAACCAAAAAGCAACTTTCGCCGATTATACGCACCGCACACGATCGGCGGCTCTCTTTGCGGGGATGGCGGAACTGGCAGACGCGCAAGACTTAGGATCTTGTCCGCAAGGGTGGGGGTTCAATTCCCCCTCCCCGCACCAAAAATACATACCATTCCGACAAAACGCGCGAAAACTACAAGTATTTTCCGGGCGAAGAGTGCTACATAGACGCCAAAGTGAAAGTGATCTACAAAGACGCAAGCAACAGTATAACGAATCAATACAGAGGAATAATGTTTACATTGTTTGACCAAGGACGAGTAACCAAACTCTACGGAATGAAAATAGGCGAAACAAGAGGTATGCTCACGACCTTAAGCGGACTTGTCAAAGACGGAAATTTAACCGTTCCGCAGGCGGCAGAGAGCATGAACATCTCTGTCGGAGAATTTCGGCAGCGTGCGGAAGCACTTCTGTAACGAGCATATTGCGCCGCATACCGTTTAACGATAAAATGTACGCAAAGAGAGTAAAGGAGATGCCGTCAAATGAGCTACGTTGAAAAAGAATGGAAAAAAGCAACAATAACAGACAACTTCATGTTCCGTCTCGTCATGGAAAGTGAAGCTCTGTGCAAGACGCTCATTGAAAGAGTGCTTAATATCAAAATAAGCAAGTTGCAGTACGTTGAGCATGAAAAGAGTTTTGAGATAAGCCTTGACGGCAAAGGCGCAAGGCTTGACCTGTACGTTACGGACGAAGACGGCAATGCGTATGACGTTGAGATGCAGACCAACAACAGCTCAACGGAACATCTTGGAAAAAGGACGAGGTATTATGGCCAGGGAGCCGAAATCTCGCGAGCCGCAAGGCGAAGCGAATTTCGTGCGAGGTCGGCTATGCATGCGGAGCGAAGCGGAGTCGCATCAATCGCTCATGGACGGAGACGCACTGAAAAAAGGTGCGTTCTATCGTGATCTTCGCAAGAGTATAATCATTTTCATCGGCAAAATTTAGCAACAAGAAACCGTGTTTTATCCACGTTGCATTGCAAGCCGCTTCATTGTAAAATAAACTTGTAAGGGAAACGAAACCGACTAACATTAAACAAGACTTTAAGATGAGCAAAGGAGAGAACAGACTGCCATGAAAACCGAATCACAGAACAAAACGGAAGAGAACGAGTCAAAAACGACAGAAGCCGTAAAACCGAAACACACAACAAAAGACAGCGTATTCAAAAGCCTTTTCTCACACTCTGAATACCTTTTGCAGCTGTATCGGTCTTTGCACCCCGAAGACACGGAAATAACTGAAACCGACATAACGGACATAACACTTGAAAGCGTGCTTGCAGGTCGCGAATACAATGATCTCGGCTTCACCGTGAAAGACAAATTCATAATCTTGGTTGAAGCCCAAAGTACGT
>JAUNMU010000015.1:22074-24705 GCA_030531745.1 Synergistes sp. | reverse complement strand
CGGAAAAATGCGAAAAATTTGAGTCGGACTGTATAACGAAAACTATTGCCGCAACAGAAAGTTTCGCGGTTATAATATGGGTGACACGGAGATTTATATTCTTTGTGCTGACGTTGAGAATTACGAAAAAGCTGCGCGGATGCGTATGCTTACACACGGGGCTGCCGAACTTGGCGGCTTCTTTTGTATGGAAAGGACAAATAAAAATTATGGAAGAAAAGGAAAAATTATGGACATATTGGTCATACGCGGCAATATGGCTCGGTGCGGGGGTGTCAATAGCTGAAATTCTGACAGGAACGCTCTTTGCGCCGCTTGGATTTGTTTCAGGGATAAAGGCGATACTTTCAGGTCACCTCATAGGGTGCGTGATGCTTTTTTTAACCGGAATGATAGGTGCAAAAGCGCACAAAAGTGCGATGGAGTCCGTTCGTATGTCATTCGGCAGCATCGGCAAAAATATCTTTCTTGCACTTAATGTAATGCAGCTTGTCGGTTGGACTGCCGTTATGATCTCAAGCGGAGCGCGTGCCGCAGCCGCGGTGTCGCATATTTCCTTTGCAACGTGGGCTGTGCTTCTTGCCTGTCTTATAATGTTTTGGACCGTGGCCGGCGTAAAGAACATTGAAAAAATGAACACGGTCATTATCATCACATTATTTGCCCTTACGCTTATGCTTGCTTTCACGGTTTTTTCGTCAGATGCAGTTTCCGCTCTGTCGGATGCCGAAATATCCTTCGGTACGGCAATGGAGCTTTCCGCAGCAATGCCGCTTTCGTGGCTTCCGCTGATCTCGGACTACACGATGCATGCCAAAAGACCTGCCGCCGCCTCGGCTGTGTGTACCGTGTCGTATTTTATATCAAGTACATGGATGTATGTTATAGGAATGAGTGCGGCGATATTCACCGGTGAAAACGAGATCGCCGCGATAATGCTGAAAGCGGGCTTCGGACTTCTTGCGCTCTTCATAATAATCGCCTCCACCGTTACCACGACATTTCTTGACGCATATTCAACAGGTGTCTGCTGCGTACCGTCAGGTGATCGCATTCGCGAAAAATGCGCCGGAATTACCTGTGTTGCGGCAGGTGTCGTGATCGCGCTCTGTGTGCCGGTTGAGAGATTTGAAGACTTTCTCTGCCTGATAAGCTCGGTATTTGCTCCGATGTGTGCAGTCCAACTGACGGACTTTTTCCTGTTGAAACGAGATATATCCCACAGAAAATTTGACACGGTCAATTTTGTCGTATGGCTTGGCGGATTTATTGCATACAGATATTTTCTGACGGCAGAGACACCGATCGGCTCAACCGTCCCCGCAATGCTCGTTACGGCATTGCTCCGCGCAGCGGCAGGCATACTACTGCGGCAGCCGCTGCGATGATTTTTATAAAACATATTTGGTTATATTTAGTCAATTATTTTTCGCCCATTTTTACGTCTGATATTGCGCGGAATCGCTCAAGTGATGCGCCTATTGCAAGCACAGCTTTGGTCAGATCCTCCAACCGTCTGTCCATTCTGACAAGCAGATAGGCGGCAACTGCCGCTGCGAAGCTGTCATGTAAAAATTCGGCTGCAAATCCATCCATTGTGCTGCCTCCTTTCCTTAATCATACTGTACATAAAATAAAAAAACGGCGGGTCGTGCCGCAGCACGCCCGCTTTTTGGGGATATTGCCGTTATGCCAGCGGAATATCCGTCTCGGTCTTTTTGATGAACTTTGCCGCCTTCTTTGAAACAAGTGCTGTTTCAAAGGGCTGATCTGTGATCATACTGTCCATAGCGGCTGCAACCTTTGCCGCGCCTCCCTCATCAAGGAGTGCGGGATCGGCGTACTTCAGACTGACATTATACTCCTTGCCCGACTGTGTACCGAAAGTCATTTTGATCGTGTTCTCGGTCGTACTCATGCTTTCACCTCCTTTCGCCAACTTCGGCGCGCATCTGCGCTACTCGCTTTCAAGGATTCCGGTATCGTACTTCTTAGCTGTCGCTATGGGATATTCAAGCAAATTGCCTGCCTGCTCAACAAAAGATTCAACCTTTGCCGCCGTTATAGCCTCGCTGATTTTTGATACCGAAACACTCTTTGTCTCATTCGCCCCAACCGTGAGGGCAAGGCGCAGAGACGTTGAAAGATGTCTGATATTTGCCATTCAAGTCACCTCCTTCTTTTGATTTCGCTTACAACTGTAACAGTGGGCTGAAACTATATGAAATACAAACGATGGTAAATATTATTTAATGTAATCTATGTGAATATATGAGAGCTATAGTCCGCACGATGTGATCGTGACTCTCATGTAATATTTCAAAACTTTTAACGGCAAAATCGTGCGATCCTTCAAAATTTTGAGGGACAGGTGCATCGTGAGTTCGGTGCGGAAAATAATTTTTGCCGCGCAGCAAAATTTTCGTGTTTGCGTCCGTGTTTGCTTCGCTTGCTCTTCCGTTCCTTAAAAAATCACATCTTGACATCTGCGCCGATATAAATGTAAAATCTGCACAGTACGGCGCAGTGTGTCGTGCGCGTTGGTTGCGGATTAAAATTTATGCCAACTATGATATGAATAATACGTGAAATTGAAAATCAGAGGTTGACAAACGAAGGGAGAGATGTTAT
>JAUNMU010000015.1:0-22064 GCA_030531745.1 Synergistes sp. | reverse complement strand
CAGTATGCAGTATGCAGTATTGTCTTTGTCGGCATCTCCTCTTGGGCAAAATAGCAATATAAGCAAAAATACCGCGACAAGCGGTGTAGTACAGAATATACATAAGAATTACAAAAGACGGCAGATAGGCCGCGCGAAAAATTCGCGCGTCTTGTCTGCCGTCTTTTTGCGTGGGCGGTGTCTGCCATGACGGAGGGATAACGGGTGGGCTTTCGGTGCAGACGGCGGTCTTGGTACAAATTGATTCAAAGTGTATTTTGGAGGGATATTAAACGTGAAGATCAGCGACTGCAAAATGAATGTCAAAGCATTGATAACGGCTGTGTATATGTCCGCAGTATGGATGATCCATATATATGTCAATGTTACAACGAAAGATGCTGCGAGAAACGTATGGGCACTTTTGTCCTTTATGATTTTACTTTTACTGTTTTCGTACGCAGCATCAACGCTCCTGTTTAAGAAATTGGATGAAATTGTGATTAAGAAGTGTAATGGAGCAGATAGGAAAAGCAAAATCAGAGTGTTTACGCTTGCTTCCGCCATTACGTTTGTGGTTATGTTAATTTGGTTTGTCGGACATTATCCCGGAAGTTTTTCACCTGATTCAATAAGTCAGTATGGACAAGCGATAACCGGAAAGTACAATGATTGGCATCCGGTGCTGCATACATTGCTCTTTTTCACGCTGCCGCTGAAGATGACGGGGCATGTTGCCTCAATTATCGTATTTCAGATCTTATATTTTTCGTTGACCATGGGGTATTTAGCGCTCACGCTGTATGAAATGTATGGGACAAAGGTATCCGTTGTTTCGTGTATGTACATACTGTTGAATCCATGTGTCGGGTATATAATGATGTTTCCATGGAAAGACGTTGCCTTTGCAATGGGAGGCGCGCTTTGCACCATTATTTCAATACGCTTCATCGTACTTAAAGAAAAGGCTGACCTGCGGAAGATTGCTTTATTGGGACTGCTTTTGGCATGCACAACAATATTCAGGCACAATGCAATTTTATACACCGGACCGTTAATAGCAGCGTTGTTCTTTAATATGGACAGAAGATCGTGGGTCAAAACGGCGATTATTTTTGCAGCTGCACTTTTTGTAATAAAGGTTCCGCTCTATCATTCCTTAGATGTCACCAAACCCGGAGGAAGAGTTATTGAAACTGTCGGATTGCCCTTAACGATAATCGGAAATGTTGCCCAAAAGACACCTGAACGCATGGACGAGGAATTGGCAAATTTTGTCTATTCAATAGCACCGCATGAAAAATGGGCGACCGATTATCTGACGGGAGATTTTAATAATATCAAATATGCCGGAATTGATATGCGCATAGTTGAAAAGACAGGTCGCGCCGGAATGTTAAGGCTTATGGCTAAATGCTTTAAGCTTTCTCCGAAAGTATCGTGTGAGGCGCTCTTTGCCCTTACTGATATGGTTTATGGATTTGAAACAACTTCAAAAGGAAACATACGTGGGATCGGTATCGTGGATAATCCGTATGGTCTGCGATCCGGTCAGATGTCGTTTAGCAGCAATATGCTGACCTTAGCTATAATGGGAACAGCTTACATTTATTCCGGATTTGTTGATACAACTTTTTTCGGATACCTCAGAACATACGGAGTAGTTTTGTTTGTAATTCTGGTGTGTGCGTTGTGCAGTTTGAATTTTCGCTCTTGGGCTTCTTGGAAGAAGACATTTTTGGTACTGCCGATATTTATGTATGATTTCGGAACGATGTTGTTTCTTATGGGATGGGATTCAAGATTCTTTTTCATCACATTTTTGGCAGCGCCGCTGATTATCGGATATACACTTTACAACAAGGAGAACGTGTAAATGAACGGCAAGAAGGTAATTATAATCGGAGCGGGACCGGCAGGACTTACGGCGGCGTATGAGCTGTTGAAAGACAGCCGGTATTATGACGTAGTTGTATTGGAAGAGAGTAATTGTTTAGGCGGCATATCCAAAACAGTTGAATACAAGGGCAACAGAATGGATATGGGAGGACACCGATTTTTTTCAAAAGTACCCGAAGTCAATGCGTGGTGGGAAAATGTACTTCCGACTCAGGGAGCAAAACCGTTGGATGATATTATTCTCGGACGAGAGAGTGCGGTGAAAAAGGGTGGCCCCGATCCGCAAAAGACAGACAAAGTAATGTTGCGCAGACACAGGGTATCAAGAATCTACTTTATGGATAAATTCTATGACTACCCAATATCAATGAAAAAAGAAACATTCATGAATATGGGTGTTGTCAACACACTGCAATGTGGTTTCAGCTACATTGCTGCAATGCTGCGTAAATTGCCGGAAGATAATTTGGAAAACTTCTACATAAACAGATTCGGCAAAAGACTTTACAGTATGTTTTTTGAGTACTACACACAAAATCTTTGGGGAAGACATCCGAAAGAAATTAATGCCTCGTGGGGAAAGCAGCGAGTAAAGGGGTTATCCGTTTCTGCCGTCATAAGAGATATATTTGACAAAATGCGTCATAAGAAAAACAGAAAGGTGGAAACATCTCTCATTGAGGAGTTTGGTTATCCGAAACTCGGCCCCGGACAGCTGTGGGAAGTAACTGCCGAAGAAATAAAAAAAATGGGCGGAAAAATTCTGCTGAACTCTAAGGTCGTAAGCATACATAAAAATGACGAAACAAATACGGTCACAGGGGTAACATATACTGCAAATGGCAGCAACTGCGAACTTAAAGGCGATATTATTATTTCATCAATGCCACTAAAAGATTTGGTGGTCGGTATGAACGGTGTCCCCGAAAAAGAATTAAACATTGCAAGAGGTCTGCCTTATCGCGACTATATGACGGTGGGCGTCCTTGTGAAAAATCTTAATCTTGAAAATAAAACCGATATAAGAACGATCGGAAATATTGTCCCCGATTGTTGGGTCTATGTTCAGGAAAGAAAAGTAAAAATGGGCAGATTTCAAATCTACAACAACTGGTCTCCGTATATGGTAAAAGACATCAAAAACAGCGTTTGGCTGGGGCTTGAGTATTTTGTCCAAGAGGGCGACGAATATTGGAGTATGGAAGATGAAGATTTTTCAAAATTTGCGATCAATGAGATGGTGTCGTTGGGGTTGATTCGCTCAGAAGACGACGTAACAGATTCTCATGTGGAGAGAGTGAAGAAAGCATACCCCGCGTATTTTGATACATATAGCGAGATAGATAAATTGATTGACTGGCTGAAAAAAATACCGAATCTGTATTGCGTGGGCAGGAACGGTCAGCATAGGTATAACAATATTGACCACTCTATGTGTACTTCGTTTGAGGCGGTAAAAAATATTAAGCGGGGAATTGCGGAAAAAAATAATATTTGGGCAGTGAACACTGAAGAAGAATATCATGAAACAGGGAAACACAGTTAAACAATTCAGTCAATACCTTATCGTTGGCGGCATTGCAACGGTTGTGGAATGGGCGTGCTTTTATATTCTCAACAGCCTATGTGCGCTCCATTATATGCCGTCAACGGCTCTGGCATTTATCATCTCAACTTTTTCCAACTGGCTTGCCGGAAAGTTGATAATGTTTAAGGAAAGAAAAGCAATTATACCTGAGCTGATCAAAATCTACCTAACGAGTATAGCCGGATTGGTCTTTAACATTATAATAATGTGGGTCGTTGTAGAAAAAGTCGGAATGATTGAAATGCACGGAAAAATAATCGCAACCGGAATAGTGTTCCTTTGGAATTTTTTTGTTAGGAAGTTGCTGATCTACAAGATATAATATTATCAATGACCATACGAAATCAATCCGTGACCGATGCGTCTTTCTTCATTTCTGCAAGCAGCGGCGCAAGATATACGGGGAGAAATTTAATTCCGTTTGCTGTTTTGAGATCTTTCTGCGAGAGCAGAATGCAGTCTTGCACGATGTTTGAATACTTTGCCGCAAATTCGGTAAGAGATTCATGTTTTCCCGTGCCTGACGATTTGATCTCAACGGCGGAGATTTTTGTGCCGTGGGAGAGAAGAAAATCAATTTCGTAATTGTGCGTGCTGCCTTTTTTGTCCCATGTGTGATAAAAAAGCTCTCTGTCGCTTGACGCGATGACCTGTGCTGCGGCATTTTCGTAGAGATAGCCTAAATTTGCGGGAAGTTTATCTGACAGCAGCTTTTCGTAAATTACATTTTCGGTCTCCGGTCTGTCAATGAATAACAGTGTCACAAACAGTCCGGTGTCCGACAGATACAATTTGTAACAGTCGGCTGCCTTTGTCTGCGAGAGGCTCACCCTTGGGTCTGACGTGTTATGACACGGCAGGACGGTTTTTGAGTCTATAAGGTCATACAGACAATTTTTGTCGCCTTTATTTTTTCTCCGTCCGAGTGCGGATGAAATGCTGTAGTGCCGCACATTTCTTGCAAGTGCCGACGGTATTGCATGAAATATTGCAGACAGACGCCCGGAAGTATCTATTTTCTTAAAATCTTCCTCGTAGAGCATAATTATTTCGCGCTTTATTTTGTCAATCTCCGAGAAATTTTTCCCCTCAACAAATCCCTCCACACTTTGCGGCATTCCTCCGACTGCCATATATAATCTGAAATCACGCATAAGTTTATTATTGACCTTGTCACCCATTGATCTGCCGGTGCGGTATATCTCCCTGCCTATTTCGTATGAGGCGATTTGTGCGGCGTTACAGAACTCTTCATAGTCCATCGGATGAATTTGTATCTTCATCTCCTCAGACGGTATAACAATGTCTTTGACATTCTTCTTTATGGAAATAAGCGAGCCTGTCTCTATGTAGTGAAATCTTCCGTCTTTAACAAGATACTTCACTGCCTGCCTTGCCTTTGGAAAAAGCTGCACCTCGTCAAATATGATAACAGACTCATTCCTTATGAGCTTTGTACCCGATGCCGCCTGCAAACGGAGAAAAAACAGGTCAAGGTCGCTTATGTCATCAAAGCAGGAACGTATAGACGGAGAAGCAGATGCAAAATCTATCATGAGATATGATTTATATTCATTTTTTGCAAATTGCTCCGCGATGGTAGACTTCCCGACGCGCCGCGCACCTTCAAGCAGCACCGCATACCGATCTGCGTATTTTTCTTTCCACTCCGAAAGACGATCGTAAGCCTTTCTCTTAAAGTACATTACCTCACCGCCATCTCCATATTGTTTTCCGCCGCGATCTTGTGCCGCAGTCCGTACATTGTGATTGTAACTCATTATGTGCAATATTTCAAAACTTTTTAGTGCGGAATCGTGCAATATTTCAAAACTTTTAACAGCAGAATCGTGCGATCCTTCAAAATTTTTGGGACAGCATGGCGTATCGTACGTTCGGTGCGGAAAATAATTTTTGCCGCGCAGCAAAATTTTTGCAGCATCATATTCGTGTTTGCTTTTTCGTGCCATAGGCTGAGAGAATCACCATATCGCAGATTGCTGTTGCGACCAAAAAACGTTAAAATTCCTTTGCACTGTTTTTTATTTTTTCGCAATAGCTGTTATAATATTGGACGCACGTTTGTTGTGTGCGCATTGGAGGAGTAACGTGAGGGGAAAAATTATTTTTGAGTTGTGCGGCTGCACTGCCGCAAGTATATTGCTCTTTTTTGCGGCTGTGTGGATTCCGTTCGTTTCTTTTTTTGCGCTGTTTCTTGCGCCGATGCCTGTTATGATTTTGACGAGGAGATACGGTCTGCGTGTCGGTCTGCTGTGTTCGGCAGCTGCGGCGAGTCTTGTTGTTTCGGCGGTAGGAATTGTTCCCGCGCTTCTTTATGTGTTTGAGTTTGCGCTTCTCGGCAGTTTGTTCGGCACTATCCTTGCGAAGTCACAGACGGGCGGCGATTTTGCGTTTGCGGCGATAGGCTGCTCGGCTGCGGTAAAGACGGCTCTTATGGCACTTTTTATATTCCTTACCGGCTCAAATCCGTTTATCGTCTCACATGAGGCTGCCGGTGAGATAGTGAAGTCCGTTGCCGCGGCGATTTCGCAGACAGGTTCTTCCGTGCCGCAGAGCGAGATCACAGAATATGCGAATGTTCTGTATTCCACTGTGTCGTCTATGCTTCCGGCGATGTTTCTTCTTTTTTCCGCGGCGGATACTCTCGTGAATTATTTTGCGGCAAAGGTCTATTTCGCAAAGGACGACACTATAAAGCTGCCGCAGCTGCCTCCTTTCGGGGAGTGGCGTTTTCCCAAAGATGTATTTTGGGCGCTCTTTGCGGCGCTGCTGCTTGATATTGCCGGAAGGATGGGGCATTATAGTGCTGCTGCGATCGTATCTCTCAATATCATGGAGGTACTGCGCGGAATTTTTGTAGTAGAGGGGATCTCTCTTGTGTGGAGCATTGCGGGGCGCACTCACGCTCCGGCATTTCTGCGTCTGCCGACTGCCTTTCTGTGTGCAGTTGTACCCCCGCTCTCTTATGTTGTCTCAATACTTGGTGTCTTTGACATTTGGTATGATTTAAGGAATAAAATAACGCTTTGGAGGGATAAATAATGAAAGTTATTTTGAAACAGGATGTGGCAAACACGGGCAAAAAGGGCGAGCTTGTTGATGTCGCCGATGGATATGGACGCAATTTTCTTATAGGCCGCGGCCTCGGAGTTGAGGCAACGCCGGGAAAACTGCGCGAATATCAGGAGCTGCAGAAGACGCAGAAGGCACGCGAGGAGAAGCTGCGCAAGGCTGCCGAGGAGACTAAGAAGAAGATCGGCGGCAAGTGTGTCACTGTTAAGGTAAGTGCCGGTGACGGCGGGAAGCTCTTTGGGAGCGTAACGTCCGCTCAGGTTGCGGATGCTATCGCGGAGAAGTTCGGCTGCGCCGTTGACAAAAAGGATATTAAGCTTGATGATACCGTTAAACAGGCGGGATCTTACACGTTCAAGGCAAGGCTCTGCCAGGGTGTTGAAGCTGAGATGACGCTTAAGGTTGAGACGGAGTAAGTTTTGGAAAACGCCTTTGCGCCGGACAGGATACCGCCTTTTAATCTTGAAGCGGAGCGTGCTGTCTTAGGCTCATCTCTTATTGACGCGGATGCCCTTTCCGCGGTTATGGAGGGGCTATCCGCGGAGGATTTTTATGACCCGCGTCACAGGAAAGTATTTGAGGTTATGGAGGGTATGTTCAACCGCAATGTAGCCGTTGATGCCCTTACTTTCCGAGACGAGGCGAAAAAACTCGGACTTGAGGAGAGGTTGGGTGGGATGTCTTTCCTTGCCTCTCTTATGGATTCTGTCACAACTACGGCAAATGTAGAGTATCACATAGGGATAGTGCGCGATAAATCCGTTCACCGTTCCCTTATCGTTGTCGGAAGCGAAATATCAAAGATAGGATTCAGCGAGGAAGTGGAGGTAAGCGACGCTCTTGAAAGCGCCGAGCAGAAGGTTTTTGAGATAGCAAGGACCGGCAAGACGACAAATATACGCTCAACGCGCGAGGTCTTAAGTGATGCTATGAGCGATATTGAAAAACGTCTTGCAGGTGGGCTTGCGATAACCGGAGTGCCCTCCGGCTTCCGTGATTTTGACAGTATGTCCGCCGGACTGCAGCCCGGTGGGCTTTATATACTTGCTGCGCGTCCCTCAATGGGTAAGACGGCGCTTGCCATAAATATTGCGCAGTACGCAGCAATGCAGGAGAATATTCCAGTACTTGTGTTCAGCCTTGAGATGTCTGCGGAGCAGATAGTTCAAAGAATGTTATCGTCAGAGGCAAAGGTCAATCTTCGGGAATTGTTTGAAACGAAAAGCCAGCAGAACGAGCAGTGGCAAAGGCTGAAAAATGCCGCAGCCGCAATAGAAAAAAGCCCGCTCTTTATTGACGACAGCTCTCCGCTCAATACAGTTGAGCTGCGCGGCAGATGCCGCAGGTTCTTTGCAAAGTATGGGGCCGGTCAGGGGCTTATAGTTTTGGATTATTTGCAGCTTATGCAGGCAGGACGCAGGATAGAGAACAGAACTCAGGAGGTTTCCGAGATCTCACGCACATTAAAGAGTATTGCGCGTGAGTTCAAGGTGCCTGTTCTTGCGCTTTCGCAGCTTTCGCGTGATGTTGAGAAGCGGGACAAGAACAATAAGCGTCCGCAGCTCTCAGACCTGAGGGAAAGCGGTGCGATAGAACAGGACGCCGATATGGTCGTATTTCTTTATCGCGAGGCATATTACGCACAGGAAAATGACGTAAACGATGCAACCGCAGAGGTCATAATAGCGAAGAACCGCAACGGTCCGACGGGAAAGGTCAATTTGGTCTTTTTCAGAGAATTTTCACGTTTTGAAAACGGATATACGGGTGGGTATTAGTACGCGAATAATGTAAACCATAAACAGAGGTGCAGAATATGAAAACCATAAAAGCAAAACAGAGAAAGTATGAAAATCCGTGGGATCTGAAGAGCGATAAAACCGTGCCGCTCGTTCCGCAGTTTATCTTTTTCTTCCTTATGCTCGTGTCGCTTATGCTTCCGAACCTGATATTCTCAGGCGTAAGCTGGTATGACACGCTGCATATCATGAAGTGGGCGTGGACTATGGTTCCGGTCGCGCTTATATCAATAACGGGTGGTGTGATACTCGCCGTTTACGGCACAAAAAGGACAGATTTTCGTTTAGATGCCTTTGGAGCGGCGTGGTTCGCGCTCGTCATTTATGTATCCATTCAGCCGCTGTGGGTCAATATCACGGGGCTGTCAACGTACACGAAAGAGTGGTTCTTCTTTGCAACGCTCTTCACCGCATATGTATTTTGCTACAACCTCTTTAACGGGGAAAAGATGCTTCGCATCGCGCTGTGGGGCTCTATCGTAAACGCATCGCTCAACACGGTATTTGCCGAAATCCTGATAAGAAATCTCAACGAACCGTTTTGGTTCATAATGAACGTTCCGGGCAACTACATAGGAAACACGGGGCAGCAGGAGATGTTCGGCCTCTGGCTTGGTATTGCGGTAATGAACGGCATATTCCTCCATACGGCTTACTATGCTCTCAATAAAGAAAATCCCGGAAAATTTACAGCGGTACGCCGTGCAAACATCTTCTTCCTTGCCGTGAACGCATGGGGGCTGTGGAACTCAACGACTCGCGGCGGGATGATCGCCATGGTGCTTGGCGTTATTGTAATGGCACTTTCCATATACAGGTGCGGAAAATCCAAACGGCTCATTGACGAGCTTGCGGCCGCTGCTGCGGTTGCTGCTCTGATTCTGATAGTGACGATCACTGCCGGAAAGCTTTTTGACGTCGGCAGAGCAAGCTCCCTTGTCCAAAAGACGGGCGATATGGCAGTTAATTTCACAAAGATCGGCAACCGCGACCAAATATGGAAGTCTACATTCGGTGTCATCAAGCAGTACCCTGTCGGCGGTGTCGGCATAGGCCATTACAAGTGGCACTACCTCAACGGACAGCGTGAGGCTATGAATACCGATCCCGATATGCGTTGGCAGTTCACATACTGGGCGCACAACGAATATCTCCAGTGGCAGGCTGAGTTCGGAGTTTTCGGCACATTCGTTTTGCTTGTAGGAGGGCTTTTGTGGCTGGGGTGCTACATAAACACTCTGCGTCAAAAAAAGCCGATGTCGGACAGCGTAATATGGGCCTGTTCGTTTGTGTTTCTCATCGGCTTTGACGCGATATTCAGCCGTCCTTTCCACAGGATAGAGATAATAATATGGCTGCCGCTTGCGCTTGCCATTTCAAACAGATTCTTTATGCCGAAGCGTTTGCGCATACCTATGGAAAAAATTGAAGCGGCAGGCAGAATTCTCGGAGTCCTCTTTGTCGGCACTGCGCTCTTGGGGCTTGCGTACCTGCTGGACGGATGCATTGCGGACAAACGCATGCGAGCTGCAACTCTCACGAACAATGCGCAGCTTCAGCGTGCATTGATTGAGAAAGCACGAGAGAGCATCATGGAACGCGATGAAGCGGAAGTTCTTCTTGCAAAACATTTGCTCGTCGTGGCAAACTCAACTAAGAATCCCGAAGATATGAAGGCTGCCGAATTGCAGCTGATCAAGGCGTATCAGGTCCGACCCGAGGCAAAACAGCTCGTTGACATTTATAACACGGCGATACGTCTTAACGACGAAGAGACGCGCAAAAAATATTACCCGCTCCTTGAACGCGCCATTAGCGATCAGAAGTAGAAATTCAAGCACAGCGGAACTTATGCCAAAGCGCAGAGGCGGTTTTACACTTATAGAGATAATGCTTGTCGTAGGGCTGGTCGGTATCATTGCAGCGACCGCACTGGCTCCGCTCGTCTATACGGTAAGACAGTTAGGCGATGCTCAGGCACGCTGGGGCACTTCGCACAGCGTGCCTCGCGCCTTTGACAGAATCTATTCCGATGTGCGCCGCGTCATTAAAAATCCGTCGTTCTCATCGTTTAAGATAGTTCATACGGGCGGCCTTACCGTCGCAGATGACGACAGGCTCGTTATGTGGAGCAGCGCACCGAAGTATAAAGGCAGATGTCCGGGCGTGATCATCTATAAAGTCGTTCCCGATTCTCTTTTCAAAGAACAAAGGCCCGGGCTTTACTGTTGGACTATGCTCAACATTCCGTCAAAGGCGGTGGCTCTGTCTCGTGATTTTGAGATAGACAGACCCGATGAGCCTGAAAACCCGATGGAGATTGACACGGAAAAACTTGACATAAAGGACGCAAAACTTGTCCTTGCCGATGTCACGGGTATAAAGTTTTACACGAAGAACGGAAAGGAATGGAAGAACGAAGATTACAACGGAGATCTTCCAAAATATCTCAAAACAGAGATCATAATAAACGACAAAACATACTCGCATACGGAGAATTTCCCCAATGGCACGGCGCAGTAGCGGTTTCATACTTGTAAGCGTGATGCTGACAGTCACGCTGCTCATAACCTCCGCCACAGCGTTTGCGTGGTTTGCGCGAAACGAAGCGTACCGCGCAGCGGCACGCGAAAATATTTTGAGATTCCGCAGCGCTGCCGAAATAGCTGTGAGTGAGATCGCAAAATCCATAGCAGAGGATAAAAACGGCTACGATGCCTATACCGAGGTGCTTTATTCACCCTATCAACGGACAAAAATTGATGTGGGAAATTATACGTTCACTGCCCAAATTAAACCATTAAATGATAAAATATCAACAGATGGTCTTTTTCTGCCGGACGGCATTACGCTGCGCTCGGAGTACGAGTATGCGTGGAGCGCGATTTGGGACGAACTTAAGCATCCGGAACTTGCTGAGATCGTTTTGGACTTTATGAGCAAAAGCTCAAAGCAGAGGCTCGGCGGCTCGTCAAGGCAGGAGAACATAAACAGACCCATAACGGATCTGACGGAACTTAAGGCCGTTAAAGAGATTGATAACAAGATACTGTGGGGAACGAAAGAATTTCCCGTCGGACTTGCGGATTACACAGATGTGATCGGCGGCCAAAAGCTTAATTTCAACATCGCCAAGCCCGAAGTCATCGCAAAGTTAGACAGCGATCTCTCTCTTGAACTTGCAAAGAGCATAGCGACATACAGATTGACATCGCCCTTTAAGTCGCTTGAGGATCTGCGCCGCGTCCCTGGCTTTCCCGCCGCTCTTTCAACAAAGCTGGCAAATATTATCGGCTTTGAAAGTACGTACTTTATGCTTATTATGAAGGGCAAGGACGGCAGCGGCAGTCAAAGAAATTTCAAAGTCATCATTACGCGCGGAGGCGCGGTGCAGAGTTGGGAAGAATAACGCTGCGGCAGAGTGCAAAGTGAGGATGATTACACTGTTTGAAAAATATAATTTCAGAAAAAAGTTATCAAACGCTTCCAAGCGACTGACGCTTAACAACGGGAAAGGCAAAGGCTCCGGTTTGTCGGCTTTCAGACATTCCGTTGCCGGAATAAAATTCTTTCATCTTCACTGCGAACCCGAAGATACAAATCTTGTAGGTGAAGTCTCTGCGTATTTTATTCCGTTCCGCACGGCCGCGGTATATCCTTTTTCGTTCCCATTCGGCCGCAAAGCGAATCTCCGCAGTGCGCTTGAACTCTCTTTCCGTCCGATATTGGGAGAACAGGCGGATCATCTTACGATGCTTCCCGTTGTGACGGAACAGAGGCCTAACCTCACAAGGGGCTATGCGTGGTTTGTGTCCAAAGATGAAATATCGGAATTTGAAAAACTTTTGGGAAATAAATCAATATTTCTCCCCGCTCCGCTTGCTTTTGCCGCCGAGGTCGGAGGCAGCGGTCTTGTGGTGTGGGAGGAGGACGGAAGTGCTTGTGCGGTATGGTTTGAGGACTACGAACCGAAGATGTATGTATATCGTCCCCCGCTTTCGGATAACGAAAACACAGAAAGAGATCTTCGGGATGATCGGGCTGCGGATACATACAATACGGACGAAGAGTATGATTTGCCGGAACGTCAGGTGTATGCCGATGAAGATGATAATTCGTCTCTTCCCTTCTCAGACAGCTTGCCGCAATATACGTCGTCGGCGGAAGAGCTTGCAAAGTGGGTGCGTGCATACTCGCAGCAAACGGGAAATGAGATAGATTCCGAAAACGTCCGCATATTCAGGGCTTGCGACATAAGCCGCGACAGACTGCAGCGTGCCGCGGAAGCGTCGTTTGCGGCATGTTCTTCTTTTGCACGTCTTGACCTTTCAAACCGAGGCGCATCGTTTGCGGAAAAATACGAATCATTCTTCGCGGTGGCGTTTTCCGCAATACGTGCCGCCTCAATATCCGGACTTCTCTTTTTGCTGCTTTCCATAGCACTTCTTGCACAGAATGTTCTGACATCACAGTCATTTGAAGATACCCCATCATACATTTACAGCACGGCGCTCGGAGAGCAAAGCGCGGCGCCGCTTTCGTCAATAGCGTCAAAGCTGAGCAGACTTTCGGGCGGAGGTGTGCAGCTGACGATCCAGACAACGCTTTCAAATATTGCCGCTGCGTGGGAGCAGCTGCCGGAAGGCACCAATGTCACCGCAGACTCAGTGCGCTACGGTGAGGAACGCACTGAGATTGAGGGTCACGCGGGCAAAACGGATGACATTCAAAGTTTGCGCGATGCGCTTGCAAAGAATGGGTTTGATGTAAAATTGAACGATGCACAGCAAATTCCCGGCGGCGGAATGCGCTTTACCCTTAACCTTACGGAAGGGGGACGCAAAAAATGATCGGAATACACTATGATGAAATAAACAGTCTGCCGGAGGCAAAACGACTTCACAAGGCTGTGGTGATCGCGGCTGTTATATGGCTCGTTGCCGTGGTCGTGTTCGTATTTGCTCTTTCGGCTATGTCTGCAAACAGGGAGCGTCTTGACGAAGCCGGAAGAGTCTTGAACGGCGCAATGACGATAAAGTCATATCCGGCACTCGGTACAGGGGCTGAGGGAAAAGAACCGCTTGCCGCACTTTCGGAAATAGTTGACAAATTGGGATTGCAGAGCAATGTAGTTCAAATGTCCTCCTCGTCGTCGGGGCTTCTCCTTCAGATCTCGCGTCTCTACAATGACGATTTTACAAAGCTGATTGAGGACATAGACAAAAACGGTCTCACGATCAAAACCGCCGAGATCCGCGCCGTATCGTCACAAAAGGACGGACGGCTGATAGATGCCACAGTTACGATAGGAGGAACAAAATGATGAGTAAGACCAAAAAATATTTCCTCCGTTTCCTTGCGGTATGTGTTGGGGTCGTGCTTGGTATGTTCTTCTTCTTCCCATGGTCGTTGGTTGCGGAGAATGCCATTGACATTGCTCAAAAGATCGCTGCTCAAAACGGCATATTCCTCACAGTATCATCGGCCGAGGAACATGGGGTCTTTGCGAAACACTTTGTCTATGAAGATATGAACGCGGACTTCCCCGTTTTCCGCTTAAAGACAAACAGTATGACGGTCACACCGCACATACTTTCGTCTCTCGTGGGCTCAAAGAAATGCACATTTGAATTTGCACGCGGCAGCATCGTCCTGCTGACACGCCAGGAACTCGCATGGAACAGCGGCAGTGCCGTAATAACGATGAACAGTGATACACTCGGAATTTCGGATATATCATTCACCGGAAAGACAAATGTAACAGGCTTTCTTGAACTTTCAAGGAGCGATCTTGCCATAGTGCGCGCAAAGGTCGTCATAAAGGCAGACCCCGGGCTTGATCGTGCGTTTGAACTTGTGCGTACGATGACATCCGCACCTCTGACAAAGACAGCAGCCGGCGAGTGGAGGCTTGAAAGATGAGTATCCTTACAGCCATAACACAAAAATTTCACAAGCCAAAAGATGAAATGCCTCGCGAAGTCAGCCGTGAACGCGAAGCGCAGCAAAAGCACACGTCGGCCGTTAAAGAAAAGATAATGGAGATCCTTGCAAGAGACGGCTCCGATAAGCAGCTTGCAAAGATAGCGGCGTTTTTGCGCGCACCCTTTGAGAGCGGCAGCGGGGATAACAAGGAAAAACATGGCGTTTCCGTGAAGATGACAGCCGCACTGTTTGTGGCGATAGGCATCATAATATCGCTCTTCATATCACTCTTTGCCGAGGGAGTGTTGCTCAGCGAGGTCCGCAATGCGGACATCGTGACTGCAGAACACGTTGCCGTGCGTAATCCGTCATTTGCAAACGCAGGAAATGCAGGAGGGCTGAGTAACTTCAAGAGTGCAAATCCGTTTGAAATTGACCCCAAGCCCGAAGACGCAACAGAAACACCTGCCGCTACAGCAAAGATTGACTCTTTCGTGCTTCAAGGAACGCTTCCGGGCATAGGCGCGTGGATCAACTCAGACGAAGGACTGCACCTTATTCTGAAAGGTGACAAGATAGGAGGATACACGCTGACCGCCATAAAATACGGTGAAGTCACACTCAACGACGGCCGCAAAGACCATACGCTCTTTCTCTTCCTATCGGGAAGTGCCGCGCCTGCGTCATCTCAGGTAAAGCAGGAGCAGGGAAAATCCGGCGGTCAAAAGCTTGATTTTTCGGGCGTTGAGTCCGCGTCCGGAGATAAAGAGGGCGCGGTTCCGCGTGAGCTTGTTGACGCACTGCTGATGAATCCGTACGACGAGCTTGGGAAAATGAGAATGGTGCCCGAGGCGGACGGTTCGGGCATGAGGCTTGAGCGCATTGATCCCGACAGCGTATTTGCCCGTGTGGGAGTGGCAAAGGATGATGTCATACAGGCGGTAAACGGTGTCGCGATCACTAATATGGCAGATGCCGCAAACGCGGTGAACTCGCTGATGGCAGGTACGCGCTTTGACGTTACCGTAAAGCGCAAAGGCAAGCCGCTTGAATTGAAATATCAGGTGAAATAGACGGAAATTGAATAAAAGATCCGGTTTTACACTGATAGAGGTTATGATAGCGGTAGCAGTTCTTGCGCTTGCCGGAACAGCTGCGCTGAAGCTTGCCCTTATGGCGGAAAATACGCTTGCGGCAGTCAGCGACAAAGAAAAACTCATTGACAGAGTGCAGGAGATCAAAGTGGGCATTCAGACACAGGAACTCTCCGAGAACAACACCCAGCCGGACGAGGAGGGTTTTTCTTGGGAGACGAAGGAATGTACACAAGAGATATTGGGCAAAGACTTCGGCAAGCTGAAATTGGGCGAACAGACCTCGGAAGATGTTGGTTCTCAGCTTAAGTGGCGAGAGCTTACAGTAACGGACAAAAAAGGCAGAAAACTGACAGTATGTATGCCTGCAAAGGACAATATTGACGGACGGCAGACAGAAGAGACTGACGATATGGTGCAAAATTCCTCCGAATCTGCCGCGTCAGACGATAAAAAATAAAGGAGAGAGATTCGGCGTTATAGGGTGATAAACATAAAAGCGGTTCATAAAGACAATAATCGGTTCTAACTAAATGGGAGTGGTAATAAAATGCGGTGGAAGAAAAAACTAATATGTGCGGTATTTATGGCCGCAGCCTTCACGCTTCAGCCTGCGGTGGTATTTGCGGCAGACGAACAGCCGGCGGCGGCGCAGGACGAACAGAATATTGTGACGGCAGCGCGTTCCATGAGAGCTTCCGGGCGCGTCCAGCTTAACTTCAAAGATTTGGATATGCCTTTGTTCGTGCGCTTTATGTCCGAACTTCTCGGCGAAAATATACTTCTCACCCCCGGAGTGTCGGGGAAGGTCTCCGTTGTATCGCCAAAGGCAGTCAGTCTTAAAGAGGCACGTCAGGTCATGATCTCCGTACTTGAGATGAACAACCTGACGATACAGGAGATGGACGGTTATGCGAAAGTAGTGCCGCTCTCTACCGCAGGTGCCGGAAGCAATGTGGTGGTAAAGGGCGACAAGAGCGTTAAGGCAAGCGAATCCACAATAGTCCAGCTTGTACCGCTGTCGTATGTCAAGGCGGGTTACATCGTCTCCCCGCTTAAGACCGCGATACCGCAGATACAAGTCAATCCCGTAGGCAACGGCAGCGCAGTTCTTCTTGTCGGCAAAGGATCACTCATAGCGCGTGCCACATCGGTCATACGTGCGATAGACGCGCCTGACAGCATCCGAACGATGCACGTCGTAACATTAAAATATGCAAACGCAAAACTCGTTGAGACCCAACTCAATGCGCTTGCCAAAGACGCATCGTCAAAACTTGCCGGAATGATAGCAATAGCTGACGAACGCACCGGAAGAGTGATAGTTGTGGGCAGCAGTCAGAATATACGCGAAACAAAACGTCTTTTGAAGTCAATAGATGTCAAATCGCGCACCGAGACATTCCACGTCTACAAGCTGAAAAACGCAGATGCAAAGGTCGTTGCGGAAAATCTTTCAAAAGTTCTCGCAACCGCCGCGAAACTCACCCCCGATCCCAAAGGAGCAATGCCGGCGACGGTCGTACCCGACCTTCCGACAAACAGCCTTGTCTTCACCGCGACACAGGATCAGTACAACTCACTCAAAGATATAATAGAACAGCTTGACATACAGCCGAAGCAGGTCATGCTCCGCGGTCTCATCGCCGAAGTCAGCCTCAATAAGCTGAAAAGCGCGGGCATAGACTGGGCAGCATGGGGCGGCGACATAATGGGCAGCACGGTCGGAGCGGCAAACATACAGCTCGGCAACGCAGCTGTTCCGGCGGGCATACAGAGTCTCTATGAAAAACTCATCACGAAAGAAGTCTATCAGGTTGACGACAGAGGCAACGGTCACACCACAACAGAGACGACCGGAGCTGCGCTTGTCTATGCCTACATTAAACTTCTCAATCAGTTTGACGCGATAAACGTCCTTTCAATGCCGAGGCTGCTTTGCACCGACAACCTCAAAAGCTCCCTGCAGGTCGGTCAGGTCATACCGCAGCTCAAAGGCAGTCTCACGAACACGACAAACACGAACTCCGTCACAAACTCTTATGAATATAAAGACGTGGGACTTATCCTCTCCGTAACGCCGCATATAAGAAGCGGAAACCTCGTTGCGCTTGAAATTGAACAGCGCATAGAAGAGCTTATGACCACACAGAACTCCGTCACACCCATAACGTCAAAGCGCGAAGTCAAAACGACCGTACTCGTCGCAAATGGCGAGACAGTCATAATCGGCGGTATGATAAAAGAGGCGGAAAAAGAGCTGCGCAACCGCGTGCCCTTCTTCTCATACATTCCCATTATCGGAAATCTCTTTAAGTCAAACGAGAAACAGCGCGAAAAGGTTGACCTCATGCTCTTCCTCACGCCGTACATCATTGAATCACCCGAACACGCGGCGAAGATCACGGATGATATTGCAGGCAGAAAGCAGAGCTTCAGCGAGTCCGAAAAGATCATCATGAGACGCAATAACGCAGAGTACCAGAAATCTACAAAGATACAGGGCATTGAGCGCGGACTGACAAATCCGAAAGAAACATTTGAGGACAAAGTCACCTCGCAGGACAATGCAGAACAGCAGACAGGCACCGGAGAAAACAAATAAGCCATGCCCGAACAGACATTGAAAGAACTCAATATAACGCCGGAGAGCGTCCTTGAGCTTATTCCGCAGGGCGTCAGTCTTGACGCTCTGCGCGACAAAAGCTTTCTGCCCATAGCACTGCACAACGGCATACTCACATTTGCCGCAGCAGATTACACCTGCATGGTTGACGCGCAGATATTAGCTTCATCTATGGGAGCTGCCGCAGATGTAAAGCTCTTTGCACCGGAAGAAATTCAATCGCTTATCCGCGGGCTTTACGATATAAAATCAGGTGTCGGTCAGGATACACTGAACGCGATTGAGGAGGTTGACGACCTCTCGGAACTTGCGCGTCAGGAGGTAATGAGCGACACAGACACCGCTCCGGTAATAAAGCTTGTCAACGGAATACTTATGGAATCTCTGCGCGAACGTGCAACAGACATTCACATAGAGCCGTACGAGGACAAAGTCAGAGTGCGCTATCGCATAGACGGTGTACTCTCAGACCGATATGCTCTTCCCAAGGGACATCAGGCTCCCGTCACGAGCCGCATAAAAGTAATGGCAAATATGGACATAGCCGAAAGATTTATCCCGCAGGACGGACGCATAGGCATAAGCCTCGGAGAGAGACTCGTTGACATACGTGTCAGCTCACTCCCCACACAGCACGGCGAAAGAATAGTCATGCGACTGCTTGACAAAACGCGCGGCATGCTTACCCTTGAAGACCTCGGAATGAAAGAAAGCGAACGCGCAAGGATAGAAAACATCATACGCCGACCGAACGGAATGATACTCTTCACAGGCCCCACAGGCTCGGGAAAGAGTACCAGCCTTTACGCGATCCTTCAGGCTCTCGCGCGTCCGCAGGTGAACATCATAACAGTTGAAGACCCTATTGAATACGACCTCCCGGGCGTAGGTCAAGTGCAGGTAAACGAAAAGGCAGGGCTGACATTCGCAAGCACGCTGCGTTCAATTCTGCGTCAGGACCCCGACATCATAATGATCGGAGAAATGCGCGACTTTGACACGGCACACATCGGCATACAGTCGTCACTTACGGGACACCTTGTATTCTCAACACTGCACACAAACGACTCAATCAGTGCGGTCACACGACTTCATGATATGGGCATAGATTCGTACCTGATAGCAGGTTCGCTGCTCGGCGTCGTCGCACAGCGTCTTGTACGCAGAATATGCCCACACTGCATGGAAGAAGTCGCGACAAGCGGCATAGTTTTGAAAAACGGCATAACAAAGGCATGGCGCGGCAGAGGCTGCGACCATTGCAGCGGCACCGGCTACCACGGCCGCATGGGACTTTACGAGCAATTTGATGTAACGCCCGACATACAGGACGCAATATCACGCGGCGCGTCAGTAAACGAAATGAGAGACATCGCACGCAAGGATGGTTTTGCAACGCTCTTGGAATTGGGGCTGCGTGCCGTTGCAAACGGAGAGACGACGCAGGAAGAGATGCTGCGCGTCGTAGGAGACGCATAAAAAATGCCTCTGTACCGCGCAGACGTATATACACATACAGGCGAAAAAAAACAGCTGCGCAGAGAAGCAGCGGGAGAAAATGAACTTCTGCGCGAACTCATGGCGCAGCAATACACGATTCTTGCCATAAAAGAAGAGACACCCAAAAAAAGGTGGACGCTCGGCGGAAAGACGAACACGGCGAAAAAACTCACACTCTCCGAACAGCACCTCTACTGTACCACGCTATCCTCATTCATGAAAAGCGGACTTTCAATGACAGAAGTCCTTCGTCTGCTGCAAAAACAGACGCGCGATAAAAACCTAAGACCCGTTTATACACAGCTGCGCGAATCGGTGGAAAGCGGGCGTTCGCTTGCAGCCTCAATGTCAGCACTCGGAGTATTCCGTGACAGCCTCGTCGGAATGGTAGAATCGGGAGAAAAATCAGCCTCTCTTGCCGACATACTTGAAAAAGCCGGAGAACTTATAAGCAACGAAATATCTCTGCGCCGCAAAATACAATCCTCGCTCACCTACCCGATACTTATGCTCTTCGTCGGGATAGGCGTTGTCATATTTCTGCTCAGTTTTGTCGTACCTAAACTCACCGCTCTCGTTGTGGAATCGGGCGCACAGCTGCCGCTCATAACGCGCATACTGATAGCGGTATCGGACGCCGTGCGCGTCGGCTTCTTCCCCGTGCTTGCAACAATAATCGTGATCGCATACTTTATGCGTACACACAAAGTAAAGCTGCCCATAAAATTTCATTTCTTCAAAGACGTGCGCGACAATATGTCGTTTGCTCTGATATTCAGTCAGACAGGAACTTTGCTGAAAGCCGGCATGCCCCTCGTGCAGGCACTGAAACTTACAGAGCCGCTTGACCCCGTCAAGGGAAGACTCCCCGCCGTTGAAGAACACATCAGACAGGGCTATCGTTTTTCTCAGGCACTTGAAAAAGAGGGGTCATTTCCGGAAGAGATCGTCACCATAATCCGCGTCGGCGAAAGCGGCAGCAATCTTCCCGACTCAACCCTGCGCCTTGGTGCAAGCTGCTGGGACTATGCGCAAACCTCAATGCAAAAATGGGCAACCTTAGCCGAACCCGCAATAATCCTTCTGATGGGCGTAATGGTCGGTTTCGTTGTAGTAGCAGTTCTGCTGCCGATATTTGACCTCTCAAGCCTCGCAGGACAATAAAAATATGCAGACACAATCAGAGAATGAAAAACTTAGAGAAAATAGATATCTGATCGACCTTATAAATGCACATCCGGAGCTGTCGCCTGTTACTGATAGCATAGCTTCAGCGTATTTAGCTATGAAAAGGTGTTTTGCGACCGGCGGCAAGGTTTTAGTTGCAGGCAACGGAGGTTCTGCAGCCGATGCCGAACACATTGTGGGCGAACTTATGAAGGGCTTCAAAAAGAGAAGAGAAATTTCTCTTGACTTTGCACAAGCCCTGACATGTGTAGACGCAGATCTCGGTGCGGAGTTATCAAAAAGGCTGCAAATGGCACTCCCTGCAATCGCACTTCACGGTCATCCTTCCCTTACGACGGCGTTCATGAATGACTGCGATCCTCTCATGGCATTTGCACAACAGGTAAACGGCTACGGTAAAGAAAATGATGTCCTGCTTGCAATATCAACTTCGGGCGAAAGCAAGAATATACTCTACGCCGCTGTTACTGCAAAAGCAAAGAAATTGAAAGTGGTAGGTCTGACAGGCAAGTCGGAGAGCAGACTCTCAAGAATCGCAGATGTCTGTGTCAAAGCACCGGCTAAAGAGACATATCTCGTTCAGGAACTTCATCTGCCTATATATCACTGTTGGTGTCTTATGCTTGAAGAGGCACTTTTCCCTGAGGAATAAGAATGTGGTTTATATCAGTCGTCAGCGATCCGGTTGATTATCCTTTTTGCGGCACTCTCTAAATTTTCCGTGTTTATATTGCCGCGCACACCTCGGCAATATTCTTCTTTGCCATATCCGGTAAACACGAGTACCGAAAGTGTATTTAAGTTCTCCGCAAGCAACAGATCGCTTTCCTTATCGCCTATCACCGCTGCGATCTCACCAATCTCAAATCCGTGGTCTTTCGCAGCTTTATTTGCAAGAGCCGTTTTGGGTTTTCTGCACATACAATTTTCGTCAGGTCTGTGCGGACAGTAATACCAATCGTCAATCGCTACACCGTAATCTGCAAGCAGTTGCGAAATACGTTTGTTGACTGCTTCCATATCTTTTTTCGTGTAATAACCTCTGCCTATCCCCGATTGATTAGTCAGGACGATTAGACTAAAACCACGAGCTGCCAGCATTTTAAGTCCATCTGCCGCACCTTCAAGCAGTTCAACATCATTGGGATCGTGAATATATTTTTTGTCTTTTATTATCGTTCCGTCCCTGTCAAGAATGATCCAACTTTTCATTTGCGGTTTGCTCTTTCTATTATTGATGTTGTTGAAAATCCCGGCGTGAGCGGTGCGATCACGACATCATCGGCAAATTCGTGACCTACGACATCTTCCCGTCTGTAATCCCCACCTTTTACAATGATATTGGGATGTAGCAGCGAAAGAATTTCTTTAGG
>JAUNMU010000014.1 GCA_030531745.1 Synergistes sp. | reverse complement strand
AGCCCAGTATTTACAGGCTCTGACGCTTTTTTAACTGTCAAAGATGGGATTATAAACTCATTGCAAAAAAAGGCAAGTGCAAAATCAGCTGCGGCACGGAAAAGGGTGAAACAGTTTGTGAAATTTCAGCAAAAACAGTCAATTTTAACCAACCGTGCCAACGGTGCTAAATGTCAATAAATGAAGTCAGTAAAAATAAGAAAAAACCCCTATTTTTAGGGGGGTGTATATTTTTAGCTTACATAGGCAATTTTTTGGCGGAGAGGGTGGAATTTGAACCCACGTAGCGGATCAGCACCGCTAAGACGATTTCCGGTCGCCCGCAATTTCAGACGGCTATGAAAAGGTTCCGACTTCCTGACAGAAAAATAGTGAGCGGTTGATTCCTTTTTGGAAGGATGTTCGCTATTTTTTTTATTCGTAACAAGCACTGAATGCAGGTCTCATTTCGTTGATCTGTCTGCGCGTCAGAGCATATCCGACAGCTATTTTTTCCAGGTTATCTCTGACTATTTTCAGGATATTTTCTGCTTGAACCTGTGCATCCGGTTTTGAAATACCAAATCTTACTGCGGTCTGCACTGCTAAATCAATATTGATACTGTTATCTTCCTCGTCCACATTAAGAGACAGTTCATCGCCGTAAGGAACAGGGTTCACATCATACAAAGGCGAAAGGCTCCATCCCTTGTCTGTCAGGATAAATGCATGGTTTCTCAGGTGATCATCCGTATTGGTGACCGCCATATTAAACACGATACGTTTCCAAAGTTCGGTCAGATCCTCCTTGGGCTGTGCGCCATTGGACTTGATGAAAGCCGCAATATCCAAATAGCTGCTTCCCTCTGCTGCGGATGCACCGTCTGTTTTTCCAAGCAGTGTCATTGCCGAGGCAAAATGTACGCGTTTGCTCCCCATACGATCAAAACGCTTTATCAAGAATGTGCTTCCAAGTGGTGAAAACTTCTCAAGTTTAGCCTCCGGGACATTCAAGCCGCAGAGCGCTGCAAGATTATGTGCCACCATTTCCCATGCTCCTGTATCATTTTCATCATTCTTTGACGGGAACTTCGCGATCCAAAGCTGATTTTTTGTATCTGCTACGGTTGCTTTCGGTCTGGCACCGCCCAAAGAAGAACCGGGCTTGATCAGCTGATTCAGCCATTTTTCAGACAGGCCTGTTTCATCATTTTCAAGGTTTACGGATGCTTCCTCCAGTGTGCGAAGCGCAGCCCATGGCGGAGCGGCCGTTTCCTTATCATCGGAAAGAAATGCTCCTTCAGGATCTAACTTAAAGCGAATGCCTCCCATTCGGGTTTCATCATATACACCAAGAAGGTAATCGCTATCATAAAGCTTGGAAGGCTTGCGACCTTCCTTTTCCGCAAGAATTCTTTCACGCTTATTCATAAGAACGCGCCCCCAGCGATCCGGAGAAGCATCTGCGAACAGACCGAAGATGTTTTTACCGGTCGGATACTGTCTGCCGGAATATGGCATAAGCTCCGGATCCAAAGTCAACGCAAGTTTCGTTTTTTTCAGCCATTCTTTATTGTATTCAAATGAATAAGATTCCCCGCCCTTAATAACATTTACATATAAACATCCCATAAGAACAGGTCTATCAGCGCTGAAATCATCATATACAAAAATATTTTTTTGATTCACTGCCATCACTTAGGTCTCCTCGGTGCGCGTTTCTTTGTGATCAGATTTAGATCCTGCAACTGTCTGCCCATCTCATCATCCCCGGCGACAAGAAGAAGATCCTTATCCATATTATTTAAGGCATGCAGAACAGCTGCATATATGCCCATAGCAACCGACGGCTCTCCCTTTTCAACCTTCCAAAGAGAAGCCCGACTGATTCCCGCACGTTCAGCAACCAACTCAGCAGATAAACTCCGTCTAAGTCTTGCAAGCTTGATTTGTTCTCCCATAGTCCGCAGAATTTCTTCTGTCTTTGGCAATATATTATACGCAGCTTTCTTCATTTTCATTTGCCTCCGCTATAATGTTTGCTATTATATACATAAGCGCATATTCTGTCAATAATAGAAAGCATTGTGCCACAAAAATCAATTTTGCATGCAGTTAAGGGACGTTGCGGGAAAGACTATTCATATACTTCGCAATACGCTGTGATTAAAGAACACACTCTATGTGCGGTTTTGTAGGAGTTTATCAATGAATGAGTGTCAAAGATGGGATTTTTATAAAGATCACGACGAATAAAAAGGGGGCACCGGAATCGATGCCCCCTTTTGGATGTTTGATGTTATTTTTGAGATTAACGTTTTGAGAACTGTTTGTTTGCGCGTGCGCCTTTGAGTCCGACTTTCTTGCGCTCTACCATGCGTGAGTCGCGTGTGAGCATTCCGGCTTTTTTGAGAACCGGACGGGCATCCGGATACATTTTAAGGAGTGCGCGTGCAACGCCGAGACGAATCGCGCCTGACTGACCTGTCAGACCGCCGCCGTGTGCGTTTACAAATACGTCCACTTTGCCTTCCACACCGGCAACCGCAAGCGGCTCTTCTGCCTGTGATGCCCAGTAGAAGCGCGGGAGATAATCTTTCACTTCACGGTTGTTGATGAGGAATTTACCTGTACCCGCACAGATGCGTACACGGGCGATGGCGTTCTTTCTTCTGCCTGTGCCCCATATAAATTTATTGTCTGCCATTGTCATTCACCCCTGCCTTAGTCTATTTTTTCCGGCTTCTGCGCTTCGTGCGGATGCGCAGGACCTGCGTAAACTTTGAGCTTACGGTACATATCGCGTCCGAGCTTTGTTTTGGGAAGCATTCCCCAAATGACGCGCTCAAGAAGACGTTCGGGCTTGCGGTCAAGAACCTGTGCGTATGTGAGGACTTTCAATCCGCCCGGGTGACCGCTGTGTCTTGAGATGGTCTCCTGATTGAGTTTTTTGCCTGTGAGTCCGATTTTTTCCGCATTCACTATGACTACGAAGTCGCCTGTGTCCACGTGCGGCGTATATGTCGGTTTATGTTTGCCTGAAAGTATGCGGGCTGCCTGCACCGCAAGACGGCCAAGGTGTTTGCCTTCGGCATCAATGAGATACCATTTGCGTTCAAATGTTTCGCCTTTGGCCATGTAGGAACGTGTACCTATCATGTTTCTTCCTCCTTAAGAAAGAAAAGTGTTGATTTTAATTTATATCTCAAAGTGTCTGCTGCCATTCTCCGTGTACTCTTTTTCGCTTCCGTAACAAAGTGAAAATATACACAGAAAAAACGCTGTCTGTCTGTCGTGGGGGAGAGACGCGCAACGCGGCTTACAGGACACGTTTAAGTCTGTCGTTCGGTATGATCCCCGGCAGTCTGCCCCTTTTGGCTATCGGCTTGCCGTTTATCATTTTGAGATCCATTGTCATATCACGCTCTGCACCGTTTGTGATGTAGCTGCCTACGCCATAGACATCCGCTCCGGCTTCGTTGAGTATTTTTATTCTCTCCGGAGTAAGACCACCAGTTGTTATTATTTTTACGTTGTTATACCCTGCCAAATCAAGTCTCCAACGAATCTCGCGCACAAGAGAGGGAGATACTCCGCCGCGCTCGCTCGGTGTATCAAGCCTGACTCCTGAGAGTCTGCCGCCTAACGCTTCGGCAACACGCAGAGCCTCTTCCGCTTCGTCCTTAAAGGTGTCAACGAGAACGATTCTCGGTTCGTTTGCCGGTATCTGGGAATCGTAGAACTTTGCAAGCTTGACTGTGTCACCCATCATAAGTATCGCAGCGTGCGGAACTGTGCCTGACGGCTCTTCTCCGCAGAGTTTCGCTGCAAGTATGCAGCTCATTGCGCTGCAGCCGGCTATTTTTGCAGCACGCTCCATAACGGGAGCGACCGCCGGATGTACATGACGCGCACCAAAGCAGAGAACTTTTCTGCCGCATGCTGCGTCAACACACTCTTTTGCAGCTGTCGCCCAACCGGTTGATGATGCCAGCATACCGAGGATAACTGTCTCATAGAGCCCGAACGACTCGTATGTGCCTGTTATACGCATAAGAACCTCTTTTGCCTCAAAGCTGTCGCCTTCCGCAAGAGATTCTACCATAGGCGGATTGGGGAGTTTTGAGAAGAGATTCAGCACTTCCGCAACCCCTGCATAAGTACCGGCAGCGCGCGTGAAGATCTCTGCAACGACCGGTGTTTCAAGCATACCGGCAGCACGCAGAACATCGCGTGTCTTTAGAAAGTATATATCTGTTGTCCAACCCTGCCGGATTTCTTCATGTGTTGCCGAGAACAAGCGTCCTTCGGTATTTTTGTACGAGTCTATGTCTTTTAGACTGTCCAAAGGCTTCATAGTCACTTTATTTCCTTCTTATCTTACGCTATTACTGCCTGAATAATGGATACGACCATGAATGCGATTATGAGTCCGGTCGTTATTTTCGTAAGTCCCGACATACGCTGCCATGTTCCTGCGCTCATATCAGCCTGTGTGCCGCCGCCTCCGAATGCACCCGAAAAACCGCCGGCCTTTCTGTGCTGCATCATAACTACAGCGATGAGTGCCACGCAGATCAGTATGTGAATTACTCCGAAGAAAATCCTCACAAGTTACACCTCCAAGTTTATATGTGTCCGTGCAAACGCTATCTACAACGCACGTTCATACGCTCATACAGTTTAGAATTGTACCACAGACTTTATGATTTGTGTTATAGTTTTTACAGCTTTTGCTCTATGAGAAATTTTATTTTTTATATCGGATCCTATCTGCGCAAATGTTTTGTCATATCCGTCAGGGATGAATATGGGATCGTAACCGAAGCCGCCGGTTCCCGCGGGACTTAGCGCTATTTTTCCGTTACAGTACTCTGTTGCGGATATTTTTTTGCCTGAGGCAAAGATTACAACTATTGCACATGCAAAGCGTGCAGATCTGTCTGTTTTGCCGTTGAGCGATTTCAGCAGCCAGTTTACGCGGTCTGCGTCACTTCCGCTTACTGCTCTTGCGGAGTGTATCCCGGGTTTTCCGCCGAGTGCGTCTACTTCCAGTCCGCTGTCATCCGCCATTGCGGCTGTGCCTGTCGCTTTGACCCACGCGCGCGCTTTTAATTCGGCATTTTCTTCGTATGTTGAGCCTGTCTCTTCAATGTTGAGCGGAGCGTCAAAGTCTCCTCCGAAGAGCAGATCTATGCCCATTGGTGCAAGTTTATCTTTCAGTTCTGCGTATTTTCCTCTGTTTGTGCTTGCAAGTATCATCTGCATTTTTCAAACAGCTCCGTTTCTTCGTCTGTCAGTTCAAGAATTTCTTTCTGTTTTTTGTGTATTTCGGATATACCGTGCCAACCGCAGGTGATTATTTCGGATAGTTCTGCGCGTGAGAACGATCCGCCTTCGCCTGTGCCTTGAAGTTCTATAAATTCGCCGTGTGCCGTCATTACAAGGTTTGAGTCAACCTCAGCCGTTGAATCTTCTTCATAGCAGAGGTCAAGGAGTATTTTTCCTGATACCTTGCCGACGCTTATTGCAGCGATTTGATTTTTAAGCGGTATTATACTGAGCAGTTCGTTTCTGCGCAGTGTTCGGAGTGCGTCAAAGAGTGCTATGAAGCCGCCGCATATTGATGCCGTGCGTGTGCCTCCGTCTGCTTGAAGAACATCGCAGTCTATTGTTATCGTTCTTTCCCCAAGCGCATGGAGATCAAGTGCAGCGCGGAGCGAACGTCCGATCAGGCGTTGTATCTCGCTGTTCCTTGCGTTCGGTTTTCCTTTGCTTATCTCACGCGGCGAGCGCTCTTGTGTGGCACGCGGCAGCATTGAGTATTCGGCGGTGAGCCAACCGCTTCCCGTACCGCGCAAAAACGGCGGAATTTTTTCTTCAACGCTTGCCGTACACAGCACATGGGTGTTTCCCCAGCGCACCAATGCACTGCCTTCTGCGTAGCGGTTTACTGCACGTTCAAATGTAATTTTGCGGACTTCGTTTGCCGCACGTCCGTCAAATCGTTCGCTCATCACAGGCTCTCTTCCCATGGCACGGAGAGATCGATTCCGGCTTTGTCTGAGGTTATTTCTTTGCCGTTTACATAGAATTTTATTTTTTTGATCTGTGAAAAATTTTCGCTTACGGCAGATGTTATTGCTTTAAGACACTGAGTGCGTTTTATCTCTCCGTCAGATTTCAGTGACGACGCAAATGCCGGTGTCAGATCGGTGTAAAGACAGTCATCACCCTGATATATCTCGTTTACGGATACAGACGGATCAAGGAGTTTTGCCTCTTTCAGCGCGTCTATCTGCATTTCAAGTATTTTTTTCATATTCTCTTCACGCGGCAGCGTATCTTTTAGCTGTACGCTGCGTTTTGCTACTTCGTCTCCCTTTACGCTCCACAGAGTATAATCTTTTGTCTCCGAAGACGCGCCGTTTTCATTCGTTTCTGCCTTTTGCGCGGCTTTTACTTCGTCACCGCTGCCATAGACGCTCCCTATGCGTTCGCTGTTTTTACTGTCTGTCCATGAGAAAAAGAGTGTGGTCGCAAAGTATCCGGCGGCAAATAGTATCGCAAGCCCCGCTACCCACGCAAACAGACGCACCGCCAACGGTGCTTTTGGTTTTTTCTCTTCCTCTTCATCATCATCGTAATACTCTTCGTCTTCTTTCTTTATCGCGTGCCTTGTGTAGCGGCCGATGCGTTCTTCTTCCTCTTCTTCCATTTCACGTTCGCGCAAAGTTCTGCGGCGTGGGCGAATCGGCTCATCTTCGTGATCTTCGCGGTCATTGCGGTTTTCTCTTGCGAAACTGCGCTGTCTTGTCTCTGACTCATTTTCTGTGCTGCGTCTGCTGCCAAAGGTAAATTGTCTTTCTCTGTTGTCTCTGTAAGCCATTTTCAGTCTCCTTTTATCTCTGTGTAGGGTGGTCTTTTATGTATTGCACTACTCCCCGAGCAATGATCGTGCAGAGTTTTCCTCTGTATGATGCTGTATTAAGTCTTTGTGCGTCTTGTGCGTTTGATACATAGCCCAATTCAACAAGCACTGCCGGCATCGCAGCGCCGCGCAGGACAAAGAATGGAGCCTGAAGGACTTTTCGCACAGACATATTGTCTGCTTTCGCAGCCTTATAGAGATATTCCGCAAATGCTGTGCTTTCTCTTATCTTATCGTTCTGCTGCATATCTCCGAGTATTTTCAGCAGAAGCTGCGTCTTTTTGTCTGCTTTCTGTGCCTGTTCCACACTTGAAACTCCGCTTGCAACTTCTTTGTTTTCCGATATTGCAAGGCGCATGGCATCCTTATCGGATGGAGATGCCATAATGTAAAATTCCATTCCGGCAGGACTTTTTGCGGCGTTTGCAACGGAATTGCAGTGAATGCTCACAAAAACATCTGCGTTGTTTTTGTTGGCAAACTGCGTGCGTTCCGCAAGTTTCAGGAATACATCGGTCTTGCGCGTCAGCCTTACATCAATACCGTACGCCTCAAGCACAGATTTGAGCTGCAAGACAGCTTTAAGATTTAAGTCCTTTTCACGCAGATTGTTGCCTATCGCCCCCGGGTCATGCGCCCCATGTCCGGCATCAATTACAACTACAGGACGTTTGCTGCCGGTGAATATCTGTGTGACGGGAAGCGGCACAAAGGAATCTTCGTCTTTGCCGCTGTCGGACGCAACAGAGGTCTGTTCGGGTTGTTTTTTTGTCTCTTGAACGTCTTTGTTTTGCTGCTGCGTCTGTGTTTGTGTTTTTGGAATTTCAACCGGTTTGGGAATTTCAACCGGCTTTTGGATTACAGCGGCAACCGACGGAGTGTTCGCAGTCTGCTGTTCTCCCCATGTCAGTTTCGCTCTCTGTCCTATCGCCGAAAGAAAATAATTGAACGCATCTGCAGTAGCTTTTGCATCGCTCCACAAATGCCCATCGGAAAATGTGACGGGGCGCGGCATGACAAATATTTTCCCTACAGACCGCACAACGTCCGAGCCGTTCCAGAATTCAATTTTTTTACCGTCAAAGACGACTATTGCAGAGCTGCCGTCTGACTGTTTTGAAGCAAATCCAAGTGCTGTGATCATTTCGTCAACGGCCGCATTGTTTTCGCTCATAGCTATGTCACCTTTTTTAATCTCTCCGTTCCACAGTTGAGCCGTAGTTCCGGCATATACCGGAGTACACATTACAGCCAATGTTAAAGTTATTGCCAATATTATTTTTCTAATTTCCGGCAATTAAAACACCCTCCACTACAACGGACGGCGATGCCGATGCTCCGGAAAATATCAGATCGGATGCCACCGCTGTTATTTTTTTCATAAAATCAAGTAAATTTCCCGCGATCGTAATACCGCTTACCGGAGCGCCGAGTTCTCCGTTTGTTATAGCACGCCCCTTTGCTCCCAACGAGAAATTGCCGCTGACAGGGTCTATTGTGTGAAGCCCCATAAACTCCGTTATGTAAACACCGTGTCCCATTGCCTTCATAAGTGCTTCCGGCGTATCTTTGCCCTGTTCAAGTATTATATTTGCAGTGCTTATCGCAGGGAGCGATGAAAGTCCTCTTGCGCAGTTCCCCGTTGATTTTGTGCCCGCTTTTGCCGCGTATTGCAAATTGTAGAGATAGGCACTTGCAACGCCGTCTTTTATGAGTTCCGTACGGCTTGTCGGTACGCCCTCGGAGTCCCATGAAGAGCTTCCCGATTTCCACGGGATCGTACCGTCATCTGTAATATTGACACACGGAGATGCCACAAGCTCACCGAGCTTTCCTTTCATCATTGAGTGGCCGAGCATTACATCTGACGCACAAAACAGACTGCCTATTATGTCAACGAGTGATGATGCCGTCTCCCGTTCAATCATTACGGTGTAAGAACCTGTTTTTATCTGTTTTCCTCCGAGTGCCGAAAGTGTGTCGCGTGCTGCTTTCCGTGCGATCTCAATCCTTTGTATTTCGTCCATGCGCATAGACGACGTGCCGTACGCACCCATTTCGGTAAATTCGTCCTGCTGTGCAAGAAGTGTGACCGAGGCATCCGCGCCCGAACCGCTTTCCCACGCCGAAAGCCCCTTTGATGTAGCAAAGTAAGACGCACCCCAACCGTCATGCCACGATGCGTCACGCACCGATATAATGCGGTTGTCTGTACCTTTTGCCTCTTTCGTCATCTCAGTACAGTATTTTAACCGATCCTCGTGCGTTATAACGCGGATCTTCATATCTTCCTCTTCAAGTTCCGGAACATGAACGAGCGGTCCGTCATACAGAACAACTCCCTCGTCAGGCTGTGAGATTTTCGCATTGTGCAGGCTCCACTCAACAAGGGAATCAACAGACATTCTGTCAAGACTGCTGCCGTATGCTATTCCCTGTCTGCCGTCCGAGAGAATCGTGCGCACGCCTATACCGGAAAATGTTCCGCACTTTGACTCTTCTATTTCGCCGTCGCGCAATGAGAGAGTGTTTGATTTTCCTTCGCTGTATTGTATATCGGCACCGCAGGCTCCGTTCTTTCTCGCAAGCGTGAGCGCGTGTTCTGCAAGTGCCTCAATCTCGTTGTGTGAAAGAAACTCAGTCACGCGGAAAGCACCTCAAGAACTATTGCGGCAGCACGTTCAACGTCCTCACGGTCAATGTCTATATGTGTCACAAGACGTACACGGCGCGGCTCTATCATGTGCGCAAGCATTCCCTTTTCAAGGCATTTTTTCTCAAAGTCATCATCGCTTACCTGACCGTCTTTGAGCGGGAAGAATATCATATTTGTCATGCCGGGCACTTCTTCAACGGGGACACCGCCTTTTTTCAGCAACTCTGCAAGATACCGTGCATTGTCGTGGTCTTCGGCAAGTCTTTCAATGTTGTTTTTCAGTGCGTAAAGTCCTCCGGCTGCGGCGATGCCGAGCTGCCTCTGCGCTCCGCCTATGCGCTTGCGCCACCTCTTTGCCCGTTCAATAAAATCTCGCGTACCGCATAACATTGAACCGAGCGGTGCGCCTAACCCCTTTGAAAGACAGAACTGCACGGAGTCAACCTCTTTTGTAAATTCTTTAACATCTACTCCGCAGCGAACTGCCGCGTTAAATATTCTTGCTCCGTCAAGATGAACGTGAAAACCGAGAGATTTCCCGGCTCTTGCTGCGGCGGCAAACTTATCCGGCGGCACTGCGATTCCTCCGGTGTAGTTATGCGTATTTTCAAGCGCAAGAATCGTTGTCTGAGGATGATGAATATTTCCGTCGGCACGGTTTTGCGCAGCGATCTCTTCGGGCTTCGGAATACCATCGTCATCAGTGAGCGGATAGGGACACATACCGGCTATTGCCGAAAAGCCGCCGACCTCCGCACACCATACATGTGAACGTTTTCCTGCCAATAAACTCTCTCCGTGGCTGCCTGCCGTAAGAAATGCAAGCAAATTTCCCATTGTTCCCGAACACGCAAATATCGCCGCTTCTTTGCCGGTCAGCTCTGCAGCATATCTGTTTAACTCGTTTGACGTGGGATCGTCTTCGTAAATATCGTCTCCGACTTCCGCAAGTGCCATTGCCCGTCTCATCTCATCCGATGGACGTGTTACAGTATCGCTTCTGAAATCCATAATTTTGTGCGGCATTTTTTATTTCCTCCTATATGTTCTGTTCATAATATATTTATCTTACCCCAAGCCTTGCCCAAGGGAGCAGATCTTCCGATACGGGAACACCTAATTCCGTACCGGCTCTGTTGCCGCCGTGAAAATCCGATCCGGCTGTTGTGTACAGGCCGAATTTTTCAGCCAACTTTATATAATTATATGTCAAATCCGGCGGAGTTGAGCCGTAAATTGCTTCAATTCCCCAAAGCCCCGCGTCTTTAAGGCGCATGACCAAAGCTTCAAGCGCATTAAAGTTCAGCCTGCATTTCTGCGGATGCGCAAGAACAGCTACGCCTCCTGCGTCCGTTATCAGAGATATGCACTCCTCCGGAGAAAGCATAACACGCTCTGCGTATGCCGGTGCGCCGTCACCGATGTACTTTGAAAATGCCTCTGAAATGGAATTGACATACCCCTTTCTCATAATGAGCCGCGCAATATGCGGACGAGCCGCGACTTCACCCCCTGCTGCCGCTATGACCTCTTCGTATTTTACGTCAATTCCGAGTGCCTGCAATTTTTCGCACATTATTCTGTTTCTCGCGTCTCTGCCGTCTCGCACATACTCAAGGCGTCCTTTCAGTCTCGCCGCATCATGATCTATCCTGTATCCCAATATGTGAAGCACAAACGGAGCTTCAGCCGAAAGCTCAATGCCGGCGAGTGAAGCTAAATTTGCTTCGTCACATGCCTTTTTGAATGACGGCAGTCCTGCCGTTGTATCGTGGTCGGTCAGCGCAAGGACGGATATTCCGCGTGTCTTTGCAAGGGAAACGATCTGCTCCGGCGAGAGTGTACCGTCCGAAAATGTACTGTGTACATGCATATCAATCAGAAGCATGAGACTTTTCGTCCTTTCTTTCAGTAATGGAACTTTCCTTATCCTTGCTTTCATCTGATTTTTGCTCCGGAGATTTCGGCGTTTTGTCCTCAGGCTGTTGATCTTCCTGTTGTTTGTCTGATTTTTCTTCGCTGCCTGTATCTTCAAAGTCGCAGAATACGCAAAGTTCGCGTGCGGTTATATACGCGGCAAGAGAAAGCCTCTCCAAATCGTAATCATCAAAGGCGTCTACGGCAGGAGCTTCAATTTGTATAACTCCGAGCTTTTCATTTTTGACCTTCATCGGCACGGATACAATGGACATAGCATCATGGTCAAGCGGCAGATCAACGCCCGGGTTTATCTTTCGTATGATCTGTGAACGTCCTGACGAAAAAGTACGCCACACCGTGCCATCGTTTTTCTTCAAAATCTTTGGTTTTTCGCCGCTGTATGCCGGCAGATAAAGGCGTTCCTCTCTGTCCTCAAGAACGAGAAAGACGGCAAAATCGGGAGCCATCTGTTCAAGGCCGCGCCATGCGTTTTCAACGAGATCATCAAAGGTGCGCGAAAGTGAAAGCATTTCCGCAAATGCGTTCATCGTCACAATAACATTGTCAGACCTTTTCTTGTAATAAAAAATATAGACGCTGAGCAGAACAAAGAGCGAAAAGAGCGATACTATCTCCGTCATCGTAAAGACTCCGGCTATCGCGGAAGTCACAGCCGCACCAAGACACAGAACAAGATTTGCCTTGTAGCGCCATCTGCCGAACTCGTTCAGCCCCACAAAAGATGCGATCACGACAGACGTAAAAAGGGCAAACGATCCGATGCCGCAGGCAAACGCAGATGCTCCGACAAGAAATACAGCTATGCACGGAGCCGCCCAAAAGCTGCGGCGCGTGAAAAGCTTCGGTGACTGTTTACTGCCACTTCTCAAAGTAAAGTTCCTTTCCGTCAAGCGTCAATATCTTTATTCCCTCCGTTGTAACGACCGCAGCGCTTTCCGGCTCTCCGCCTTTCGGTATGGTCGTTGAGCCCGGATTCAGGAAAATTGTATTTTCCTCGCGTGTAATTGACGCAATATGAGTGTGTCCCGAAATCGCAAGATCAACATTATTTTTCAGAGCCATAGTGCGGAGCAGCGGAAAATTATCCCCGTGCATCATAAGAATCTTTTTTCCGCGCCACACGAGTGCTACCGAATGTTCAATTTTGGGATCAAGCACCATAGCATCAACAGCTGCATCGCAATTTCCTTGGCAAATGATAACACGCCCCGTATTTCTGTGATAGTCATTTATGCCCTCTGCTAAATCTGCCGGTGTGTAGCCTCCGGGAATAGCATTGCGCGGCCCATGATAAAGCACATCTCCTGCGTGAAGAATCGTTTTCACTCCGGAGCCGAACACCGCAAGCGCGGCAAGCCATGCGGGGTAACTCCCGTGTGTATCCGAGACAACGCCGAATTTCTCATCATCTATTGCTATGGCAGACATAAAATCAAAACCTTTCCATTCATACGATTTCCATATTTTTATATTATAATTCACTATATGCATGAATGACAAATGTCGGGAGGAAATTAAACGATGAATTTGGATATCAAAAATATGGAACAGCAGGATATGCAGCAGCTTGTAAAATCACTGGAAATTGTCAGCGCAAGAGTTCTTGACTCTGTGGTGAAAACCAATCAACTTGCATCATCTTCAACTCCGGAAATTCAAATGCTCTTCTCACAGTGGGTTGAATGTTTGGGCGGTGCGCTCTGCGATGCCGTAGAACGCGATAATGAGGTTGATCCCGAAAAACTTTCGCGAGAGATAGGAGTGACCCCAGCTACAATAATATCTCTTGCTCTCACCCTTCACAGAGAGGGAAAAATCAAGATCACAAAGATAACGGCTGAAAAATCATCCGGTGACAACACCGAAATCTGCGGCTGTCTGAAAGAAAAACAATAACACCGTAAAGTAAAGGAGGAAACGCCAATGAAACATATAATCGCACAGCTTCTCACTGCGGCAATGCTCCTTCTTGTATGCGGAATATCATTTGCGGCATACACCACAAAGAACGAAGCACGTCATGTCAGCGGAGAAGCACTCGTTCTCATCAAGATGACTGACGAAGAAAGAGAAGCAAAGACCTCATGTGAAAAGTTTGAAAAACTCATAACCGAGCACGCAAAGCGGGTGGCAAGTTGTGCAGAATCCGAAGTAGTAAGCATTATGACAGACCTTAGCTTGTCATCCGACAAGATATTCGCGCACCTCCGCTCAAAATCACTTACCGCAGATGAACTTATTGAGCGGCTGAAAAAATGTCCGGAAGTATCTGCGGCAGAGCGCAATCACATCACGCCGCTTCCGGTCGTAAAGTGATGAAGCCGTGGATCTATCATATATTCTTCAACGGAGGCAATACAAATGAGTGATAACGAAAAGAAAGAGAAAAATTTCGGTTCAATATACGACCTGCCGCTGCAAAACGCATCTGCGCTTGCACCGGATATTCAGAAGAGGACGCTCTACGGTCCCGAAAATTTTTGGAAAGACTATGTAATGCGCCACTTTATACTTCCTCCGCACAAAGGGATACCGGCACATGTGCATGAATGGGATCACCTTATGTTCACGATCTCAGGCAACGGTGCGGTGATCGTTGACGAAGCGGACGGAGAAAAAACCCCATACGAAATGAAGACAGGCTACTGGACGCGCGTCCCGGGTGGGCTTGTACATGAATACAGAAACGATGCGGACATACCGCTTGAATTTTTCTGCATAGTGCCGACCTGCGGTGACCCTCACGCGAAAAAATTTTCAATGAGAGCCGAACGGGCAAAGCGAAAAGAAAAAGACGCATAACACAAAGCCCGATAACAATACGCGGCAGCCTACGATATTTTACAGGCTGCCGCGTTATCTCACGGACAAACACAATCTTACTTCTTTACAATAACGACACCTTCAAAATCTATTCCGATGCCGCGGAAATTTTCTGTCTGCTGTCGCTGAAAACAATAAACGCAAGAGCAGATACAGCTATTCCCGGAACTATGGGATGTATTGCGCCGATAATACCGGGGGCGGAGATACCGGTCATTCCGACCGACGTTGAGGCGTATGCGAAAGCATACCATGCACATGAGGCAGCAAGCCCACATATTGAAGATGCGGCAGCCGCTCTTGCACCGGCCGCGGGACCGCGCATCAGCAGGGCAATATACGGAACCATTATCGCGCATGCGAGCAAAGTCCAACTCGTAGCACATATAACAGCTATGATCGCGCCGCTCTTCATTGCAAAAATTCCGCTCCCGACCGTACATAAAATTACTGATGCTCGCCAACTGTTTCCCTTTAACTCTTTACCGAATACATCTCGTCCTATACTTCCGCTTGCTATATGAAGCAGCGCAGATGCCGTTGAAAGAGACGCAGAGACGATCGCGAGCGCAAACAACTGCTGTCCGAGTGCAGGAAGGAGTTTGTGTACAAGCGCGGGCATAACCGTATCGGGATCTGTTATACCTCCTCCGAGTACAACGCGCGAAAGCGCACTTGCAAAGTACGCACCTCCAACCACAACAGAGAGGACAAGCATAGCAAGCGGAGCAGCATGCCCTGCCTCACCTTTGGAGTGCAGGGCAAAATGTCTTTGAATAAGCTGAGGTTGTGCCCATATACCAATAGACGTAACTACAGCAAGAAATATTACATTAAGTCCGCCGGCTCCGGACGACAAAGCAAGAAATCCGTTATCCGCGGCATTTGTGGGCGGAAGTGCGGAAAGCTTCGCAAGACCGTTTATCGGTCCTCCGGCTTCACATATAACAGCCACAAGCAGTGCCCCTACACCTATTGCCATAACAAGTCCCTGAAGTGCTTCGGTGTAGAGCACTCCTCTTAATCCGCCGAAGACGACAGAGAGTCCCACAAGCGCCACAAGCACAACAAGCGCCGTTTCCACCGAGACAGGAATAACGCCCGCAAGCATTACTGCCGCGCCCTTGAAGACAGCCGAGCCATAGACAACAAGCAGTACAGCGGAGAGAAGACCTATAAACATCTGCAAAAACGGGCAGTTGTAAGCCTTTGAAATAAGTTCGGCAGGAGTTCTTGCTCCGAGCTTTCTCTGCCACAGCCGCGTCGGCCACGCAAGATATTTATATACAAACCATGTGCCGAACCACACATTTCCGGCTGCCACAAGAAGCATCTGAAGACCGAAAAGATAACAGAGACCGCCGAAACCGACAAGAGCTACAGCAGAGACATAAGTGGCAACATAGGCCAAAGCCTGAACAACGACACCGATACGACCGGGAAGCAGCGCGTCATGTCCGCGCGAGATCCTTGCTACAAAAATAAGAATAGCCGCATATCCGATCCACAGAAAAATGAATGACGACATAGCAATCACTTCCTTACCTTACGTCCCGCTACGGATACAACAGACCACACCGCAGCCCAAATGAGTGAAATAAGCGAACACATAACCAACAGATCCATACCGAACATAAAAATCTTCCTCTCAATCATAAAAACATACAAAAAGCCGCAGCTTACTTGAGCGGCGGCTTGAAAATATCAATGTAAAAGTGCAACTAACCTACTTTAACAAGCACAGGAAAACGCGCCCAACACAATATACGAGCAGGGATCGGCATAATAGCAACGATGACAGCGGTACATATACGCTTTTCCCACGGCGCGAGCCTCCTTTACAGTCACTTGCTTATCTAAGTGTTTTGCAACTTTTCGTTACTAAAGCGCATATTACTATAAAGCACAAACATTGTCAAGAAGAATAAAAGAGAAGATATGTTTTTCCGAATTATCTGAAAATAAGGAGAACGCAAAAAGCGGCGCTCACTAATGGGAGTGCCGCTTAACGGATGATAAATTTACAGAGGGTTAAATTCTGTCTTTGTCTGTGCAATAAACTCTTCAAAGGTCATTGAGCCGAGGTCTCCCTTTGAGCGTTCACGCACCGACAGAGTGCCGTTTTCCGCTTCTTTTGCTCCGATAACGAGCATATAGGGCACTTTATGGATTTGAGCATCTCTGATTTTTTTGCCGAGTTTCTCATCGCGTGCGTCAATTTCAACGCGCATTCCGACTTCTTTGAGTTTTTCCGCTGCTTTATTTGCATATTCCACGTAATCAGCACCGACCGGCAGCAGCCTTGCCTGAACGGGAGCAAGCCAGAAGGGGAAGGCTCCGGCATAATTTTCAATGAGGATTCCCATAAAGCGTTCAAGGCTTCCGAGGACTGTTCTGTGCAGCATGACCGGACGGTGTTCCGCACCGTCTTTGCCGATATATGTCATATCAAATTTTTCGGGCATCTGGAAATCAAGCTGAATCGTTCCGCACTGCCATGTACGTCCGAGGCAGTCTTCAAGGTGGAAGTCAATCTTGGGGCCGTAAAATGCACCATCGCCCGGGTTGAGCTTATATTCTGTGCCTGTCTCTTCAAGTGCCTCGCGCAGACACTGTTCCGCAAGATCCCAAAGTTCAGGGTCGCCCATTGAATTTTCGGGGCGCGTTGAAAGCTCCACAAAATACTTAAAGTTAAAGACATCCTGATAGAAGTAACGGTCAAGCTCCATTATAGCCTTAATCTCGTCTTTTATCTGCTCAGGCATACAGTAAATGTGTGCATCGTCCTGAGTGAATGCGCGGACACGCATAAGGCCGTGCAGTGCGCCCGAGCGTTCGTGACGATGCACAAAACCAAGTTCGGCCATGCGTATGGGCAGTTCGCGGTAGCTGTGAATATCGTTCTTGTAGACGAGAATACCTCCCGGACAATTCATCGGCTTTATTGCGAACGGCGCTTCGTCTATCTCGGTGAAGTACATATTTTCTTTGTAATGATCCCAGTGTCCGGACTGCAGCCAAAGTGCGCGGTCAAGAATCATCGGTGTTTTGATCTCAACGTAGCCGCGCTTTGTGTGTTCCTTGCGCCAAAATGCCTGCAAAGTGTTCATGACGGCCATACCCTTCGGGTGGAAAAACGGAAATCCGGGCCCCTCACCGTGAATGCTGAATAGATCAAGTTCTTTGCCGAGCTTGCGGTGGTCACGGGCTTTTGCTTCTTCAAGACGTCTTAGATATTCTTTCAGTTCATCCTCAGAACCGAACGCCGTGCCGTAAATGCGCGTAAGCATTTCATTGTGTTCGTCTCCGTGCCAGTATGCGCCCGCCAAGGAAAGCAGCTTAAAGAATTTACAGCAGCCTGTGTGAAGAACGTGCGGCCCGCGGCAGAAGTCGGTAAAATCGCACTGAGTATATATTGAGAGCGTTTCGTCTTCTATATTTTCTATAATATCAACTTTAAGATCTTCGCCCTGTGCCGAAAATCTTCTCAAAGCATCCTCTTTGGAAATTTCTTTGCGGACTATCGGGTATTTTTCCTGCGAGAGTTTGCGCATCTGCGCTTCAATCTTTGGCAGATCGTCTTCCGAAATGGGGTGCGGGAAACGTATATCATAGTAGAAGCCGTCCTTAATTGCCGGACCTATTCCAAAACGTGCCTCCGGATAGAGTCGTTGGACGGCATGGGCAAGAAGGTGAGCCGTTGAATGACGGAGAATCTCAAGCCCCTCTTCGCTGTCCGCATACAGCGGCTCAAAGACCGTGTCCTCGGTGAAAACCATATCGCAGTCAACTGCTTTGCCATTAACTGTTGCACCTATTGCTTTTTTGAGATGGCAGCTTTCAAGCATCTGTCTGACAGTCGTACTCTCTGCCTCAAAAATCTTCCCGTCGGGTCTTGTAAATACAGCCATAAATAATTCCTCCTATAATTTTGATAGACTGCTCTTCGCACAGCGATGTATAAAAAACAAAAACGCCCCCTGAAAAACAGGAGGCGGTAATATCTTTCCGCTGTTCCACTCCATTTCGGTCAAAGACCCTCACATAGCTATAAAGGGCAAACCCTGCCGCCGTTGCGCGGCACGCTCAGGGGCGGTCTTCAAAATCACCGTGCAAGGGCATCACACCAAAACATTCCCTCTCTCTGAAGCAACAAGCGATTTCTACTCTTCCCATCATTGCGCATATCCGAACACACGATTTATATAACGCTTTTGACCTAATTTGTCAAGAAAAAAGAACGCCTGCGCACGGAAATCAATTTTTGGGTTTTTATGCCGGCAATGCTTTTGCGAGGTTTGTTTGTTCACCGGACGGTGCATATATTGCTCCATCAACAAAATCGTGAATATTACATCGTCTTCCTGCGGGACGCGCAGCGTCAGCTTGTGCCCTGAAATGGCACAAGTAGGCAGGCTGCCGGCTTTGCCGCACGCAGGGAGACATGAGTGTTGCAGAATTTTACCCCGTATATTTTGGTGCTTCGCTGTCACAGTAGACGCATCGGTAGATTTTGTTTTCACGGTCAACGAGGCGAAATTCGTGGACAAGTTCCTGTTCGCATGAGGTTATACAGCGCGGGTTTTTGCATTTTATTATCCCCTTTATTCTGTCGGGGAGCAGGATATGATCGCGTTTTGCGCGCACTCCGTTTCTGATCACATTTACCGTTATCCCGGGGTCTATGTATCCGAGCGCGGTGAAGTCTATATCTATTACTTTTCCTATTTTTATTATGTCTTTACGTCCCATTTTGGTGCTTTCGGCATTTTGTATGGTTGCAATAGTGCAATCCAGTTTTCCCAAGCCGAGGATGCTGTAGATGAGAATGCTTTTTCCCGCTGTTATATGGTCAAGCACGATTCCGTCTTTTATCGCTCCGATTACCATACCTTAACCTCCAAAAGTTTAAGTATAAGCGCCATGCGCATAAATTTTCCGTTCAAGACCTGTTTGAAGTAGCAGGCTCTCGGATCATCGTCAACCGCAACCGCTATTTCGTTTACACGCGGCAGGGGATGGAGTATTGAAAGTGTCTCTTTCGCGTGTTTCAGTTTGTCCGGTGTCAGGATATATGTGTCTTTCAGTCTCAGATAGTCCGCTTCGTTGAAGAATCTTTCTCTTTGCACGCGCGTCATATAGAGAATGTCAAGCTTCGGCATTGCATCTTCAAGGCTTGTTGTCTCTTCGTACCGCGTGTTGGTTTTGTCAAGTATGTCGGATATTACATAGCGCGGTGTGCGCAGCTCTTCCGGCGAGATCATTACGAAGTGTATCCCGTTGTATCTTGACATTGCGGCAATGAGGGAGTGTACCGTTCTTCCGAATTTCAGGTCTCCGCATACACCGATCGTCATATTTGAGAGACGTTTTTTTTCTCTGTATATGGTGAGTATGTCAGCAAGCGTCTGTGTCGGGTGGTTGTGTCCGCCGTCTCCCGCGTTTATCACAGGCACTCCGGCTGTCCTTGCCGCTACGTACGGCGCTCCCTCTTTGGGATGACGCATTGCGATTATGTCCGCATAGCACCCTACCGTGCGTGCAGTGTCCGCAACGCTTTCGCCCTTTGCCGTTGAGCTTGAGGCCGCCTCCGAAAAGCCCAAGACGCTTCCCCCCAACTCATACATTGCGGCTTCAAAGCTCAATCTTGTTCTCGTTGAGGGTTCAAAGAAGAGTGTCGCAAGTTTTTTGCGTTTGCAGCTTTCAGCATATTTGTCCGGGTTTTGTATTATATCAATAGCTGTATGTATGAGATCTTCCAATTCTTCAACAGAAAGGTCTGTTATTGTGATGAGATTTTTCATGAATTTATCGTACCTCTATGCCTTGATCCAGCTTTCGTCGGATGGATCGTTGCGAAAGGCTGTAAGTTTGTCTATGTCACTTTTTTTGATGTAGCCTTCATCGGCTGCGACTTCGGCGATCACGTCAAAATTTGTAAGTGAGATGTTTTTTACGTTTGCTGCTGCAAGGCGTTCTGTGCTTCTTTTCATACCGTATGTGAAGATGCTGACGATGCCTATGACTTCGGCTCCGGCGTCTCTCAATGCTTCAACGACTTCAATGACGCTTCCGCCCGTTGAGATAAGGTCCTCCACTACGACAACTTTCTGCCCTTTTTCAAGTTTGCCCTCTATACGATTCTCTCTGCCGTGGTCTTTTGCGCCGCCTCTGACATATCCCATCGGAAGCCCCATTATGTGACCTGTGATGGCAGCGTGCGCTATTCCCGCCGTTGATGTGCCCATGAGGACTTCCGCGGTCGGGTAGTTTTCTTTTATTGTTTCGGCAAGCCCATTTTCAATATCGTTTCGCACGGAAGGAGCGGTAAGCGTGAGGCGATTGTCGCAATATACGGGACTTTTTATTCCGCTTGCCCATGTAAACGGTTTGTCCGGTCTCAAAAATACAGCACCTATTGAAAGCAGATCTCTTGCTATTAGTTTTTCCATCTTGATTTTCCCTCTTTCTGTGTTCAACTAACCGACAAAATCGTGAATATTCCATTGTCTCCCTGCGGGCGGCGTAGCCGCAGCGCAGGGCCCAGTGTCTTTAGAACGATAAATCGGCAACACATAAAATACAGTGTGCTACATCACGTCCACAGCGCGTCACGACAGTTTTTTGTTTACCCCTCTGTACACCGCGCGCCCATAAAGTCACTGGGTTCTGCGCCTCCGCTTCGCTGCGCGCAGAACGACAAATCTTCAAGTATTTATTGGATTATCAATAACCGACAAAATCGGCAACGCATTTCCTGTATGCAGCCACAGGGTCATCTGCTGAGGTGATGGGTCTTCCCACCACTATGAGATCGGAGCCGAGAGCCTTTGCCATTGACGGAGTTGCAACTCTCTGTTGGTCTCCTGTGTTTCCGTCTGCGAAGCGTATTCCGGGAGTTACGGTTATAAAGCCGCTTCCGCATACCGAATGTATCTTTTCTGCCTCGTGCGGTGAGCATACGACACCGTCAAGTCCGGCATTTTTTGCATTCATGGCATAGTGCGCGGCAACGTCTGCAAGTTTTTTATTTATGAGGATCTCATGTTCCATTCTTTCTTGATCAACCGATGTCAGCATTGTGACGGCGATGAGAAGCGGCCTTGTCCCATCCGGACGCACCAGTCCTTCAACTGCGGCTTTCATCATGTCAATTCCTCCTGCCGCGTGAAGGCTGCATATATCAACGTCCAACTGCGAGAGGACTTTCATGCTCTTTTTTACCGTGTTGGGTATGTCGTGAAGTTTCAGGTCAAGGAATATTTTGTGACCGCGTTTTTTTATTTCACGCACTATATCCGGTCCGACTGAGTAAAAGAGTTCCATTCCTATTTTTACAAACGGTTTTTCCTCTCTGAATTTGTCTAAAAAATTATATGTTGCCTGTGCGCTCGCAAAATCGCAGGCAATGATCACGTCTTTTTTCACCGCAAAGCCCCTCCTATGATTTCTTTTAATTCTTTTATGTTGTATTTGTCCATGACTTTTGGCAGATCCGTTATTATTTTCTTGCACACAAACGGGTCTGTAAGGTTTGCCGAGCCTATTTCAACTGCCGTTGCACCCGCAAGCATCATCTCCGCCACGTCTTCCGCAGATGAGACACCGCCGAGTCCTACCACCGGAATTTTTACCGCTTTTGCCGTCTGATAGACCATTCTCAGAGCAACGGGAAATACCGCGCTTCCGGAAAGCCCTCCGGTAACATTTGCAAGCAGCGGTCTTTTGTTTTTGATGTCAATACGCATTGCAAGAAGCGTGTTTATCAGGCTTATCCCGTCAGCCCCTTCAGCTTCGCATGCGCGTGCTATTTCCGTAATATCGCAAACGTTCGGTGAAAGTTTCATTATCACGGGTTTTTTTGTCACGGCTTTCACTGCTTTTGTAACCTCTGCCGCACTTTTTGCGCTTGTGCCAAAGCTCATGCCGCCGCCGTGAACGTTCGGGCAGCTGATGTTCACTTCAAGCCAGCCGACTTGCTCCTCTTTGTCAAGCTTTGAACATACTTCCGCGTATTCGTCAACTGAAAATCCGCTGACATTCGCCATGACCGGTTTATGGAAATATTTTTTCAGTTTGGGCAGTTCCTCGCTTATCACTCTGTCTACGCCCGGATTTTGCAGTCCTACGGAGTTGAGCATTCCGCCGGTGCTTTCCGCGATGCGCGGCAGCGCGTTTCCGAAACGCGCGTCATGCGTGGTTCCCTTAAACGAGAATGTTCCCAAAATATTTATATCGTAAATTTCAGCAAATTCATGCCCGTAACCGAATGTGCCCGATGCCGGAATAACGGGATTGTCTAACTCTATGCCGCAGAGTGTTACGCTCAGTTTTCCCATAATATTTCCTCCTTTTTGAGTACGGGGCCATCCTTGCATATACGTTTGCTGCCTGTGAGTGTCATACATGAACAGCCCATGCAGGCACCAAATCCGCAGCCCATTCTGCGCTCAAAGCTAAGTTCCCCCGATGTCTCGGATACACCGCAAACTGCTCTGAGCATTGACTCAGGACCGCATGCGTAAAAATATGTGTAATGCAGACCTTTCATAACATCTGTGACAAAACCCTTTATGCCGTATGAGCCGTCATTCGTTGTTATATATGTTTTTACGCCCAACTGCCGGAATTCTTTTTCCCCGAATATATCGTCTTTCTGCTGAAATCCAAGCACGGCAGTCACGTTTTTGTTTTCCGCAGTAAGTTTTTTCGCAAGTCCGTAAAGCGGCGGTACCCCCACTCCGCCGCCGACAAGCAGAGGTTTATTTCCGGAAAGTGATGCGTCATATCCGTTTCCGAGTCCGGTGAGTACGTTAAGGCTCTCTCCGGCTGTCATTTTGCTCATTGCATCTGTTCCGCGCCCAACGACCTTATAGATAATCGTAAGTTCTCCGTCTGTCGCGCAGCAGACGGAGATCGGGCGGCGCAGATAAAGACCGCCTATCTTGATATTAACGAACTGTCCGGGGGACGAAATATCCCCCGTATCACCCATTAAGCGCATCAAGAACACGTCACGCGCGATTTTTTTATTTTCACTTATGCAAAATTTTATGTCTTTCATTGCGTCACCTCAAAAATCCTCATCGGAATATACTATCCTGCCGCGGCATACCGTAAGCATACACTTTCCGAATACTTCCCAATCCGCAAAGGGCGTTGACCTGCCCTTTGACAAAAATTTATCGGGATCTATTTTATATGATGCGTCAAGATCAAATACCGCGAAATCATCTCCGGTATCTATGCCAAATCTGCTGCACGGAGCGTCATGCATAAGTTCACAGAGCCTTTGGAGCGAAAGTTTCCCGCTTTTAACAAGATATGTGTACATTAAAGCAAACGATGTCTCAACACCTACGACCCCCATAGCACTCTTCCTTAGTCCGCCGGCCTTCTCCTTGACGGAATGTGGCGCATGGTCTGTAATAAGCATATCAATCGTGCCGTCCGCAATTCCCTCTAAAAGAGCCTCTCTGTCTGATGCACCGCGCAGAGGCGGATTCATCTTAAATCTTCCGTCCTCCTGCATAAAGCTGTCGTCCAAAAGAAGATAATGAGGCGCAGTTTCACATGTAACGTCAATGCCTTCTGCCTTCGCCCTGCGGATAATGGAAACACTCTCTTTTGTTGAGACGTGGCATACATGATATGAGCAGCCGGTCTCTCGTGCGAGACCAATGTCACGCGCGATCTGACGCCATTCACATTCAGATGGTATCCCGGCGTGTCCGTGTTCCGCAGCATACCTTCCGGCGTGTATATATCCTCCGTTCAACAGAGAATTATCCTCGCAGTGCGCCGCAATTATCTTGCCCAAAGATTTTGCTTTCTTCATCGCCTCACGCATTAAATCTTCGCTCTGCACACCGTGCCCGTCATCCGAAAATGCAATGACATAAGGCGCAAGAGCCTCCATATCCGAAAGCTCACAGCCCCTCTCCCCCTTTGAGATCGCTCCGTAAGGGTAAAGGCGCACAGCCGAATCCGATTCTATAATATCCGACTGTACGCGCAAATTTTCAATGCAGTCGGGCACCGGATCTAAATTAGGCATAGTGCATGCCGCGGTTATTCCTCCATGCGCACAGGCACGAGAACCGCTTTTTATACTCTCCTTATAAAAAAAACCCGGTTCTCTCAGATGCACATGTACATCTGTCAAACCGGATAAAACAAGATATTTTTTTTCTTCTGAGAACGATGAATCTTCGTTACAGTGGGAAAACACTTCCAAAGAGATCAAGCCCCTTTTCTTTAACCGCTCAACGAGCGAACTGCGCGTCTCAAACCTGTATTCCATATTCTCCCCACCAATCAACCGTAAAAACAAAGCAAAGAATCGCATTGCCCGATGCGATATTTCTGCCAAGCCGCAAAATTTGTGAAATTTTATCATCATCAAAGCTCTAATGTCAATAAAATAAGATGTTACTTTTAATTAAAAATGCAATATATTCATGATGTATTCGGTGTACCTTCCCTGCTCTGCTAAAATTCCAAATCGCGTTTTTCACCCATAGTTGTTCTCTGAGGCAACACGTTTGACAAAATACGACAATGAATATACCATACAG
>JAUNMU010000105.1 GCA_030531745.1 Synergistes sp. | reverse complement strand
TCTGCGCCTCCGCTTCGCTACGCGCAGAACGACAAATCTTCAAGTATTTATTGGATTATCAATATATTTTCCGACGACTACAACAGGCTCTTCCGCAGTTCCTCGTCTGAGAGGGCGGATAGATCCGCAGGCGGAATGTCAAGCATTGTCTTGCAGCCCGTTATGCCGCGGGCGTGCATTTTGTGCATGGCTCTTGCGCCCGCTGTTATTACAGAAGCTGTGAACTCAGGGTTTGATTCAAGGCTTAATGTAAATTCTGCTTTTTGCAGATTTTCATTGTGCTGTCCTGTTCTGCAACTGCACAGTACATGACCGCCGTGCGGAAGCGCAGAATGGTTTTTTATGATCTCGTCTTCTGAGACGAATGTTACAGTGGTATCGTAGTCGGCGAAGTATGCCGGCATTGTAATTATTTCGTGTTTTATTCTTTCCTTGTCCGCGCCCTCTGCCACTGAGACGTAGCAGTCACGTCTATGTTTTTCGCGCGGCGTAAATGTCGGATTTTCACCGGCACGTACCCTTTCAAGGGCTTCGGGGACGGGCAGTGTGTATTGACGGGCATTTGTCACGCCTTCTATTCTGCGTATTGCGTCTGAGTGTCCCTGAGATACGCCTTTGCCCCAGAATGTGTATGTGGTGCATACCGGCATGACCGATGAGAAGTAGAGACGAGCAAGCGAAAAGAGACCCGGATCCCATCCGGCGCAGATGAGAGCAATGTGACCGGAGTCTTTTGCCGCTTTGTCGGTTTTCGCAAAGTGTTCGGGGATTTTCGCGTGTGTGTCAAAGCTGTCAACTATGTTGAAGTTTTTTGCAAGCATCGGTGTCATCTCCGGAAGGTCGGTTGCAGATCCTCCGCATATTATCATTACATCTATTTTGTCTTTGAAATCAGTGGCCTGATCTGCCGAATACACAGGCGCACCGTATGTCTGCACGTCTTTGGGGTCTCTGCGCGTGAATACCGCTGCTGTTTCCATATCGGGATTATGCCATACAGCTGTCTCAACTCCGCGGCCCAAATTGCCGTATCCGTAAATTCCTATCTTCATAGATCAGTCATTCGCCTCCAAAAAATCTTTCATTCCGTAAAGCCCGGGAGCTTTTTTTACAATGAACGGGACTATCTGAATCGCTCCATCGGCAAATACGGCACGGCTGAATGCCTGATGACGTATGGTCAGGCTTTCGTTATCCGTGCTTATGACAACTTCATGTACTCCGACGTAATTTCCCATGCGAAGTGCGTGAATACCTATATCGTTTTTTTCTCTTTTGCCGTTCTCAGAGCGTCCGCAGACTGCATTTGCGTCCGCACGAACTTCTTTGAGCGCGGCAAAGAGCGATAGTGCCGTTCCGCTCGGTGCATCAATTTTTCTGTTGTGGTGCGTTTCCACTATCTCAATATCCGCGTCCGGAAAGAGTGCGGCGGCACGCTTTATAAGATCTGTCTCAGCCGCAATACCAAGGGAGAAGTTTGATGCCATAAATACAGGGACTTGCTTTGCTGCCTCCGCTATTATGTTTTTTTCGTATTCCGTCTGTCCGGTCGTTGCAATGATGAGCGGCAGTTTTTTTTCAACCGCAAATGCCGCAAGGTCGCCTGTGAGCGAGTGGTGCGAAAAATCTATTATGCAGTCGGCTTCGGCGTTACATTCACCGAACGACTTTACGCATTTTGCATCAGTTCCGTCGGTCATTGCGTCAACACCGCAGACGATCTCAACGTCCTGCGATTTTTCGGCAGCCCGCCTTACCTCAAGCCCCATGTGTCCTGAGTATCCGTGTAAGATAACTTTCATCATTTCAGTTTCAACCCTGCTTCACGCATAAGCTCGCGCAATTTTTCTTCGTTTTTTGCCTCCATCGGCAGAAGAGGCAGACGAACGACATTTTTGCATATCCCCATTGCCGCACACGCTGCCTTAACAGGTATCGGGTTCACTTCGCAGAAGAGATGATTCATAAGGCGCAGATATTTCATCTGCAATTCCAGCGCACCCTTTGTGTCGCCGCGGAAAAATCTCGCGCAGAGTTCCGCTGTCTCTGCGGGCATGATGTTTGAAAGTACAGATATAACACCTTTTCCGCCAAGTGAAAGTATCGGCACGGTCTGGTCATCGTTTCCCGAATATATGTCAAGGTCGTCGCCGCAAAGTTCTGCCGTCTTTGCTATCTGTGAAATATCCCCGCTTGCTTCCTTTATTGCCGCGATGTTAGGATGACGGGCAAGCACGGCGGCTGTCTCCGGCAGTATGTTGCAGCCTGTGCGTGACGGAACATTGTAAAGTATGCACGGTTTTGAAACACTGTCGGCTATCGCCTCAAACGATGCGATCAGCCCTTTCTGCGTTGCCTTGTTGTAGTATGGCGTGACGACAAGCAGAGCATCCGCCCCCATATCGCACGCGCACTTTGACATATTTATCGCGTGCGCTGTATTGTTTGAACCTGTTCCGGCTATGACGGGAACGCGACCGTTTACGCGCTTTATGCAGAAATCAAGAGCTTCCTGATGTTCGTCGTCTTCAAGTGTTGCGTTTTCTCCTGTTGTGCCGACCGATACGATCGCGTTAATACCGCTTTCTATCTGCCAGTCAATCATGCGGCCATAGCTTTCAAAATCAATACTACCGTCTTTCGCGAACGGTGTGATTATCGCGGTTGCCGCGCCTGTGAAAACAGTCTGTTTCATTGTTGTCTCCTCGCTTCCATAATATATATATGTTTTATCTCTTTGGCTCATCATTTTGCCGCGTCAAGTGCCGCAAGAATCGCCGCCCTCATAGCGGGTGTGCGATACGGGTGTCCTACTGAATCTACCTTTACCGTTATGCCGCGCGGATTTTTCACAAATTTAAGGTAAAAATGCTGTTCAAAGCCTTCGTCAGAAGTTACGACAAGCATAAGCGCAACTCCTGAATCCGAGACAAAGGCATCGCGGAAGATCCAATGTCCCACACCCCCGACTCCAGTGCCTTCCTTATCTTTAAGCAGATCTACAGTCTCTGCAACACTCTTTGCCGTAACCGCATCACATTCCATATTCCAATTTTCCTCTCTGTACAGCATTTTCGTAACGTCATCGCTCTGTTTAACAGCCGCCTTATGTACCGTCAGCTGCCATGTATCCTTGCCCATTGCCTTCCATTTTCTTTCATATTTGGTAATATATGGACGCTTGGGATTTATAACTATATCATCTGTGATAAAAGCACTGTTTGCTCTGAATGCCGCAGCCGCTTCTTCTGCATACCACTCTACATCGGTTGCAAGATCAAAGGCACCGCCGGGTTCAACGAGATACTCAATCAGTCCGGTAAAAGCCGGTACCGTTACACGTCTCTGCGCGTGCCTCTGTTTAGGCCACGGACACGGAAAATTCATAAATACATGTTCAACGCTTTCCGGAGCAAATGTGCTGCGCAGCAAAAAACGTGCGTCCCCGTGCATAATACGGACGTTATCAAGTCCTGCCTCCATCACACGCCTTGCCGCCTTTGCGGAACACCACTGAGAGACCTCAATACCAACGACAAGGACATCGGGATTTGATCTTGCCAAATACTCCATGAACTCACCGTTGCCAAAACCGATCTCCGCAAAGATTCTGCTCCTGCCGCTATGTGCTTTCCAATCAAACGGCAGATTCTCCATCGGAGCGACAATTACCTTTTCTATATTACCCCAGAACATATCTATTCTCCCTAACTGCAAAATCAGGCACTGACGCAAGTCTTTGCCACATATCAAGAGGCAGCTCCTCCGCGCGGGCGGTAGGTGCAAGACCGTGAAGGCTCAAAATTTCAAGTGCCCTGTCACGATTTATATTCCCATAAGATGCACACCAGTTGTTCACCAGCGTCTTGCGTCTCTGCGTAAACGAACGTGTAAGCAGCGCACGCCACGTCACATCATTGGCAAGGTTCGTATTACGCTCAATTTTGATTTCAATGATAGCGGATACTACCTTCGGCTTCGGATAAAACGACTCCGGCATGACCTTTCGCAGCACCTTTGCGCTCCCAAACGCCTCAACCATAATGCCTATGGGCGAACGCTCCCTGTGTCCTTCGGGTGATGCGATCCGCTCTGCTGCCTCTAACTGCACCATAAGCAACATATAATTCGTACCGTGCGGGACAAGAGTTTCAAAAAATTTCCAAAGAATCGGTGTTGTAATGTGGTACGGCAGATTTGCGATTATCTTTGTAGGCACATCGGGAAGGGCGGTATAATCAAATTTCACCGCATCACCCCAAAAGCAAAGGCAGCGTGCGTCATGTGACGCAATATTTTCAAGTCCCTCACGCAGACGTTCATCAACCTCAACGGTATAAAGAGAGTTTATCTCCGTACCGAGAAGAGCGCGGGTAAGCACTCCATCCCCGGGACCGACCTCAAGCACTCTGTCACACACAGACGCATGCGCCCTGTCAATGATATACTCAACAACACTGC
>JAUNMU010000104.1 GCA_030531745.1 Synergistes sp. | reverse complement strand
GTAATTTCGCTTGCGGCAGATTTTGATAAATATGCTAAAATCTGTGTAGCCATACTTAGTGTGTTGTTTGGCTTACAGTGAATTTTTACGGAAAGCTCGGTGCTTTTTGCGGATGAAAGAAACTACAGAAAACATAGACAGTAATGTAAATGTGATATGCCCCGAAAATGTTCCTGAAGAGCAGAAAGGGCTTACGGAAGAGGAAAAGGATTGGGTGACCAATGAACCTCCTAAACCCAAAGTGCCGATGTATGTTTTTGCCGTGACGGCAGCTGTTATATTCGCTGCGTTTGCAGGCGGCGGAATATGGTATTACAGGATAAATGTTCTGCCGGAAAAGTATAATATGCGTGCCGATTCACTTATGAAGGAAAAAGATTTCACCGCAGCAGAACAGCTCTACAGAAAAATTCTTGCGATACGTCCTGAACGGCGCGATGTGTTGTTCAACATTGCCCTGTGCCGTGAAGAGCAGGGCAACACAACAGAGGCTATTGAATATTACATGGAGCATCTGAAGACTGCCAAAAATGATGTCCGAGCAATGACGAGAATTGGCCGGATTTACATGAAAAGCGGCAACTACGGCGATGCCTCGCGTTGGCTGAAAGAGGCCTCACGCCGCGACAAGAAAGATAAAGTTATTTGGCATGAGCTGGCAGATGCCGCTGAAAAGAGCGGCGATATTAACGAAGCGTGCAATGCATGGTCGCACATTGCGGAACTTTCTTCCGAACAGTCCGATATTTTAGCCTGCGCAAAGAAACTTTATGCACTCAGGGATTACGGCGCTGCTGTTGAGGCGTATAAAAAAGTAATAAAAAATGATTTTGAAAATAAAGATGCAAAGCACGGACTTATCGCCGCAAGGTCTATGCTCGGTCTGCCGACCGAACTGAAATTTGTCATAGTTCCAGGAAAGTCGCTTGGACTTATCACGATAGGTGCGTCAAAAGATGAAGTTAAATCGGCAGTCGGCAGGACACCGGACGAAAAAGAATTCAGGACTTCGGAAGTGTGGCGCTATTATATTGGCAACACAGGAGACAAGGTAACTGTCGTATTTACGGAAGAAAAGGTCTCGGAGATAAAAACATCTTCCGCAATGTACAAAACTGAGGACGGTTTGTCTGTTTCAAATTTTCTTCTGCCTAAGAAAAAGGATTTCATCGCATCGCGCACCGAGACTGAAAGCGGTACACTCGTGTGTACGGTAAAGGGCGACGGTCTCACGTTTTATGCCAAAGGCTTGAACGAAGAGGGTACGGATGCCAAAATGAAGTTCCTGCGCGTCCACAAGGCAAAAGGCATAGCGGAGATGATAGGTCTTAAATAACCTTTGTCCGTTGTGAAAATGTGACTTGTTCAATCACCATATTTTGCCACAGTTCTTTTCCGAATACAGATTTTAATTCTCCTGCGTACCGAAAGCCAATGCCTCTGTACAAGTTAAGGAAACACTGATTAATTCGTTTTTGGCAGATAACTACGATAGCTGTTTCCGCTGATTAGATGTGCCGGATGCTAAACAGGCAGTCCGCGCCTGGGGCGTAGGCGTATATCAATACGTTGGAGCCTCAGGCGCGGACTGCCTGTGACGCAGACGGTGCATATAATCAGTGGTTCCTTAACAAGATGATCTTTGCAGGTCAGCGAAAATTTCGTGTATCCTGCTTCGCACAGCAGATCAAGTGCGGTCGTGAAAAATTTTTTCCCGGCTCCGGCTCTTATATTATTCTCATCATCGCTGTTTCTCGCATAAGCTGCTAAAAATCCTTGTGAAAAGTTTTCATACATCCATCTGATATTTTTCGCCGGCACAATTTGGTTTGGAGAAAAAGAGATACATTCAAGCTCAATAATTCTCTATATCTCAATTATTGCAGCGTTATGATTTTTCAAAATTATCCGTGCGTGTTATACTTTCAACTTGTGGAGGCGTGATCTGTATGGAGAAAAGTGCTGTCGGTGTGTTGAAACAGTATTTTGGTTACACTTCGTTCAGGAGAGGACAGAAAGAGATAATAGAGGCTGTCCTTTCTGGGCGCGATGTGCTCGGTATTATGCCGACAGGAGCAGGGAAGTCTCTCTGTTATCAGATACCGGCGCTTCTATCCGATGGGCTGACAGTTGTACTTTCACCGCTCATATCTCTGATGAAAGATCAGGTTGATTCGCTGAAACAAAACGGAGTTGCGGCTGAAACAATCAACAGCGCAATGGAGTGGGAAGATGTGTCGCCTGTATTTTCACGCGCAAGGCGTAAGGAGATCAAACTGCTCTACGTTGCGCCTGAGCGTCTTGACGGTGGATTCCTTGAATTTCTGCGCGACATTGATATATCACTTCTTGTAGTTGACGAGGCTCACTGCGTTTCACAGTGGGGACATGACTTTCGCCCATCGTATCTCGCCATTGCGCCGGTTGCTGCCTCCCTTGCAAAACGGCCTGTCATTGCGGCATTTACCGCAACGGCTACGCCGGAGGTTCGCGATGACATTGCAAAACAGCTTGCGTTAAACGATCCCTTTCGTCTGACGACAGGCTTTGACCGCGAAAACCTCTTCTTCCGCGTTGAACATCCGTCCGACAAATATGAAACACTGAAAAAATATATAGGACAATACCCTAAAATGTCCGGCATTGTATATGCTTCAACGCGCAAAAATGTTGAAAGTGTCTGCGAACGTCTGAAAAACGACGGAATAAATGCAGTGCGCTACCATGCGGGACTATCTGACGAGGAGCGTAACGAAAATCAGGAGGCGTTTATCTATGACAGGGCAAATGTTATAGTTGCCACAAATGCGTTCGGTATGGGAATTGATAAATCAAACGTGCGTTATGTGATACATTACAATATGCCTCAGAATATAGATTCATACTATCAGGAAGCGGGACGCGCAGGGCGTGACGGCATGGTAGCGGATTGTATCCTGCTGTATGGCGCAAGTGACGTTCGCACGGCAAAATTTTTCATTGAAAACTCACCGCCGGAGACGCGCCCTGCAGCAAAGCGCAAATTGAAAAGCATTATTGACTACTGCCATACAGAAAAATGCCTTCGCGCTCATATCCTGAATTATTTCGGCGAAGAGCCGATTTTGAAGAACTGCGAAAATTGCGGAAACTGCACGAGCGGAGTAAAGCCAACCGACATAAAGCAGGAGGCACTGATGATCATCTCCTGCGTTTACAGAATGGAGCAGGCTACCGGCGGGAAAAGATACGGAGAAAAAATGATCGCCGATGTTCTTCACGGCAGCAAACGCAGCGAAATTACAAGTGCGGGATTGGATAAGATCTCAACGTACGGACTTCTCAAAGATATGGGAATTGACACGATACGCGAAATGATTGACTTCGTTATATCAAAGGGACTGCTTGTAATAGAAGATCCTAAATTTGCGACGCTTGCGTTTTGCGAAAAAACGTGGCAATATCTTAAAAAGCCTGTGCCGCTCCATGCGCGCACCACCGTGAAAAGCAAGACAAAGACAGTATCTCCTCCGCCTGAGCGAAAACGTAAAATTGAGATGCGTGCCGAAACGGAAGGTCTTTTTGAGGAACTGCGTGCATTGCGCCGCGTATTTGCAAAAGACGAAGGTGTGCCGCCGTACATTGTCTTCACAGACAGAACGCTTTACGCTATATGCGACAAAATGCCCGTCACCGAAGATGAACTTCTTGACATTCAGGGCGTAGGTGAGGCAAAACTTGAAAAATACGGTGAAGCTGTCATTGACGCTGTAATTGAATGGAAAGAACGAAAAGGAAAATGACAGAATCGGCACTGAAAATTAAGGACTGACGAAAGAAGGTATCCTATCATGATAATAGATTTTCACACACACATATTTCCCGATGCCATTGCAGATGCCGCGATGAAAAGTCTGTCAATGCACGGCAGACTCGGATATGACGGTATTCCGAAACTTGCTGAACTTGTTGAAAGCATGGACGGTCACGGCATAGACAAGAGCATCGTACTGAACGTAGCAACAAAAGCATCACAGCACGAAAACATTCTGCGATTCTCAAAAAGGATTTCATCTGACAGAATAATTCCCTTTGGCTCTGTTGTTCCGTCCTCACCCGATGCTCTTTCTTACGTTCAAAAGATGGCCGAAGCCGGAATCAAAGGCCTGAAATTTCACCCACCGTATGAACAGATAATTGCAGATGATAAAGGCCTATACCCCTTGTATGATTTAGCACGATCACTCAATCTTATAATAGTCTTTCACGCCGGTTGGGATCCGGTATTTCCGGAATATACCGGCGCTGCACCGGAAAAAATTGCAGACGCTGCGAAAAATTTTCCGGGGTTGCGCATAGTTGCGGCTCACATGGGCGGATTACACTTCGCACGCGAAGTATATGAGAATATAGCCGGCAAATCCGAACTTTATTTTGACACATCCGACTCCGATGGCCCATGGATGGACAAAAATATCTTTCGCGACATAATCCGGCGTCACGGTGCGGAAAAAATTCTCTTCGCAAGCGACTACCCGTGGCACATTCAGTCAAGAGAGATCAATATGGTAATGGATGCCGACCTAAGCACCGAAGAAAAAGAGCTGATATTGCACGGCAACGCGGAAAGACTGCTGGGACTGT
>JAUNMU010000013.1 GCA_030531745.1 Synergistes sp. | reverse complement strand
CCACACCCAAAGGCGGAATTATTGACCTCACAAACGGCGTATATGAGAACTACGGCGCCCCCATTGTAACATACACGGCAGCGGCAATAAAAGACGGCAAAGCAAACTGCGTATCCGCAATACTGGTCAGTGGGGATAAATACGTTAATTACGCCAAAATATCAGACCAAGCATCCGAGACAGCCAAAAAAATACCATTTGGTGATCTCGCCGACGGCAGATACAGAATGTTCATATTTGCCGAAGAGGCAAACGGAGACAAACAGACAGACTACGCCTCTAAATTCAGTAACGATAACGGCTATGAATTTATAAAAGGCATCGGAACAGTCTATACGAGCAACCTCAGCAAAGCGCACAAAGACAAAGACATCACAATTAACCTTGGCGGAGGCTTTGACCTTGGTTTTGAAAACGCTGAATACGTCACAAAAATAACCGTAGTTGACAACGACTCTGACAACAAGCTCACGGGTGATAAGGAGGGTACAACGATCGCCGGAAAAGTAATAATTGAAAAAGGCGCACAGGTCACATGCTGCGGAAAAACAACATTCAAGAATCTGGAAGTGAACGGCAAACTCACTGTAGAAAACGGAGCAGTCGTTGAACTGCAGGGGATACAAATAGTCGGCGAAGGCGCCATCTTCATGAACGAAAACGCCACCATTGTGAACAACAGCGGACAAGACATAATCGTGTGGGACATCAGCGGCGACGAGCCGAAAGAAGTAACGGTCAAAGCCGGAGAAAGCTACAATCCCTCACAGGAAACCCCATCCAAAGGCGGCGGCTCCTCCGTCGGCTGCAACGCAGGCTTCGGAATAGCAATGCTCCTTTCCGCCGCAGCAGCAATGCTCCGCAAAAGAAAACTCGGATAACGACCGTTGTCACGAGCAAAATAACAACAGCAAAATAAAATTTGCGGTATAATAACGGCGTGTGCCCTACGGCACGCGCTGTACAAAACAATCAATCATGGCAGTAATTGAGATAACCACGTATCTCAAACTGTATAAAGCGCAGTCCGTGTGTGTGTTTCTCTCCTTTCATATCACGCGGACTGCGTTTCGCTTGTCTGATGGGTCATATAATCAGCGGTTATTGATGATACAATAAATACTTGAATGTTAGTCATTCTGCGCGTAGCGAAGCGGAGGCGCAGAAGCCAGTGGCGTTAAGGGCGCGCGGTGTACAGTGGGGTAAAACGGAGGCTGTCGTGACGCGCTGTGGACGCGGTGCGGCGGGTTATACTTTCATACGTTGCTAATTTGTCGTTCTAAAGCCATGCCCTTTCAGGGTATACCCCTACGGGGCATACCCTCAAAGGGCACAAGCAGGCAGGCTGGACCCTCTGCGTACCCACAGGGGGCATACCCCTACGGGGCATACCCTCAAAGGGCACAAGCAGGCAGGCTGACGGCTGCGCGTCCCGCAGGGAGACGATGGGGTATTCTCGATTTTGCCGGAGGAGCAATAATCAGCGGCTTCTTAAAAATTGATTCCCCTGTTTCGTGCATTTGCGAACTTCACAACCGCAAGCATCGCGGCTATACTATAACGGTTCTTTTCCCGACAGCGGCAGAGAACGAAGAATGTTCCGCATAAGGTTTATGCGCGGGTGGTAATAATTTATGAAAATAATAAAAAGTATCGCAAATAGATTAAATGATTTTCGCACTGTTGATTTGGGTGACGGACGTGTGATGTCCGTTCTTGTGAAGTTGGCGATCCCGTCAATCGCAATGTGCGTATTTCATACACTTTTTCACCTTGTTGACACGATATTTATATCGTGGCTCGGCGAAAAACATTTGCTTGCGATTTCATTTACTTTTACGGTGCAGATCGGTTTCATAGCGATAGTTGAGGGAGTTACAAACGGTGTGACGGCACTTGTCGGCAGATGCCTCGGAGAGGACAAGGAAGGTCTTGCCTGCCGTACTGCAAAAGCCGGAATGGCGCTTGCCGTTATTCTTACGTTCTTGTGGACGCCGTTTTTGTTTAAGCTGCCGTCAAATGCGTTCTTTATGTCAATAGGCGCAAAAGATCCCGAAGTGCTTCACCTTGCGTGGCTCTATAATATGTGGACTCCCCCGATGTTTCTGCTCGTGAGTTTCGGATTTATAGTATGCGCGATATTCAGCTGTCAGGGGGATAAGCTCACACCTCTCATATCTTATGCAATTTCAAATGCACTGAATGTTTTCCTTGATGCCCTATTCATATTTGGCTTTGGTTGGGGAATAACCGGAGCTGCCGCCGCAACATTTATAGGACGCGCCTGCGGTATATGCTACCTGATGTATAAACTCCGAACATCAAGCAAGATAAAAGTTGCGATCCTACAAATGCCGCATCTGTATATGATGAGGCTGTGGCGCAAAATTGTCGCGATAGGTCTGCCCGTTACATTTTCAACCGGAAGCGTCGCTCTCGGAATAGGTACTATGACGAAAATTCTTGCCGCAACCTACGGCGGCGTGTCGGTCGCCGGCTGGCTGGTCGGTTCCCGCGTTGAGGATTTTGCATTCACAACACTGATAGGCGTAAATGATGCGCTCGTTCCGTTTCTTGCTTTCAATTACGGCAGACGCAGCTTTGAGCGTATGAAGGAGGGGATAAGATCGGCACTGTTTATGAGTTCCGTTATGATATTTGTGATCTGCGTGATCATCTTCGCTGTGCCGCATCCCATCATACATTTGTTTCACCCCACAAAAGAGGTTGAGGATATTGCAATACAGTCATTGCGCCTTTCCGTTGCAGCCTATTTCTTTGTGATGTACGCGACAATTTACAACGCACTTTTTACGGCGGTCGGCAAGACTGTGTACGGTCTTATTATCCAGACGTTCCGCAGTCTTTTCGTCAGAATAACGGCGCTTTGGGTGCTCGCTCATTATCTGACGATACATTGGATCTGGGTCTTTCAGCCTATCTCATATTTCGCCTCCGGTGCTATGACATTTTTCTTTGCCCGCAGCCTTATGAAGAAACTTAAAAAGGAGTTGCGATCGTGATAACATTCACCGTTGACCTAAGTAAAATTTCGCACTATTATGAAGTGCAGCAGCTTTGATGGGGGATATAGGTGTGTCACTTTGTTATATGTTTTGCCGAGGAAAAATTATATTTTACAGACACAGCGGAGCGGAAGAGATGCGCATACCGTTCGTAGGTGAAGAGTTGTCCGTTGAGTCGCAGATCGTAAACAGCGGTTCTGTTGATCGTGCCGCAGAGTGTGGCGACAGATGGGTGCAGCTCTCTGACGATGCCGTACTGCCTGAGCAATTTGCGGCAGGCGAACGAAGAACCGCATGGACGGTCGTCGGCGAGGAACAATTTTTCCGTATGGGCAAAGCATTTCATCTCATGGAGTGGCAGAGGACGCATAAATTCTGCGGAGTGTGCGGCAACGAGACACAATTTGATGCCTATGAGTTTGCGATGCGATGTACGAAATGCGGCAGTCTGCATTATCCCGTTATATGCCCTGCAATGATCGTCTGTGTTGAGAAAGACGGAAAGATCCTTCTCGGTCATAATGCGTCATTTCCGAACGGGCGCTACAGTGTGCTTGCAGGTTTTGCGGAACCCGGTGAATCGCTTGAAGAATGTGTCAGCCGCGAGGTTTACGAAGAAGCTCATATCAGAGTTAAAAATATAAGATATTTCGCAAGTCAGCCGTGGGCATTTCCGAGTTCAATGATGATAGGTTTCACCGCCGAATGGGAATCGGGCGATATATGCCCCGACAGGTCTGAGCTTACGGATATAAGGTGGTTTGCACCAAACGAAATTCCCGAATACTACAAAGGCGTGAGCATTTCCGCAAGGCTCATTGAAGATTTTGTAAAACGTCACGGGGGCAGAGGATAATGTTTGGCGAAAAAGGTCTTGTGCAGCTCTATACCGGAGACGGAAAGGGCAAAACTACCGCCGCACTCGGGCTTCTTCTGCGTGCTGCGGGGCACGGCGCAAGAACAGCAGTCGTTCAGTTTATGAAAGGCAGTGATATTTACGGTGAAATAAAAATGTTGGAACAAATGACAAATGTCACACTTGTGCGCACAGGACGTACAAAATGTATATTCAAAGGTGAAGAAACACAAGAGGACTTTGACGAAGCACTGCGCGGCATAGAAGCCGCACGCAGGTTTATATCATCGGGCGAATTTGACCTTGTGATATTGGACGAGGTGAACGTGGCTACCGATTTTGGTCTCATAAATCCGGAAGATGTCATAAATATCATAAAAGGCAAAGCTCGGAATACGGAAGTCGTTCTTACGGGCAGAAACGCACCGCAGGATTTTATTGAGGCTGCGGATCTTATAAGCGAAATGAAAGAGATAAAACACCCATGGCGCAGCGGTGTTACGGCGCGCAAGGGCGTGGAGTATTAAGGAATCGCTGCTTACTGCTCCCCAACAAAATCGTGAATATTTATTAGTTTTCCTGCGAGCGGCGCAGCCGGCAGCCTGCCTGCTTGTGCCCTTTGAGGGTATGCCCCATAGGGGTATGCCCCATGTGGGTACGCAGGAACCAGCGGCTTTAGGACGATAAATCAGCAATACATGAGAGTCTAACGCACTACATCGCGTCCACAGCGCGTCACGACAGTTTTCGTTTTACCCCACTACACGTCGCGCGCCCTTAAAGACGCCGGCTTCTGCGCCTCCGCTTCGCTACGCGCAGAATGACTAATATTCAAGAATTTATTGGATTATCAATATAAATCGGAGAAAGCCGCTTTTATGTGTATCTGTCTATGGTACATAGATTCAGCGGCTCATCAAAAATTACACAAAAGAGGTTGAACGTAATGGAATCGGAATTTATCGGATGCGAAACAGACGGGGCGAAAGAGCCGAATGTAATAACAGAGCTGCTTGAAAGAAACGCAGCAAAATACGGCGGTGAAACCGCGCTTGTTGAGATCGCTCCGGAAGAAAAAGAGCTGCACATGGCAGCGTGGAAGGAATACGATCTTGTTCAGACACCGCAGACAGAGAGCTACAGACGTGAAATAACATGGAGCGTATTTGACGAAAAGGCAAACCGCTGCGCAAACCTTTTGATTTCACGAGGCATCAAAAAGGGCAATAAGGTCGCGATTCTTATGATGAATTCCATTGAATGGCTCCCCATATATTTCGGAATATTAAAGACCGGCGCACTTGCCGTCCCTCTCAACTTCCGCTACTCTGCGCGTGAAATAAAATACTGCCTTGACCTTGCCGATGTTGACGCTATTTTCTTCGGTCCTGCGTTCGTTAGCCGCATGGAAGAGATATGCGACGAAATTCCCGATGTAAAGCTGCGTTTCTTCATAGGCGACGGCTGTCCTCAATTCGCGGAAAACTACATGCAGCTCTCAGGCAATATTTCAAGCCGCGCACCGCACATTGCGCTGAATAAAGACGATAACGCGGCTATTTATTTTTCATCGGGCACGACAGGATTTCCGAAGGCAATACTTCACAATCACGAGAGCCTCATGCACGCCGCATACACTGAGCAGAAACATCACGGACAGCGGCGAGGAGATATTTTCCTGTGTATCCCGCCGCTCTATCACACCGGCGCAAAAATGCACTGGTTCGGCAGTCTGATCTCTGCAAGCAAAGCCGTGTTGCTGCGCGGCATAAAGCCTGAGATGATAATATCTGCGGTATCGGAAGAAAAATGCACGATAGTCTGGCTTCTCGTTCCTTGGGCGCAGGACATTTTGGACGCAGTAGACGCCGGAAAAATTGATATTTCCGCTTTCAGCCTTTCACAGTGGCGTCTTATGCACATAGGCGCACAGCCTGTGCCGCAGAGCCTCATTAAGAGGTGGCTGAAACTCTTCCCGCACCATGAATATGATACTAACTACGGGCTTTCCGAGTCAATCGGCCCCGGCTGTGTACACCTTGGAGTTGAAAACACAGATCATGTAGGTGCGATCGGAATCCCGGGCTACGGTTGGGAAGTAAAGATCATAGATGAGAACGGCAACCCCGTCACGGGCGAAAACGTCGGTGAACTTGCTGTAAAAGGTCCGGGGGTGATGACATGCTACTATAAAAACCCGAAAGCAACGGCGGAAGTGCTTCATGATGGCTGGCTTTGGACTGGAGATATGGCAATGAAAGACAAAGACGGCTTCATACACCTTGTTGACCGCAAGAAAGATGTAATAATAAGCGGAGGCGAAAACATTTATCCTGTGCAGATAGAGGACTATCTGCGTTCACACGAGGCGATAAAGGACGCAGCAGTAATAGGTGTGCCGGACGTGCGGTTGGGAGAGGTATCAGCTGCGATCATTGAGATAAAAGACGGCTATACGTGTACGGAAAAAGAAATAGAAAATTTCTGCAAGTTCCTGCCGCGCTATAAGCGTCCGCACAGAATAATCTTTGCAGACATACCGCGCAACCCGACAGGCAAAATAGAAAAGCCGAAACTGCGCCATATATACAGCACGGAAAATCTTGTGGCAAAACAGACAACGGCATAATGAAACATTGATCAGTGCATTATAGAGCGATAACTTCCGGAACGGTATGTATGTGTGCTGTTGCACATATATACCATTCAGAAGTATATTTTTGCTTGACGTATTCTATAAATAGGATATAATATCCCAGGTTTTGAACGATTGGTCAAAATCAAAAATAAACAAAACATATATTCAGGTTTAGTTTTGTTCAGAAACAAGGGGCGCATTTGATGAAGAAAGAAATTTATTTAACTCTGACAGATGGGACCGTTTACAAAGGATATGGGGAGACAGAGACCCCCATTGAAGGGGAACTTGTATTTACCACTGCATCCTGCGGCTATCCTCAAATATTGACCGATCCGTGCCACAATGGGCAGATAGTTGTCTTTGCATTTCCATCGGTAGGCATTTACGGCATAGACAGCGAAAATCTTGAAGGACGACGAATCATGGCAAGAGCGGCAGTTGTGTCAAGCCTTGATGAGCCGAAAAACGGTCGTTTTGAAAGCCTCTCCGACTGGAGCAAAAAAAACAGCTTCCCTCTGATTTCAGGTATTGACACGCGCCAATTGATACTTAAAATCCGCAAACACGATTCCATAACAGCAAGAATAGATTTTGAACCAAACAAGCCCGTGGCTGCCGACCTTAACGATACACTTGTGAGTGAGGTCTCGTGCAAAGAAGTTATGACCTACGGTGAGGGTAGTCTTACAGTAGCGTTGATAGATTACGGCGTCAAAGAAAGTATGATTCGCAGTATGACGGAAAGAAAATGCCGCGTCCTGCGTTTTCCGAACACTGCATCTGCGGAAGAAATTCTTGCGTCCGGTGCGGACGGCATTATGCTTTCAAGCGGCCCCGGAGATCCCGCTGTGCTTACGTTTGAAACGGAGCAAATATCAAAGTTGCTCGGCAAAAAGACGATCATGGGCGTATGTATGGGAAACGAACTGTTGGCTCGCGCTTGCGGTGCGTCAACAAAGAAAATGCCGTTTAGCCACACAGGGGGCAATCTGCCTGTTGTGGATCTTGCAACCGGCAGCGGGCTTGTAACAGCACAAAATCACCGATATGCAGTTGACGAAAGCACGCTTTCCGGCACAGGGCTTGAGGTCGCTTACAGACATCTCGGAGACGGTACGATTGAGGGACTTACTCATATACGTTATGATGCCTTTTCGGTTCAGTTTCATCCGGAAGCTGCCGGGTGGCGCGAAGATGCCTCATACATATATGACAATTTCGTCACACGTATGCAGGCGGCAAAGGAGATGGCATAATCCATGCGCGATACATCCATAAAAAAAGTTTTGGTTTTGGGCTCAGGTCCGATAAAGATCGGTCAGGCAGCGGAATTTGACTATGCCGGCACACAGGCCTGTCGTGCGCTCAAAGAAGAGGGCTGCTCCGTTGTGCTGCTTAACAGCAACCCCGCAACGATTCAGACAGATACATCTGTTGCGGATAAAGTTTACATCAGACCGCTTACGGCGGATACAGTTGAGGATATACTTGCAAAGGAACGTCCGGATGGAGTTGTAGCTACACTCGGCGGTCAGACGGGGCTTAACCTCTGTATGCAGTGCGAAAAGATGGGTATGTGGAAACGTCACAAGTGCCGCGTTTTGGGAACGCAGCCCGATGCCATTGAGCGTGCGGAGGCACGCGGTCCGTTCCGCCGTGCGATGGTTGAAGCCGGTCAGCCTATCATAGCAAGCCGCAGCATTTCATCTGTTGCGGGAGCGCAGGAATTTGCTATGACAAATCCGCTGCCGCTGATTCTGCGTCCGGATTTCACGCTCGGAGGCTCCGGCAACTCCGTTGTGCGCGAGATTGAAAATCTCGTGGTGCAGACCGAGGACGCACTTTCAGCGTCACCTGTGTGCAAGGCACTGATTGAGCGATACCTTGAGGGCTGGCAGGAGATAGAAGTTGAAGCAATACGCGACAGCGCCGGTAATGCCATTGCCGTATGCGGTATGGAAAACATAGACCCTATGGGTGTACACACAGGAGACTCGGTCGTTGTATCACCGACGCTCACGCTGACGGAAAAAGAATGGCAAATGCTGCGCGGTGCGGCACTCACAATAGTTGATAAGCTTGACATACGCGGTGCATGCAACGTCCAATTTGCACTTTCACCTGACGGAAAGGAATACAACGTAATAGAAGTCAATCCACGTGCAAGCCGTTCAAGTGCGCTTGCAAGCAAGGCGACAGGGTATCCTATCGCGCGTATGGCCGCAAAGATAGCATTGGGGCTTGAACTTACGGAAATGCCGAATCCTGTCACAGGTGCGGGCAGCGCACTTTCGGAACCGGCGCTTGACTATGTTGCCATAAAAGTTCCCTCATGGCCCTTTGATACATTTCCGCAGGCAGACCCGACGCTTGGGCCTCGCATGAAAGCAACCGGTGAAGTCCTTGCTCTTGCGGAAAACTTTCCGCAGTGCATAGAAAAAGCATACCGCTCGCTTGCGAACGGCCGCACGATACCGGACAGAAATCTGCGCAGCTGGGAGACGCGCACCCTCTGGGAGCAGGTCACAAAGCCGACGCACCGTAGATTTGAAGCAATAACCGAGCTTCTGCGCCGCAACTCAACCACTGTGGACGAGATCGTCAGACGTACTCACATACGCAGCTACTTTATAGAACAGCTGAACGCGATACAAATAGCGGAAAAGTATCTTGAAGAGGACGGAATAGGAAACGGCAATTTTGAGAACGCCGTCAAAAAAGGATTTTCCGCAAGCCAAATCGCAGAGGCAGCCAAAATATCCGCAGAGGAAGTTCGCGGGCTGATAAAAGAGCGCGGACTTGAAACAGGCTACCGTGAAGTTGACGGCTGCGCCGGGGCATATACGTCAGGTTCGGGCTACTACTACGGCATTCCCGGCAAGAAAGACGATCCGTGCGAAAAGCACAGCGACGGCATTGCGGTGTTAGGCTCAGGCGCAATACGCATTGCACAGGGAGTTGAATTTGACTATTGCTGCGTAAAAGCGGTTGAGGCACTGCGCCGCCGCGGAATACGCGCTATAATGATAAATGTGAACCCCGAAACGGTCAGCACAGACCATGACATCTCCGATGCCCTTTATCTTGAGCCGCTCACGGCAGACGACGTCCTGCCCGTGCTTGAACGCGAGAAAGCGGCGGGCATCTTCGCGTGCTTCGGCGGACAGACATCTCTGCGTCTCGGTCTTGACCTGTCAGACAAGGGCATAAAACTCTTCGGTCCCAACGCCGACGTAATAGACGCAGCAGAGGACAGAGGAAGATTCTCACGTCTGCTTGCAAAGATAGGCGTACCGGAACCGGAGGGCGTTGACGTAGCATCCGTTGATGAAGCAAGAGCAGTCGGACACCGCCTCGGATATCCGCTCATGGTTCGTCCGAGCTTTGTGATCGGCGGAGTTGCAATGAAAGTCGTTTACAACGAAACGGCGCTTGTCGCTGTGGTAGGTGAAGCCTTTGACGCTGTTCCGGGGCAGAAAGTCATGGTTGACAGATTCATAGCCGGCCGCGAATTTGAATGTGATGCCGTATGCGACGGCGAAGATGTCCTCATACCCGGAATATTTGAACACATTGACCCGTCGGGGATACACTCCGGCGACTCCATAGCGGTATTTCCCTGCGTATCCCTTACCGACAGACAGTGTGAAGAGGTGCTTCGCTTCGTTACTACAATATCAAAAGAGCTTGATGTACACGGTCTGTTGAACATTCAATTCGTATTAAGCGCAGGAGTATTTTGGATAATTGAAGCAAACCCGCGTGCAAGCCGTACAGTACCAATCGCAAGTAAAATCTCACAGCTGCCGCTTGTTGACATGGCGGTAGGAGTGGCACTTGGCGAACATCTGCGCGATATGCCCTACGGCACCGGTCTGTACGCTAAAAACACAAGCTGGGGCGTTAAAGTGCCGGTATTCTCAAACGACAAACTTCCCGGACTTGATCCGAAGCTCGGGCCGCGCATGATGTCAACCGGCGAAAGTCTCGGCATTGCGGACAACCTTGCGGACGCGATAATGGACGGGCTGAACGGTTCCGGCTGGAACGCACCTCAGCACGGGCGCATACTCATAAGCATAGCGGACGACCAAAAATCCGAAGCGATGCCGGTCGCGTCGCAGTTCAAAATGTTAGGCTGGGATATAGATGCAACTGCCGGAACATCATCGTACCTCAGAAAATGGGGAATAGAATCCGAAGTCGTTGAGCGTGATGGTCTTGTAAAACGTCTGCGTGAAGGCAAATGGGATCTGATCGTGAACATTCCCGGCGGACATGAAGCACACTTCTCGGACGGCATAGCGATAAGACGCCACGCCTGCGCAGCCGGAATCCCCTGTCTGCACTCAATCGCCGCGGCATGGGCCGTGGCAGCTGCGTTGTCGCGCAGACAGTAACATTCTGTTGGAAGCCGCAGCACGGCATACTATAAAGTCTCCATAAGACAGAGAGCCTATCATCACCCTCTCTGTCTTGGGAACCACTGATTATATGCACCATCCGCGTCACAGTCAGACCGCGCCTGTGGCTCCAACGTATGGATATACGCCTCCGCCCCAGTCGGGGCCTGACTGTTTAGCGGCTGGCACATCTAATCAGCGGAAGACTCTTTTGTGTTTATCTGCCAAAAACGAATTAATCAGTGTGTCTCTTATTTTTGAACAGCAAAATAATAAATAGGAGCGAAACAGACACTTGAAAAGAATCATACTGTTGCTGATATTTGCGGTGATGCTGAGAGCAAGTGGCGCATTTGCCGCAAAGCCCATAAAAATAGGCTGCATAGACTCCCTTACCGGTGATTTGGCTACATACGGAATAGCATCGGTCAATATGGCAAGGCTGGCGGTGAACGACATAAACAAAAATGGCGGCATACTTGACCGGAAAATAGAACTCATAGCGTACGACACAAAATCAAACGGAAAAGATGCGATAAAAGCTGTACTCCGTATGATTGAAAAAGACAAAGTATGTGCGATAATCGGCTCAAACGCGAGCAGCATAAACATTGCCACGGCTCCCGTTGTAAATGAAAAAAAAATACCGCAGATAGCGACACTTGCGACAAACACATTCGTAACCGTTGACGCAAACGGCAAAGTGCGCCCATACTCATTCCGTATATGCTACACCGACCCCTATCAGGGTATGCTTGCGGCATCGTTTGCATACGGAGATTTGAGGAAAAAGAAAGCCGCCGTACTCTACAACATCGGCTCGGATTACGCTGTGCAGCTTACACAATGTTTCACAGACAGATATGAAATGCTTGGAGGTACCATCACTGCAAAAGAGACATTCCGCGCAGGAGAATACAATTTTCGCACACAGCTTGAAAAAATAAAACAATCAGGTGCGGAACTGCTCTTTTTGCCGGGAATGGGAAAAGATATGGCAGAGGCCGTAAAACAGACAAAAAGGCTCGGACTGAAGCTTGCAATACTTGGAGGTGACGGCTACTCCGACTTCATGATAGACGAAGTCGGTGCCGCAATGAAAGGAACATACTGGATAAGTCACACATACAGAGACGACCCGTCAGTCAAAAAACTTTTAGAACATTACAAAGAAGCTTACAAAGCCGACTGCCGTGAATTTATAAACGCAGTTATGACACACGATACAATGATATGGCTTGCCGATGCGATAAAACGCGCCGGAAAAGCGGAAGGCGAAGCAATAGCAAAGGCATTGGCAGAGACAAAAAATCTCGCGCTTACACACGCGTACCTTACGATAGACCCCAAGACACATGACCCATTCGGAAAAGAGGGCATCATTCTGAAAGTCGGTGATAACATGAAAACAACGCTCTACAAAAAAATAACACTGACATCAGAATAATTGCCATAATTGACCGTAGCGGTAACGTGCAAGAGTGCAAGACCAATGCGCGGGCTTGACAAAATCGTCCGACGGATATAAACTGAAATCGTTTTAGAAAAAGTACCATTGCATCATCGGTACAAACACAAGGAGGAAAATACTATGGCAACAAAAGATAATCTTGCAGCGGCATTCGCCGGAGAATCGCAGGCAAACCGCAAATACCTCATGTTTGCCGAGCAGGCGGAGAAAGAAGGTTACAAAGGTGCGGCAAAGCTCTTCCGTGCGGCGGCGGAGGCAGAGCAGATCCACGCATTTGCGGAATTCCGCGCAAACGGCGGTGTGGGTACAACAGCCCAGAACCTTCAGGCGGCCATTAACGGAGAAACACATGAATTTACTTCAATGTATCCTCCCATGATTGAAGAAGCCAAGGCAGAAGGCAACACAGCCGCGGCGCGTGCATTCGGATTTGCAAACGAAGCTGAAAAAGTTCACGCCGCCCTCTACAAAGAAGCACTCGCGGACATAAACGGTGATGCGGACTACTATCTCTGCCCGATCTGCGGCTTTATCCACAAAGGCAAACCCGAAGCTGCGTGCCCGATCTGCGGTGCAAAGCCGGAGATATTCAAAAAGTTCTGATATGATTCACTGATTGGCAGGCTGCGTCTTTGCATCGTGCAAACTTACGATAAAAGCAATGCAGTACCGCTAAAACGGCGCAGCCGCAGCATTAAGCCGACAAATGATAGCGAGACAGAGAAAAAATCTCTGTCTCGTTTTTGTTAAGAAAATTTTTGTATTTTGGTTAGCAAATAAACTTGCGTAAACCTCTCTACCTGTGGTATTATATCACCCACAAGCCACGTTGCCGGAGTGGCGGAATGGCAGACGCAGCGGACTCAAAATCCGCCGGGGTAACACCCGTGGGGGTTCGACCCCCCCCTCCGGCACCATCGTTTTTTACTTCCCACGATAAGTCTGAAACACTTGCTGTTCGTCTCTGCCGCTGTGTACATTTACAGTTGGGGTGTTTCTTATTTATCTGTTACACTCCTACCAAAACAGCCCTGCCCAGTAATCAAAATAATCCGTTGCCATTGCAGCTCCTGCTGCGATAAGGACTGCGCCTGATACCCTTTTGATCATAGCGCTCCTGCTTCTGAAAAATCCAAATACGCCCTTTATGTGCGAGAAAAAGAGCGCAGAGAGTATATACGGTATTCCGAGACCCATTGAAAAGATAAACAGATACATGACGCCTTCTGCCGCTGTCTTTCTATCTGCCGCGAGCGTAAGCGCGGAGGCAAGAAAAGGGCTGAGGCATGGCGACCAACCGAGTGAGAATGTCGCACCGAATAGGAAAGCCCCCACAAACCCCGTTTTCTTTACCGCAAAAAATTGTCTCTCTCCGTCAATGAAAGGTATGCGCACCAACCCTGCAAAATGCAGCCCGAACAGAGCGATAAGCACTCCGCTCAACTGACGCAGAAGTACACGATGTGAAGAAAGAAACGCGCCTATTGCAGTTGCGCCTGCTCCAAGCAACATAAAGATCGCGGAAAATCCCGCAACAAATGCCGCTGTCTTAAGCACGCTTGTCCTTTTGCCATACTCTGTGTCAGCCGCAAGGTACATGAGATAGACAGGCAGCATAGGCAGCATACATGGTGATATAAACGCAAGAAAGCCCTCCAAAAGAAGGAGAGCGGTCTCATGGAGCATCGTCATTTTGCCTTTCGTACAAGCTCCATGACATCTCTTTCGGTAGTTGCTCCCAAAATATAGCCGACTATTTTCCCTTCACGGTCTACGACAAAGGTCATCGGGATGCCGCTAATACCGAACTTGTCCGATACCTTTCCATCGTTATCAAGCAAGACCTTGAATTTATATCCCTCATCGTGTACAAACCTTGCGACCTTTTCTTTCGTGTCACGTCTCCCATCCGTTACATTTATCATAAAAAGCACTTTGTCGGACGATTTCCGAAATTTAGTATTCATTGCGTCAAACTCAGGCAGCTCACTTCTGCATGGCGGACACCATGTAGCCCAAAAATTCAGCACAACAATTTTGCCTCTCATTTGATAAAGCGAAACTTTCTCGCCTGTAAGGGCAGTAAGTGTAAAATCTTCAGTTTTGCTTCCCTTAGCAGGGTATGCAAATGCACTTGACGCAGCAAGCGATACGATCGCCGCTGCTGCCGCAAAGAATAAAATAATTCTGCGCACATTAACGCCTCCCGAGCTTCTCTATAAATCAAACAACTTGGAACAACACACGTTTGATTATACTATAACAAATTCATTTGCGAGGCAACGGAAAAATAAAAATAGAAAGTAACTGTAATTTGAACACTTGCTTTCAACGATCAAAGCTGCGGTGAAAGTCACCATTTACCGACAAAATTTGAAAATTTTCTCTGTTGACTATGTGATAAAAGTGGATTAGAATATCCGGTATTCCGTTATTACGGAAACGGTGATACGAATACTGAGAAACGTTATGGGAGGAATATTTAAGTGAACAAAAAGAGAATTTTTGCGGCCTTTTTGGCTGCGCTGCTTGCGGTGACCGCTCCGGCGGCGGCTTTTGCGGAGGGGTTCGGGGTTTACGAGTGGAGTGCGTCCGGTACCGCAATGGGCGACAACTATATGTTCGGTGAGAATGATCCGTCTGTTCTTGCATACAACCCTGCACAGATCACGAAGTTAGACGGCGCATATCTGTCGCTCGGCGCAGCATTTTTTAACCCTGCGTCGTCATATTCGTTTACGAAGAATGGACCGCTCAATAGGAGCGCACGCGGACAACAAGGAGAATGGGACAATCAGTACAGCCCTGCGACTGCGCCTTATCTTTTCTATGCGCAGAAAGCCGGCAAAAATTCATGGTTCGGTATCGGTCTGTTCTCACGTTTCGGCAATCAGATTGAATACGATGCAGATTGGCCGGGCAGATATGACACAATATATTCCGGCATAGAGGGATATAGTATTCAGCCCACATACGCTTTTAAGATCAACGATAAATTTTCCGCGGCAGTCGGGCTTGATATATGTATGATCTCGCTCAATATGAAGAAGGCAATGCCGGTAATATTAGATAATACCAACCCATTAGCAACTTATATCGGAGACATCAATTCGGATGTTGACGGTACAAGCACGGCAGTGGGCTGGCTCGTCTCCCTTATGTATGATTTCTCGCCTAAGACATCGGTCGCTATGGTATATCGTTCGCGCATATCGCAGAAAATGGATGCCGATGCGAAGTTTGGCGGTACCCTTGCCGGAATTGGTCCGTACCATCTTGACACGAGAGCGCATGGCGAAGTTACCTTGCCCGATTCGTTTTCGTTTGGTATAGGTCATAAATTCAACGACAGGACCCGTATAGAGTTCAATGCATTATGGACGAACTGGAGTACATACGACAGGCTTGATCTTACATTTGACGACAAGATACTCGGAACGATAGGCGAATCAAAGAGTGCTAAGGACTGGAGCGGCTCATGGCGTTTGGGGCTCGGTCTTGAGCATAAACTCAATGATAAGTGGTCGCTTCTTTGCGGTTATCTTTATGACGAAAGCCCTGTCCCGGACAACAGAATGGATTTCACAGTACCTACCGGCGACCGTCACAGAGGAAGCATCGGGTTTAAGTACCGTCCCACACAGAATATTGAAGTCGCGTTTGCATATACCGCAATATGGGCGGGCAACAGACACGTATCTTCTCAGTACAGCGGAATTGACTTTGACTCGTGCCACATACACAGTGCTTTGACACAGGTGCTTTCGCTTGGTGTGAATTTCAAACTGAAATAACACGGAAAATATAACGGTTATGAGGTAGCAAAAAGAGTCTGCGTCAGCAGGCTCTTTTTGTGTTTACAGCTTGATGGGTCATTGTAAAAAATGCCGCTATGAAGTAGTATTTGCGTGTAATGTGGCGTGACGTTGGTATTGCGGCATATTTCTGTATTCGGGAGCGGTGATTTTTATGTTGTTTAGAGCGATATTCCAAAATGTTATGTACAAGGTTTCTCTTTCTGCCCATTGTCTGAGAACTGCCGATGCTTTGCTGCCTGCCGCATCGGTATGAGGTATAAAGATGTTTTCGCGCAGCAATGGGGCACTTGGCACGTTTTACGCCGTTCTTTCCGCTCTCTGTTGGTCAACGTGCTATCTTGTGTGCAAATTTCTTTTGCAGGGCGATGTGCAGCAGATTGACCCACGTACACTCGTATTTCTGAGATACCTCCTCGGAAGCACGTTTATATTTTTGTGGTGCGCGCTTTCAAAGAAAAATCTGCACCCCGGCTCTTCCAAACGTGTGTGGCATATAATCCGTGCGGCATTTTTTATGTATTGCCTGATGAATACGCTCTCTGCAATCGGGCAGCAGTATGTCACGGCTACAACGGCATCGCTTTTTATGGAGTCGGCTCCCGCCTTTCTTATGGTTATGTGGCGTCTTGTTACGCGGCAGACTATGACAAAGGGCGATATTGCGGCAAGCCTCCTCGGTGTATTCGGCTGTATGCTTGTTATGAATATTATATCCCCCTTGGGAATCGGATTTTCGGGTGATCCGATAGGCATCCCGTTTCTGTTTTTTGCCTCTGTCTCATGGATCGTCGGAAATCACTATTCACACGATGTTATGTACTCCGGAGATGCCATTGTAACGACCGCGTGGTGTCAGCTGTGCGCCTCGCTTATGATGCTCCCTCAGATGTTTGTGATGAGTGACGCTCTGATATTTCCGTCAACGTGGCAGGCGTGGCTTGCTGTTGCCGCATTGGGGCTTTTCCCCACTGCGATCGCGTATGGTACATGGAGCAAGGCTATGACATATATTTACGGTGTAAAGCTCACCATGATGCAGAATCTCACACCTGTGTTCACAATGTTCGGTGCATGGCTGCTGCTTGATGAAGCCGTTGCGTGGTGGAACGTCGTCGGTATGGCGATAGTATTTTTCGGAATATCAATCGCTGTTATGTACAATATGAAGAAAGTTCACGGCGGATGATAGTTTCGTCTGTGTGTGCAAATGTTGAATGAAGGAGAAATTTTAATGTTTAACGTTAAAAATGTCTGTCCCGGCGATCCCGAATTCGCCGAATTAAAGAGATTTACCGCGGATATTTTCCCACCCGAAGAAGTTGTTCCCGAAGAGGCTTTTGGTGAAGACGTTCCTCCGTATCAAGCATATTACGACGGAGATATCGTTGTTGGCTTTACACGCCTCAGAAAGGCCGAAAATTTTTGGGTCATTTTTTACCTTGCGATTCTTCCGCAGTTCCGCAGCAGAGGGTATGGCGGAAAAATCATGGACACACTGCTCTCAGAAGCGGGAGATATTCCGGTATGCCTTGATATAGAGGCGCTTGACAAAAATGCGCCGAATTACGAACAGCGCGTCCGCAGACTGAAATTCTACGAAAAACATGGTATGTATGATACCGGTTATACATTGGAATATATGGGGGGGCGGTTTATGATGCTTTCTTCGGAACCGGGAGTTGTTGCACGCATGCTCGGAGAAAACGATGATATGAGGCAAAAGTCTGAGGCTCATGGGGTTAAAATTTTCAAAAGCAGATAAAACAGTATCCGTTGCACAAACGCGATAGAACGCGATGATCGTATGATGTACATATTTTCGTGTGTTGTCAAGATGTACTTGCAAGACGTCAGCGAGTTTGGAAAACGCTGATTAGTGTGTTATAGAGTGATAAACGCACTAATCAGTGTTTCCTAATGCAGCGAATTATCGTAAGGCGTCACAAGAATGTGTCCGGTTATTGGATCGTTTTCTTTTTCCCGAATATGAATACGAAGTGCCACAATGTCACGATCCACGGAACAAACGCTACGATGTTCAGTGTTTCCTGAAGACCGATATGGTCTGCAATTATGCCTACCGGTGTTACAAGCAGATTGGCAAGTCCCCATGACACTCCGTTTGAGAATGATGTTATCATGCCGCGCATTTCGGGGCAGCGTTTCTGTGACATTGCCGTGGTGACAGGTGTGCTTGCCTGAAGAAATACATAGCCTATGACGAGAGCCGTTGTACACAGCACAGAAGAATCTCTTATGCCAAGGCCGAGAAATATCGGAGCAGCCGCAAGTGCCGTAAATACGACTTTTTCATCGCCTATCTTATCCGCAAGTTTTCCTCCGACTATTGCGGCGACGCTTGATGCAAATGTTATGACGAAGAGCGTAAGACCTCCGGCTGCGATCGTTCCGCCCTGCATTATGATGAGAGTAGGGAGAAATATTTTTATAGACTGATATACCGCGTCACGCACAGTTGTAAGTGCGACTATCCAACCGACTTTTCCCATTATGAATTTTATGTTTCCGAAGAATTTGCCATGCGAGTCTTTTGCTGCCGCTATTGTCTCTGCGTCTTTGACCTCTCCGAGATCGCGCCAGAGAAAGAGACATATCAGAAATGCAATGGGAATGACAATGCATGGAAAGATATGTTTGCCGACCATTGAGATCATAAATACGACATATATCGGGCCTATCGCACTGCCGAATGTTCCGCTTGCCTGAAAGAGCGAAAGGTAAAACGCGAGTGTTCCTGTGGGGGCTGCCGCACCGCATGAGCCTGTCCCCTGAGGGTGAAAGAGCGATGTCCCAAAACTCATCATCCCTACGCATAGAAGGGCAGTCCCAAAGTTTGGTACCATAGGCAGTATTGCCGCACCTGTTATTGAAAGCAGCGGTCCCCACACGGCAAACCACGGTCGTCTCATTCTGTCTGCGATGTAGCCGAGAATGGGCTGTGCAAACATATTCATACAGCCGAAGAGCGCACTTAAAAATCCGGCCTGACTGAGCGTAAGTGAAATTGACTGCGCAAGCATAGGTATTATCGTAGGCAGTGCCGTTGAATGCATATCATTCATTCCGTGAAGGAATATCGTACCTGCAAGAATATGTTTTTTCTGCATCGTTTCACTGCGTACTCTGTTTTTATCTTTCTGAAAATTCATAAAGATTCCTCCCGTGACTATACATTAAATACGATTGAGATTATACTCTTTGAAGTTGAAAACAGAAAGGGCGGGAGCTATGAAAGATATGCGCCCTACAACGGGCAAGGTTATGCTCGCATTGTTTAACATACTGGGCAATATAAGCGGCTGTGCATTTCTTGACCTTTTTTCCGGAAGCGGTCAGATCGCGGCGGCTGCCGTAAAAAAGGGAGCCTCATCGGTAGTATGTGTTGAGACGGAACGAAAGAGATACGCTGATATTGTGAAAAAAGTACCGCGTGAGGTGCGCTGCCTTTGTATGGACGTGCGGCGTGCGTTGCCGTTGCTTGTGAAGAAAAACGAAAAATTCAACATAATATTTGCAGATCCTCCCTATCTCTTGGGTTGGGGAGATGAATTTCCGCGTCTGCTTGCGCAAAATTCCGAAATTCTTGCGGAGAGCGGAACGGTTGTATTTGAACATTCTGCGGAAGAAAAAGCAGCCGTGCCTGACGGATGGGAGTGCAGTGAACGCACATACGGCGGTACGGTGCTTGCATTTTACGGGAGGAAAATATAATGATAAGAGCTGTATATCCCGGCTCATTTGACCCTATAACAAACGGACATATATACATTGCTGAGAGGGCCGCGGCTTTATTTGACGAACTTATTTTTGCGATACTGATAAATCCGGACAAGGCTTCAACGTTCAGTCAGGAGGAGCGGCAGATAATGGCGAGCGAAGCACTTGCACATTTGCCGAATGTCAGAGTTAAATATTTTAACGGTCTTCTTGTTGATTTTATGCGTCAGCAAGAGAGCAGGATAATAATCCGCGGTCTCAGGGCGCTTTCTGAATTTGACTATGAATTTCAGCTTGCCCAGATGAATAGACAGCTTGCGCCGGAGATTGAGACGTTTTTTATGGCAACGGACGCAAAGTATTCGTATCTGTCAAGCAGCGGATTGAAAACAGCATTCAGATTCGGCGGAGATGTCAGCGAGATGGTTCCCCCGGGGGTTTACGCACGTATGAAAGATAAAATACGGCGCAACGATAAATAAAGAAAGCACCGCTTGGCGGTTTTTTAATAAATATCGTGCCGCAGTATCACGATCATAGAGATACTGCGGCACGATATGTGCTTTTGCTTATTTTTTAGGTGTTACGGCAAATACGCGCACCGGCATACCGGTTGCTTTCTCTATCCGCGGCCACGCTGCGATGAGCAGTGAACCCGCGGGGGCGACCTTGTCAAGGTTGTTCATGACTTCTATCTGTAATTTACCCTTTGCAAGGACGTATCTTTCGCAGGCAAGGTCTGAGGCTTTTGCGGCTTCTGCCGATGCATCCGTGTCAAGCGATTCATGACCGTTTGCCGCTGCATTGCGAATTTCGTAAATATATTTCAGAGCGTCAAGCGACCAACCGGGGAAATTTTCGCTGCCGTCTTCCGCAACGCCTGAGAGTGCGTCCATATCGGGCCATTTTTCTGCCCATCCTGTGAGTAATGCTACAAACGCACCATCCGGAATACTTCCGTATTTTGCCTCATATTCCCTTATATCGTCAGCTGTGACCGCATAATGTACGTCCTTTGCGACCTTTTCTCTCACGTCAATCACACAGAGAGGGAAAATAACGTGCTTTGCACCGTATTCTTCCGAAAGCGCCGCGCCTTTGATGAAGTGTCCGGGAAAATCAATGTGAGTGCCGAACTGTCCCGGGAATTTGAATGTTTGTATCCGACATTCAAGCATTTCATTGCCCCAGTCAAAGCAAACATTTCCCAAATCAACCGAGCCTTCCGGAATTCCGCTCCAGTACGGACTGTCATTGTTGAGAGAATGTGACATCTCAACCCATTCATATTCGTCCGACTTTAATTCGTCCAATATCTTCCAAAGTTTGTATTCCATATATGTACCTCCGTAATGTGAGATAAATTTTGTGTACGATACAAAAAACGAAACGGTGAAAACTATAAGCTCATGCTGCTATTTTCGTGCTGCAAGAAAGATAAGGCCGCAGAAGAGTATGCCTACGCCTATCGTGCCTATGAGTGACAGATGTTCGCCAAGCAGCGTAACGGATAGAAACCACGCCATAAGAGGTTCGGATAGGCTCAGTGTGTAACCGACGCCAAGTTCAATATATTTGAGCCCCGTTGAAAAAAGCCCGTAGGGGATTATAGTGCTTACTACGGCAAGCACAAAGACGCACAGCGAGCCATGTGCCGTAGCGATCCACCCGGTATCGCCCATAAGCAGTACGGGAAGAAGCATAAGTCCGCTCAATGCGTTCATCATTGCCGCAGTTTCAACAGCATCTCTTTTGACGTAGCGCAGCCCAACACCGACCATTGCGTATGAAAATCCCGATGCTGCGGCAAGAATAACTCCAAGCGGACTGAACGTCACTGCGTTTTTACCGCCGGCAACTATCATTGCACAGCCTGTTACAGCAAGAGCGGTTGCGATATACCAGCGGATTGAAAGCCTTTCGCCAAAAGCGATAGATCCTACAAATCCTGCGATCGCAGGAGAGCAGCCTACCGTTACCATAGTGCCTACGGCAACTCCGGTCAGCTTAACTGCCGAAAAGAAAAACAGTTGATATCCGGCAAGTCCGGCAGCTGCGATCAATATGCCTTTCCTGTTCCATTCGCCGCGCAGTATTTTGTTTTTGGTCTTTATCATCATTATCGCAAGGAATAACGCACCGGAGAAGACAAGGCGAGCCGCTCCTATTGAAAGTGACGTAGCCTCCTTCGGTGCAAGCGCCTGCGTTGTGCCTGTGGCACCCCAACACATTCCCGCCGCTATAACGCACAGCGCACCTATAAGTTTGCTTCCGATGTTCATGCTTATATTCTCCTTTCGTTGATAAAAACAGCAAAGACCATACTGCGGAAATTATTCAGCCGCCGTCACGAATATTATACTATATAATCAAAGTCAAACAGCGATAATACCCTTTCGCATACCACACATTGTTCGTCTTTTGAATTTTCACAATTCACTTTTTTCGGTGTTATGCAAATATTTTCTAAAATTACAAAATAGCGACTTCTTAATTCTCATCTTGTTTTTTTTGATTTAAGCGTTATAGTTGCCTCCGTTTTGCGCAGACGCGGCTATGTCCTGTCTGCGCAGATAAAAGTACTGTGGAGGTAATTCTAATGACACTACACGCTTGGGTTGCTCTTATAATATTTCTGAGCGTTATAGCTGTTTCGGCTTCGGGGCTGCTTAAAACGGCAACTGCATCGCTTATCGGAGCGTCTCTTATGGCGGCGGTTGGAATAGTTTCACCCGAAGAGGCTGTTGCCGCTATTGATCACAACACAATAGGGCTTCTCACCGGAATGATGATAGTTGTAGGCGTTCTCTCAAAGAGCGGTCTCTTTCAGTTTCTTGCGGTGCGATCCATAAAAATAACAGGAGGACGTCCGATGCTTATATTTTGGATCGTTTCTTTGCTGACTGCGGTGCTTTCTGCATTTTTGGACAATGTTACGACTGTGCTTCTTGTTACGCCTGTTGTTTTGTCGTTATGTGAACTTATTGCACTTGATCCATTGCCGTTTATCATAATTGAACTTTTTGCGTCAAATATAGGCGGAACGGCAACGCTTATCGGAGATCCGCCGAATATGATTGTTTCTTCGGTCGCAGGATTTTCCTTTAACGATTTTCTTGTCACGGCAGCGCCTGTTGCGATCCTTGTACTTTGCGCTGTAACGGCATATACCGGAATGTATTATAAGGACAGGATGAAGTTCAATGCAGATGCCGCAAAACAGCTTGCTGATGTTGATGAGAGAAAACTTATAGTAAATAAGCCATTGATGATTAAGTCTGTTGTTGTGATGGTGTGTGTGTTAATAGGTTTTACAGCGCACAGCATTGTACATATTGAACCATCTGTTGTTGCGCTTGCGGCGGCCGGTATTTTGCTTGCGCTTTCATTGCTTGACGAAAAATCAATAATACACGACGATGTTGAATGGCCTACTCTGATATATTTTATTTCGCTCTTCATTATGGCAGGGGGGCTTAAAGCTGCGGGGGTAATAACAAGTGCTGCCGATGTTCTCGTTTCTCTTATGGCCGGACGTCCGATCGTGATGATACTCGGAACGTTATGGGTATCCGGATTGGTATGTACGGTTATAAACAACATCGCATTTACGGCAATATTTGTGCAGATAATCGCATCAATGGCGCAGGAAGCCGGAATAGATGCAGCTCCGCTGTATTGGGCTCTTGCGTTCGGTGCGTGTCTCGGAGGAAACGGAACATACTTCGGAGCTGCGGCAAACGCAGTTGTCGTTGATTTTGCCGCAAAGGAAGGTATGCACATAACCTTTGCCTCGTTTACAAAGGCAGGAATGAAAACAGTATTTATTTCTCTTCTAATTGCATCTGCGGCAATTTTATTCATAAGCCGTTCTGTGTGGATGTAAAAATTGTTGTATAATTTAGTTTAGGTTGCTCCGGAAAGAGGCGAACTTCATGAATGTCGGTTCTATAATGAACAAAGAGTTTATCGTCCTGAGAAAGGACGATACGATTGAAAGGGCGATAGATGTTATTGTACATCACTGCAGAACAGGGCTTGCTGTTGTTGACACGGAAGGATATGTGTGCGGATTTGTGAGCGAAGAGGATATAATAAAAAAATGTCTGCCGGTGTATATGACAACACTCAAGAATGCTGCGTTTCTGCCGGATTGCGGTCAGTTTGCGGCACGATTTCAGCGCATACGAAAAAACAAGGTATCAGAAATAATGAATCCCAAGCCTGTGTGCATACTTGAAACAGACAGCGACTTCAAGGCTGCATCGGAGATGATTCGTCGCCACATAAAGGTCTGTCCCGTAATTGACACGGAGAAGCACCTCATGGGCTACATAAGCCGTGCTTACCTTATTCGCTCAATGATACTCGGCAGAAACAGCAAAAACGCAATTCAGTACGAATAAAAAACGCACAACGGGTCGTTGTTTCTCAGACAACGACCCGTTGTGATCATATACGACTTATAATAAGCTACTTCAGAATAATTTTTGCCACCCTAAGGTGTCTTATACCCCTTGGCGTTCTTGCGATAACTTCGTCACCGATACGGTGTCCCATGACGCTCTTGCCTACGGGACTTGCGGCTGAGATTCGGTTGTCCTTAATGTCTGCTTCCTCTGTGCCTACAAGAGTGTAGGTAAAACTGTTTCCTTTATCCATATCCTCAATCGTTACAGTTGTACCGAGGCTGACTACACTTGTGTCAATATCCTCTGTCTCAACAACGTGAGCTTTACTCAGCTGGTACTCAAGCTGCATGATTCTGTTTTCAAGCTTTTCCTGCTCTTCCTTGGCTGCCTTGTATTCGGAATTTTCGCTTAAATCACCGAACGCACGAGCCTCCTCCAACTTAGTCGCGATCTCTGTTCTGCCCTCTGTGCGAAGTTGGACGAGTTCCGCCTTTAATTTGTCATATCCTTCTCTTGTTATAACGACTTTGTCGTCTGTCTTTGCCATAGTAACCTCACCTACATTGTCAACTCACTGTCAGTCCATTCTAACAGTAAATACACAAAAATTCAAATTAAAATTTTATATACCCGAAAAACCGTTCGCAGTTTCATTATCTCCCTAAAACTCTATGGGTACCGGAAAGAACCATATCGCCCACACATTGCCTAAGAAATGGAAAAGTGCAGGAGGGAAAAGGTTGTTATACCGATGCTTGAGCCAACCCATAATGCAGCCCGGAAAAAAGATACAAAGGGAAATCAGATTGGGGGCAACGAACAAGTGTATCGGCGTGAATATGAGGTTGGTCAGCACAATGGCAACATACGGATCGTACCTTTTTGCGAAGAGAGGCTGAAGCCAACCACGGAAAAATGTCTCTTCAATCACGGCTGCTGCGAGACCTCCGGCTCCCATATTCAGAACTTCTCCCAAAGTCCGTTTGTGCGGCAGAGTATCCCATGGCCAGTGGAGCGCCACAACCGTAAGTAAAACGAGTACGCCGCCCGTAATAAGAAGAGTCTGAATAAAATCTCTTCTGTTAAAATTCCAACACAATCCGTAACTCTCCGGAGCTTCCTCTCTCAATCTGCACCACAAGTTCGGAAAATAGAGCATACCACCGCCAACTAACAATGAAACTATCGCGGCCGGAGAAAAAATATCAATCGTCAAAACAATCCCTACATACGCCGTACATAAAAACTTCCGTGCGCTCTATATGCGCAATAGCACTTGCATCGGCAGTTAAATGAAATACCTCTCTGCTTAGCGGTACATCAATCAACCGCCCGCATTTGCGGCACATAAAGTGACCATGCGAAACAGTAACGGGGTCAAAGTAAACCCGCTTGTCATCAATACTCAGTATCTTGAGCAGTCCTGCCTCCGAAAGACGCTGCACGGTGCTGTAAAGTGTGGCTACGGACATCGTGGGGTACTTTTCAAGAAGCTCACGATAAAGAGTATCTGCCGACGGGTGATCGGTGCGCCCCACCAGCTGCTCAAGAACGGCAATACGCTGGGCAGTGATCTTTGCTCCGCTCTCTTTTAATACATCAATGCCTTCTTCAACCGTCCACACAAGATTCACTCCCAAATCGTACTATACGCACTGTCCAATAAAATAAATCCCGTCACCGCACCGCTCAAATTAAAAGTCTGTAAATACTGCTAAAACTGAGTATTTGTGATCTGCCGTGCTGCGCTATATTATCAGCTTTCCTTTCTTACTTGCGGCTGCGTCAAGCTGGTTAAGAACGTTTGCTCCCGCGACCTCAATTTTCGGTTTTTTGGCGGCTTCTTCCTTTGCGTATTGCTGCATTTTTTTCTCGTAGTCAGCCACAGCCTGCTTTATGCCTTCAATATCGCCCTTGATCCACTGCAAAATATTGTCGGTAATCGTTTCATACATTTCCTCGGCAGGCTCTTCCTGTATTGCACCGAGTGATTTGAGCATTTTATACTCTTCTCTTACCGACTCTTTTATGTCATCGTCAGTGATAAATCCCTTTTTATAGAGAACCCTGAATATTATGTTCTGCTTAGTTTTGTTGTTTTCGTCGTTAGCCGAGAGTAATTCCACGCGCTGAAGCAACATTGATATTATCTCTTCCAAACTAATCTGCATTGCACCTGCCATCTTACATTCCTCCGTAAATTCAGACTTTGCGTCCATTCTACCACAATAAGACAAAAAATGTTATAATCCAACAGAAATTTATGCGATGTCGGGGGTAAAATGAATTTTGAAGTATGTATTTGATGTTGCGTTTCTGCCGTCTGAAAAATTGAAAGAACATGAAGTGCGTATCGTCGTTGATTTGTTGCGTGCTTCAACACAGATAACGACGTTTTTTGACTGTGGCGGCAGTGTGCTTCTTCCGGTAAAGGAACTTAAAGAGGCTGCTGATTTACGCGATAAATTGAGCGGAGACTGGAAGGTAATGGGTGAGCGTGGAGGAGTGAAGCCCGAAGATTTTGACTTTGGCAACTCTCCTGTTGAACTGATGCAGAGCGGGGCTCCCGATAACGCGATAATAACAACTTCAAACGGAACTAATGCAATTTTGAGTGCGGTATCGGGGTGTGAGCGCGTTGTTGTGGGTTGTGCGCGGAACGCTGAAAGTGTATGTTGGGATGCAATTTGTTCCGGCAAAAATATAGGCATAATATGTGCAGGACAAAACGGTGAGTTTTCACTTGAAGACAGCGTGTGTGCCGGTATGATGATTGAAAAACTTCTCGCGCTTGCGCCGTCAAACGGGGCAGATGAAATGGAACTGACTGACGGCGGGATGTCCGCTCTTGCCCTGTGGCACTCAATGGGGCCGTGCATATCTGAAGTATGCAGTCAGTCAGCACATGGCAAAACTCTTTCCGAACTCGGATTTGACAACGATATTTTCTTTTGCGGCGAAATAGATGAAAGCTCAACCGTTCCTCTTTTGACCGAAAAATATGGTATGTATGCAATTATCGGACGATAAAAATAACGCACTGCGGCTTGTCTGATAAAATCACGGATATTGTATCGGATAATTAACTTTATATTCTGAAAATTATCTTGCTTGACATTGAAAAGTATCGGTGGTATCATATCGGAGTTGCGGGCGGAAATAGCTCAGTTGGTAGAGCGATGGCCTTCCAAGCCGTAGGTCGCGGGTCCGAGTCCCGTTTTCCGCTCCAATTTTATGCCCGCGATTGCGGTTGGGGCTGTAGCTCAGCGGGAGAGCACTTCCCTCGCACGGAAGGGGTCGGGCGTTCAAATCGCCTCAGCTCCACCATTAAAAATTCAGTCTCTGACTAAGAAAATTAAACTTCTCAGTCAGAGATTTTTTTATGGGCATTCCTTCAAGTACCCATTAAGTACCCACAGAATATCTAAATTTTAGTGATTTTTCATATCTTTCTTTTAGTTTTTATGTGTTTTTGGAAATCGGACAAAAACGGATGAACTAAAAATTTTTCACTGAGCTAAAGTGGGATTTTTCGTGTCTTGATTTCTGTAC
>JAUNMU010000103.1 GCA_030531745.1 Synergistes sp. | reverse complement strand
ATAACGTCTTTTCCGCTGCGTCCTTTTCTCCCAAGCGGCATCTCTCCTTTGCTGTCATACTGACGATCTAACTACCGTCTGTGTGATTTATTCTATACTATTGCTTTTAATGGTGCAAGATGATTTATGCATGTCCCATCTGAGGGTGAATGGTCGTTTCAACTTATCAACAAACAAGTTTATCTGTCAAAAACGTGTTACTCAGTGTGTCCCTAACTCTTGATATTATACAACAACATTTTGATATCCTGCCTGTACAGATATGCAAAACTTGCGCAGAGGACGGAGGCGGACAAGATGCCGATCGGCATATTCTGCGTGAAAAAAGCACGCCAAAGTATAAAATATCCTACAATGAGGATAGAAGAAATCACAAATCTTACAGACAGGATCATAAGTTTCATTTTAATGAGTACGGCTGCGCAGACTATATCGGAGAGTATATAGCCGGCAAGCGTCGCAACGGCGGCACCTTCAATACCGAATTTCGGAATGAGCAGTAAATTAAGTCCGACATTGAGCAGTGCCCCTGTCAACAATATAAACATCGTAGGCCACGTCTTTTTTACTACCAAAAACTGATTTACTATGACTTGAAAAAGCATAAGCAGAAGCGGTGCAAGAAAAAGATACGGAGCTATAATGAATCCGGGCAGATATGCTTTTGGAAATACCACAGCGTAAAATGTGTAGCTTATGGCGCATATAAACGCGGAAGCAGCAAATGAGATAACACCAAGATATTCAAATATGAGAGAGTTGTTGCGTACCTGTTGTTCTTCTTTCATCGTTGAGAACGCAAAAAACTGCCAACCGCCGGCAAATGCCATATAGATAAGCTGGCTGGCATGCCCAAGTTTTGCTCCTACGGAATATATCCCCGTCTGCTCCGTGCCGATTATATTTGTTATCATAATTTTATCGCTTGAATTGAATATCCAATAGATAAGAAAATTGGGAATCAGCGGAATTGCGATCGTGAGCAGCTGTCTCAGCATTTTTTTATCAAACAGCTTTAGGCTGAACCATTCGCGGTTAAGTTTCCAAAAGACAATCTCCAAGATGGCACTGCTGACAAGTGATGCTGTAGGCAGAGCCGTCATGTAGTAACCTTTTAAGAGCAGCGGTATGCAAACACTGTACGCAAGGATCGGACCTATGGTGTTTGTTATAAGAAAGACCCTGCGTCGGTTTTGCATGCGAGTAGGTGCGCTGATGATGGAATTTGTCGCACCTACAAGTGTTGCCGATGCCGCAAAGAAAAGAAGGTATGCGAGTGTATGATCGGTGTAAAACATCTCTGCTATCCGATCTCTGAAAAGTACAAGCAACGCGGAAACGAAAGCCGATACGCCGAGTGTAAATATAAATGTCGTGGAGCAGACGGTCTTTTTGTAAGCTTCGTCACTTTTTTCAAAGTACATTCTGTACATGGCATCATACATTCCCATAATGGAAATGTACGTTGCGATGGAAACTATAGTGCCCGTAAGGTCGTTGATGCCGTAATAGGATGTGTTCGGCATAAGGCGCGTCACTATAGGCAACATAAGCAGAGGGATCACATGACTGATTATCCCTCCAAAGCCATAGACAAGAAAGTTTTCAACGAAAAGACGAAATTTAGACATGTGTATTCTTTCTTACACAATATATACGGCACGTTGCAACAAAAACACACCGTAAAATGGACGGAACGCTCACGTAATAATGCATTAATCAGCGTTTCCTTAGCTAACACTGAATGTCTTAAGTGTCATTCTTCGCGTAAAGGAACATCTGAACCGAAATTTTAACCATCCCGGAATTAGCAACTTCTTCATCTTATGAAACTTTGATTTAGCGTTGTATGCTTTAAGCTTGATATATGTATTCATCATTTCTTTTTGAAAATCATCCATGTTTACAACATCTTTAAACATAATATCATCCGCACTATACCAATCATCTCGCAGTCTATCTTTCCATTTCAAATCCCCTAATGTGGAAATACCGCTACCGTACTCATAGAAAATAACCGGTTGCGGATAATAATCTGCCACAAACCCATCAAACATCATCAGTCTGTAGCTATTATCTTCTGCATATATAACTTTGCCTGCCAATTTTTTTACATAGCTCATGAGAAACTGTGTCTCGCATATTGTACTTGCTCCATTTGTAATATCATTGAACACAACATAATTCCAACGGCACATCCTATCATTTTTAGCAGAGTAACACTTCGTCGTTTGAGGGTGTGCAGAATGCACACAAATCTCCATGCTACCATCGGGTAATGGCGTATAACATATTATATCTCCAAAAGACCATTTCTTTCCGCTCGCATGTAAGTGCTCTGTCCAGTCGGATAAACAATGACTTCCAGCTAAACAATCTCCGGGGCTTATAGCTTTTACATAATTTCCAACGCAAACTTCAAGTCCTTGAATAACATTCTTAGTCGTTCCGTTGTTTTCAGCGAAAGCCACGAGTTTATAATTACTGAAATTGTGTGTTTTGAAATACTCTTTAGCAAAACCAAACAAATTGTTTTCTGACCCATCATCGGAAATAACAACCTGTAAATCAACATCTTTCTGCATTAAAACAGAATCGAGTGTTTTTGCTAACTTTTCCTCTATCGGGTTATACGTACAAATAAGCACAGAGACACTCTTTAGCTTCATTTTGTTCCCTTTCGGCATTCACTTAATAAAATCTGCGTTTTCGTCATCAACGACCGTCATTCTTGCATTATAACCTATTCCGCGGTAATTTTTGCACCGTAAAAGTGTCATTCCGTTAATTTATTTTCGGTAGCCAGTCTAAATCTGTATTTTCGTCAACACGTTCGTACAGCTGACTTATGTGTTCTCTGATATTGTCTTCGGAGAGCGCTGAATAATCAATTTTCATAAGCTTTTCTACGACCGCAGGCGCAAAACGGTGTTTCAAGACCTTTGCGGGAATGCCTCCGACTATTGTGTATGGTGGGACATCTTTTGAGACGACTGCGCCGGCAGCGATGATTGCGCCCTGTCCTATATGTACGCCTGATAAAATCATGGCATTTTCGCCGATCCATACGTCATCGTCAACGACAATGTCTCCCTTTGAATAGGCTTCTGCATCTTTGCCCAATACCTTTACCTTGAAGGGGAATGTTGAGATATGGTCTGTGTAGTGGTCTATGGCAAGCAGAAAGTGTACACCGCCTGCAATAGAGCAAAAGTTGCCGATTTTGAGCTTGCTGTCGTAATGCGACGAGTACAGCACAAACAGCGGTCCATAAGTGTATCTGCCAACGAAGACTCTGTTTTGATCAAAGTTGTTCGCAAGATATGTGCCATTATGTGAGTTTTTACTTCTCCATGCACGTTTTGCCCCTCGTATGCCTGTATGTGTGTTATAGAAATTAACAAGTCGTTTCAATATACTCACAGTCATTGTGTCACCTTTCTGAGGAATTGCCGGCTATATGCACCATCCGGTAAACAAACCAAGCGATGCACAGATCAAAGATTTTGGTTCTCTACTTATGATCAGTGCAAAGCAGCCTTTACGTTTATCACTCTATAACGCATTAATCGGCGTTTCCTTTGCTGTTTTCACGGCATTGCAAGAATGCTTTTTCGGATATTATGCGATCCCAAATTCCGCAAAGAGCGAATTGCGGTATGCGCTGTCATTTGCCGCGCGTTCAAGGTCTTTCACACGTCCTGCCGGCAAAAGAGAATTTATCAGCTGCGAAAATTTATTTTCGCCTTCCGAGATGCCGCGTCTTCTTAATTCTTCAAATGCTTTGCACATGTTTACCGCTCCTTCCTTTTCGTTGATTTCAATGTTTGCTCCGGATAGTGTGTTGAATACTTCTGCCGTTTCTCTGTCAAGAATCTGAATTTCGGGATTCTTTGCGACTTCTTCCAATAGTTCGTTGAGATTATCCATTTTTTTCAGAAGATACATCAGTGGTTTCAGTGACGTCCTAAACGGCAGCTTGTCATATTCTTCCGGTATGTCTTCGGCTACTTTGTGAGCGTGGGCAATGTCATCTAAGCCGCTTATATGTACAATATCACAAGTTTATTAATGCCCCAATGTTACTATTTGCTACAGCATGGCGACTTTCTGCCCTTCCGCGAGCCACTTTCTTATCACGGCTTCCGTTACACCTACCGCCTTTGCTATAAAACCCTCGTCCATACCCATATCATGGAGATTAAACGCAGTCTTCCGCCGTCCTCTTACTTCGCCTCTTGCTTCTCCTTCTGCTTTTGCGTCTGCAAACATTTTTTTCATGAAATCGTTCACGTGGATCTCCTCCTTTTGTTTTTCGTCTTCTGTAAATATGGCTGACAGGCTCTCGTTTGTTATTCCGGAGAGCAACGAAAACAACTCAATCAGTTCGTTGTAGTGTGTTATGACCTCATCCGAGATATTCAGTTTTCATAAGGAGATCCACGATTATCGCAGGCAAAATCTTCGCAACACCGTTTGTGGTTTTACAGCATGGCGACTTTCTGCCCTTCCGCGAGCCACTTTCTTATCACGGCTTCCGTTACACCTACCGCCTTTGCTATAAAACCCTCGTCCATACCCATATCATGGAGATTAAACGCAGTCTTCCGCCGTCCTCTTACTTCGCCTCTTGCTTCTCCTTCTGCTTTTGCGTCTGCAAACATTTTTTTCATGAAATCGTTCACGTGGATCTCCTCCTTTTGTTTTTCGTCTTCTGTAAATATGGCTGACAGGCTCTCGTTTGTTATTCCGGAGAGCAAAGAAAACAGCTCAATCAGT
>JAUNMU010000012.1 GCA_030531745.1 Synergistes sp. | reverse complement strand
ACTGATTTTGGCAATTAGGCAAATCATAAGTTATCTTTTAACATAATAAGCATTTTTCTCCATTACTTGACCTGCTCTCTCTCACTTATGTATAATGTTAAAGGGATTGTTGTCGTGTGCGAACCGAGATCTGATGCTAAAAAAAACGGTGCCTATGTCTTTGAGCATCCGACTTGTGCGGCGCATATAGTCATCTGTTCCGTGAAGAACGAAAAATTTATCTAAGAGGAGAGGATTCTCTTGCAAGAAAAGCAGAATAAGGGCAAAGGTTTGATCAGGATTGTTGTCGTCGCGGCGATTGCGGTTGCGGCACTTTTTGCTTGGAGAACTTACGGCGGCAAGGTCGCTGCGACCAAGCAGACGGACGCGGAGCAGGCTGCGATGCAGCAGATGCCTCTTGTGGTGACCGATACGGTAAAAGAGATTGACGCATCCGAACAGGTCTCCGAATATACTGGGCGTGTTGAGCCTATGCAGACCGTCAGTGTCAAGCCAAAGGTTGACGGAGAAATTGTTCAGGTATGTTTTAAGGAAGGTTCTTTAGTGAGGGCAGGGCAGCTGCTCTTCCGCATTGATCCCGTCTCGTATCAGGCGAAGGTTGACCTTTGCCGTGCCCAGCTTGAGAGTGCTGAGGCTGAGCTTGATGTTGCGGAAAAATATTTTGCGCGTGTTAAGTCCGCGGAGGAACGTGCTGTTTCGGCTGCCGACAGAGACAAAGCAGAGAACAATGTTTTGCTCGGACGCGCTGCGGTGGCTTCCGCAAAAGCATCGCTGCGTCTTGCGGAGATAGATCTGAGTTATACAGATATAAAGGCACCGATAACCGGAAAAATCGGCAAGGCAATGGTGACGAAGGGCAACTATGTCACGGCATCTTCCGAAACTCTTGCTGAAATAGTGCAGATGGATCCCATTCGCGTCTCGTACACTCTGCCGGATCGCGAATATCTTGATTTGCTTGACAGCTTCAAAGCAAACGGCAATGTATTCAGAACAAAATTGCTTTTGAGCAACGGCACGGAGTTTGAGGCGACCGGAAGACGCGACTTTGAAAATAATGTCGTTGACAAAACAACGGGTACGGTCGGCATTATGCTGCGCTATGAAAACGCAGACGGCAAGTTGATCCCCGGAGCGTTGGTGCGTGTGCAGTCAAAACCGCAGAGAAGCATGATGACTGCCGTAATTCCTCAGACAGCGGTGATGGCAGACTCCAAGGGTGATTTTATCTACACTGTGGGTGAGGACGGAACCGCAAATATTGCGCGAGTAAAATTGGGACGCTATCTCGGCAATTACCGTGAATTATGCGAAGGTGTTTCCATCGGGACCAAGATCGTGACGGCGGGACTTCAGCAGCTGCGCCCGGGCGTTAAGGTGCAGGAGAGCAAAGCCGATGCACCCGATGCTGCGTCTGATATGCTTGAAGAGACAGAAAAGGGAAAATAAGATATGTTAGCTAAATTCTTTATAGACCATCCGCGTTTTGCGGTCGTCATTGCGTTGGTTTTGTCAATCGGCGGAGCCATTGCTGCCGTGGGACTGCCGGTAGCGCAGTACCCGAGTGTAACGCCGCCTATGATTCGTGTTGAGGCAAACTATCGCGGAGCTGACGCTCAGACCATAGCCAATACGCTTGCCGCACCGCTTGAGGAAGCAATAAACGGCGTTGACGGCATGATTTACATGAATTCAACGGCAAGCAACAACGGTTCGTATGAGCTTTCCGTCACGTTTGAGACAGGCACGGATTCGGATATGGCGCTTGTACGTGTTCAGAATCGTGTCAGTCAGATACAGCCGCAGCTCCCGAGCGAAGTTGTGGCAGAAGGGATAAAGGTTGAGTCTTCGTTCTCCGATACGCTCGGAATGATGTCGCTTACATCACCGAACGGAACTTATGACGAGGCGGCTCTTATGAATTATGCCTACGGTACGCTCAAGAACGCTATACAGCGTGTGCCGGGCATGGGAAATGTTCAGGTCTTCGGTTCAAAGTACAGCGTGAGGATTTGGCTTGATCCGGTGCGGATTCAGTCGCTCGGGCTTTCAATAACCGATGTGGCAAACGCCATAACCAGCCAAAACAGTCAGGCGTCAATCGGATCTTTGGGGGCTATGCCAAAGGATACAGACACACCGCTGATCTACACACTTCAAACAAAGGGACGTCTTTCAAGCATAGGCGACTTTGAAAATATTGTGGTGCGTACAACGGAGGACGGAGGAATCATAAAGCTGCGCGATGTCTCGCGTATTGAGCTGGGCTCCGAAAGCTACGCAATGAACGCACTTGACAATGGCGCTCCCACGGCTGTTATCGCACTGAAACAGTCTTCGGGATCAAATGCACTTGAAGTCATGGGCGGGGCAAAGAAAATGATGCAGGAGCTTCAGGCGCATCTGCCGGAAGATATGAAGCTCAGTCTGAACTATGATACAACTCTTTACGTTAAAGCAACTATTCAGGAGATCCTTGAGACGCTGATACTTACGTTCCTTCTTGTCGTCTTTGTCTGCTGGCTTTTCCTGCAAAACTGGCGCGTAACGCTTATTCCGGTAGTCGCAATTCCCACGTCGTTGCTTGCGACCTTCATAGGGCTTGCGCTTATGGGGTACAGCATAAATATCCTTTCGCTCTTCGGACTTGTCCTCGTCATAGGCACTGTCGTTGATGATGCTATTGTTGTTGCCGAGCGTGTCATGTATATAGTGGAGCGGGACAAGTGCGATATGAAGACGGCGACTGAGCAGGCAATGAAAGATGTCACTGCGCCTATGTGCGCAACAACGCTTGTCTTTCTTGCGATATTTGTGCCTGTCGGCTTCATGGAAGGCATCACAGGTGTCATTTACAAGCAGTTCGCTGTTACGATCTCATTCTCGGTCTGCTTCTCGCTTATTATTGCGCTTACGCTCTCTCCTGCGATGGCTGCGCACTTCATACGTCCGATGAAGCCCGCGGAGAGCGGACTCCTTTATTGGTTCAACAATGCTCTGCAAAAGGCAACAAACGGCTATGTCAGCGGCTCAATGTGGCTTGTGCGCCGTCTTGCCGTGCCGTTTATCCTCATCGCGCTCGTAGTTGCCGGCTGTGTCTTTGTGGCAAGGACCACGCCTACATCATTCCTGCCGGACGAAGACCAAGGTGTTGCCTTTATGGTGGTACAGCTTCCGGAAGGAGCAACTCTTACCCGAACGAAAGATGTTGTGCGTCCGATAGCAAAAGAGCTGAAAACGATCCCCGGCGTGAAAACTGTCATGAATATTGAAGGTGTCAGCTTTATGGGAGGTAACGGAGAAAACCTTGCAACAATCGTCTCCATACTTGATCCGTGGGACGAACGTGAGACCCCCGATAAAAAATCCGACAGTATCATTGCAAAAATGAGAGAGATAGGAGCAAAGTACCCACATGCGACCTACTCAGTATTTGTTCCTCCGGCAATTTCGGGGTTGGGACTTGCCTCCGGACTTGATATGCGTCTTCAGTCGCGTGAAAAAAACGATCCGGAGGAATTGGCGAAGGTTCTGAACGATTTCCTTTTGAAGGTAAATCAGTCACCGGAGTTCCTCTATGCGTTCAGCTCATACACAGCTGACACTCCGCATATTTTCCTTGATATAGACCGCACGAAGGCTGAGATGTTAGGTGTACCCATAGGCAATATATTCTCAACTCTGCGGACATACTTCGGCTCTGCATACGTCAACGATATAAACATCGGTACACAGGTAAACAGAGTCATTCTCCAGTCGGAATGGAAATACAGACAGGACGTGAACAGCCTCTCACATGTATTCGTGAAGAACGTATATGGCGATCATGTTCCGCTTGATGCCGTTGCGACCCAACACAAGACGCTTGCGCCTCGTACGATAGGCCGTTACAATCTCTTCCCGTCAGCGGGAATAACGCTTGTAATGAAACAGGGGTACGCTACCGGAGATGGAATGAAAAAAGTCGCTGAACTTTCAAAGACACTTCCCGAGGGCTACGGCTACGAATGGTCCGGAATGACATATCAGGAGCAGGAGTCAAAGGGAGGTATCATACTTGTGCTTGTGATAGCACTGATATTTGCATATCTCTTCCTCGTTGCGCAATACGAAAGCTGGTCAACGCCTGTGCCTGTTATGATGTTCCTTCCGGTTGCTATGTTGGGGGCTCTTGTCGGCGTGGTCGTAATGGGGCTTTCAATCTCTATCTATGTTCAGCTCGGAATATTGCTGCTGATAGGTCTTGCTGCTAAAAACGCAATACTGATAGTTGAGTTCGCAAAAGAGCAGCGAGAAATAAACAGGCTGCCAATACTTGAAGCTGCGGCTGTCGGCGCAAGGGAGCGTTTCCGCTCCGTGCTTATGACGGCGTTCACATGTGTCCTTGGCGTTCTTCCGATGCTCTTTGCCTCCGGAGCGGGAGCCGGAAGCCGTGTGGCAGTCGGATCTACAATGTTCTATGGAATGAATGCGGCAACGATCATAGGAATATTCTTTATCCCTGCATTCTTCGTTGCGTTCCAGAGCATGCGCGAAAAGTTCAAGGGCAAACTCAGTAAAAAGCCCGCTGAACCGGAACAGGAAAATGAGTAGGGGGATGCGCGTAAGATGAAAAAGATACTCTTATCATTTGCATTTCTTGCCGCCGCACTGACATTGTCCATCGGAGGCACTGCGTTTGCGGAAAGTACGGTAAGTGCGGACTATGGCCGCGACGCGCTGATAAAGAGCGGCGACTGGCTTGCGCTCTCAAAGACGCATCCGATCGCGGCTCTGAGCAGTGACACAGTACCGGAACTCTCTGACGAAGCTATAGAAAAGCTCGCATCATGGTGGGATTACTTTGACGATCCTGTCATGACAAAGCTTATAGCACTCTCTCTGCGAGAGAACAGAAGCCGCATGGAAGCTCTGCGTGCAACTTTGGCACAATCGCGTGCTTTGCTCGGAACTGAACGCGCATCGTTCCTCCCATGGCTTTCAACGACAAACTACTGGTCAACGAATCGGACACCATCCCCGAAAACGATGGGTGAAAATACAAAGATAATGCGTTTGGGGATAGATGCGTCGTGGGAGATTGACATATTCGGAGGAACAAGAGCAAAGGTAAAATCAAAAACCCTCACGGTTGAAGCAAACAGAGAGATGATAGCCGATGCATGCATAACGCTTGCGGCAGAAACTGCGATGAACTACATCTCATACAGAACGCTTTGCCAACGCCTTGACGTTGCCCGTGAAAATTACCTTTTGCAGAAAGATACAGTTGACATACAGCAGTCGCGTGTTGACGCCGGATTGTCAGACGCACTTGCCCTGCGTGAAGCGCAGTACACAATGGAACGCACGCTTGCCGCAATACCCGAAATTGAAAAGGCTATTGAAGAAACAAAAAATGCAATAGCTGTGATAACCGGTCAAGTCCCTGGTGAGCTTGATGCGCTTCTCGCGGAGAAAAAACCGATACCGACGCTGCCCGAAAGGAAATTCATCGGCATACCTGCGGAGACGCTGCGCCGACGCCCCGATATACGCGCTGCCGAATTGAGAATTAAAGCTCAGATGGCAACCACCGAAGCGACACGCGCAGAGCTTTATCCGAAATTTGTCCTGACAGGCGTAATAGGTACTGAGTGGGATTCGTCTGATATGCTTTTTGAAGGGCCCGCCAAACTCTATGACTTCATGCCCAAAATAAGTTGGCCGATCTTCCAAGCCGGTGCGATACGCAACCGGATAAAGGCTTCAAAGGCGATAGAAAGACAGCTTGTCGCGGAGTATGAACAAAAAGTCATAGAAGCAGCCGGAGAAGTAAGAAACGCTCTTGCCGCAAACATAAAGGAGTACGAGCGCAACGCAGCACTCAAAAAAGGTGAAGAGGCAGCACGAGATGCAGTGTACCTTGCAAAGGACAAATACGAAACCGGTCTCGTTGACTTCACCAGTGTAATAAACGCACAGCAGTCGCTTGCGTCATTCTCCGAACTCTATGCCACAAGCATGGGAACAATATCAACAAACGCTGTGATGCTCTTTAAGGCATTGGGCGGCGGCTGGGAGACATTTGAAGCCGCAGCGGCAGAGATAGACGCAGCTGAGAAAGCTGCTCTTAAGAACAGCAAAAATAATAAAAAACTAAAAGAAGTGCCAGCTCTGCAAAATATGAACACAGCTGACTGATACGGTATATTTCTTCCGCATGGCATAAAAATAGCGTGCGGCTTCCTGTAATATACGGAAGCCGCACGCTTAAATTTTGGGAAACGCTGATTAAATTCGTTTTTGACAGATAAACACGACAGCTACTTTGCACTGATTATAAGCAGGGAACCGATTTACAGATTTTGCAAATCGTGTGACTTGCTTAGGGACACACTGATTAATTCGTTTTTGGCAGATAAACACGACAGCTGCTTCCGCTGATTAGATGTGCCGGATGCTAAACAGGCAGTCCACGACTGGGGCGGAGGCGTATATCAATACGTTGGAGCCACAGGCGCGGACTGCCTGTGACGCACGGCTGAGATAGGAAATCTCTGATTTCCGTGAGCGAAGCCGGTTTGTTCTCCAGACGGTGCATATAATCAGTGGTTCCTTAGTTTGTTTACCGGATGGTGCATATAATCAACGGAAGCCGCTTTTGCGTTTATCTGCCAAAAACGAATTAATCAGCGGTTCCCTGAACAACGCGGGGCTTCCTGAAATGTGGAAGTCCCGCGCTTTAATTTTATCTATACAATAAACCTCAACCGTTGATGTAGTGCTTCTTTTGTTGACTCGGCGTCCGCTACGGCTTTACGAGGGGAAGATCAGGATTGCCCGCCCAAGCCTGGAAACCGGAGTCGTAGTTCTGTGTTTTAGTAAATCCGCACACACGCAGAACCATGGTAACAAATGCTCCGCGAACACCTGCCGTGTCATAGACGACTATTTCGTTTTCGGGCGTTATCCCTTTCGCCGCAAGCATAGCGACAACTTTCTGTTCGGATTCTATGCTTCCGTCATCCTTGTCTAAAAATTCTTCACGCGGGATATTTATTGCTCCGGGAATGTGCCCCGCACGTTTTTCTTGGAAAGGTCTTATTTTGCCGAGATATTCGGGCTCTGTGCGGACGTCAAGCACGACAAGTCCTGGTTTGCCGAGGTTGTCGTTCAGCCATTTCGTTGTTGTGTCGTAATTAGGAAGATAACTCTTTATCGTGAAAGAGACGGGCTTGTTTGATGTAGCCGTTTTCACGACCTTTCCGCCGATTTTTTTCCATGCGGAGAGACCTCCCTCAAGCATCTTGGCATTTTTTATGCCGGCCTGACGGAATATCCACAGCACCCAGCCGCTTTGCCCCCAACCGCCGGCATCGCAGTAGACTACGACAGGTTTTTTACCGTTTACCCCAAGTGCGCCTATTCTCTTTGCCATAGTCGCGGCGGGAAGCTTTGTACCCCATTTTTCGGTGCCGTTTGCGCCGCTCATATTTGCAAAGTACTGCCACTGGGCACTTACGGCACCGGGGATGTGTCCGCCCTTGTAAAGGCTTGAGTCGCGTGCGTCAATGACTACTGTTTTCAGAATGTTTGCTTTGAGCCACTCAGCCGAGACAAGTGTGGTTTTTTCCGTTTCTTCGGGACCCGGATCCATCGCTGATGGGTTAAGAGGACGTCCCTGCATTGCTGCAAGTTCGGATGATGTCTGCTGAGGAAGCTGTGCCGGTGCGACTGATGTTGTTGCCTGCGCATCGCCGGATAATTGCGTTGCTTTGGGTGACTGTTTTTCCGCTGCGGGTTTTTCGGCAGCTTTTTCATTTGTCTTGTTTGTTGATGTCGGAGCTGTCTTTGCGTCCTTGTCTGTTTTTATATCTTTATCCGTCTTTGTCGGTGTCTGCCGAGCAACTGCGCCTTTGTTGTTTGAGGCATTGTCGGCTTCCTTTGAAGCATTTTGAGATGCCTCTTTTACTATCTGATCTACGACAGATGCAGCGGGGTTCGTCTTGCCCGATGTTTCTGTTTCGGCAGACTGTGCGGTGTCGGTCTTAGCCGATGTCGGTTTTGCGTTCTGAGCTGATGTATTTGCTGAAGCGTTCGGTGCGCTCACTGCAGGAATATTTGACTTTGCTGTCGTATTTTTCTGAGTCGTATCCTGCTTCTTATCAGCTGCTTTATTGTCTGTTTTCTGTTGTGCGTTGACAGCCTCCGCTTTTGCCTTATTTGCGGCCTTTGCCGCCTGTGTCTGCGCAAGAATTGACGCAGCCGCATCGTTCTGACTTTCCGCGGCACATACCGCAGATGACAGAGCAAATGTTACAAGTGATGCAGCTATTAAAAATGCCGTGAGTTTTTTCATTTTGAGTTTTTCCTTTCTGCGAGTGTATGCTCGCCTGTTTTGTATGCCGATATTTATTCAGCGCATTTAATTATATCACTTTTTTATGGTCACCGCTGTCTCCAATTTGCGCAGATCCACTCTGCGGCGCGTTTTGCCTCATTAAAATCTCCATATACCACGCTTTCATGCTTTTGCAGCGCACTTTCCGAATATAGATTTGCTCTTGCTGCACGCAGCCAGCTTTCATACTCAATAAGTCTGCCCTCTCTTGCAAAGTGGTCAAATATGAGATCAAATTTAGGTATTCCCCAAAGCATATTTTTACTCATGGCACCTGCATTGACAAGTGTTGCCACGATGCTCTGGGCTGCCTTTCGTATGCTTCCTTTGCGTTCTGTTCTCATGAGGACGGCTCTGTGTCCCCCCGTTATCGTTTCCGAGACCATATTTACCGAGTCATCCGTGCAAAAGACTGTGTCGGAGAAGCCAAGCATTGCCGGGATCGGATTAAAATCGTCTTCGGAGGCTATGAGAAGGTATCGGACGGCATTTGAATGTGACGCAAGCGTTTTCACTGTTTTTTCCGCATCTTTTTTTGTCCTGCGTGACGTTGTTATATACACGTCGGCTTCGGAGCGAGCGGCAAGGTTTAGTATCTGTCCCAAATGCTTTTTCAGCCATTGCGGCGTTATTGTGTAATTTGCGTCATCACCGCCTATGAGGACAGACCATTTATTTTTCGCCTTCGGCGGAAATTTGGCAAGAAGCGTCTCTGCTTCGCATTTGAGATTTTCTTTCAGAATGTTGTTCGGAGCGCCGAGTGTTACTAATATATTAGAGTCTCGTTTCGGAAAATCGTGTTCCGGAACGATCGCATAGTCAAACGGTGCAGTGCCGATCACGGAAGGTGTCATTACCGTGGCGCAGGCACAGCGCCAAACGTAAGCAAGAGCAAGGTTATAGGGAGCAGCGGCGCTTCCTGCGGAAATTATGAGAAGTTTTCCGGAATTTGCGGTTATTCCTCTTTCGCCCAACAGATTTCCGACAACGCGGACAAGGTCATCGCCGTCGGCACTCGCAAGCCAGTCTCGTGCGTCTCGCATTGTGCTGTTGCGCAGACTTTTGCTTGTACTTTTGACACGGGCGCGTGCCGCAGCTGAGAGCTTTGGCACATTTATCTCAAGCACCTCTGCGCCCGTGAGTACAGAAAGCCAGTGAGCGATGCCCCTGCTCTGGTTTATATGTCCACGTATCCCGTCACTCAATATCAATATGACTTTGAGATATACCGGAAATGCGTGAGCTGCCTGTCCGTTATGCCTGCTCTCTGTCTCAGCCATCTTTATTTTTCAGCCGCCATAATGCGGCGAACCTCCTCAATGTCCTCAGGTGTGTTGACGTTGGGACCATGCGATGGATATTTTGTCACTATGACCGCCATCGTATAGCCATGCTCAAGTATTCTGAGCTGTTCAAGGCTTTCCGTCTGCATAAGAGGTGTGGGCGAAAGTTTCACGAGTTTCATAAGAAAATCTTTTGTGAATGCGTAAATCCCGAGATGTTCATATACATTGCAGCCTGTGTCGTTTCGCGGATAGGGTATCGGAGAACGGCTGAAGTAGAGCGCATGACCGTCAAGTGCGCGAACGACCTTTACAATGTTCGGATTTTCAAAATCTTCACTGTGTCTTATCGGAATACATACGGTTGCGGAGTCTGCCCCTTTATCCGCGGCAAAGCCCTGCGCAAGCTCGCGCAACATTCGCGGGTCAAGTAACGGTTCGTCTCCCTGAATGTTTATCACATAATCTGCATCAAATTTTTCCGCAACTTCCGCAATGCGGCTCGTTCCGTCTGTGTGGTCGGAGCGTGTCATCATAACTTCGGCATTGAATTTCTGTGCAGCGTCATAGATTCTTTCATCGTCTGTTGCGATTATCAGACGCGAGAATACGTCCGAAAGAAGCGCACGGCGATATACGTGTTCAAGCATCGTGCGGCCGCATATTTCAAGCAGCGGTTTTCCGGGAAGTCTTGACGATGCGTATCTTGCCGGTATTACGCCTAAAAAGTTTGTTTCGGTCATTGTTTTTTCGCCTGCCATTCTCTGAATTTGCAAAGCATGACGGAACGGTCAAGCGGACGGATATTTTCCGCTATCCATTCGCGCATTGCGCGTCCTTCGTCTGTCTCCTGTTTGTAGCTCATAAAATCAAGCGAGATGCCGAGCGCATCCGCAACTTTGAGTGCAAAAACGGGCCATATCATGCCAATATCGCCTATTACGGGGATACTGCCTTCGTGGCGCGCAAACGCCGACATCTCCATACGGAAAGGTATCTTTGAGATCTTGGTCTTAGGCAATCCCTTGTTTATTGCCTCCTGAATCATTGCGTTTGATTTTTGCAGATCCTGCGCACGACGCAGATTTTCGTCAAGGTCAAAGCGTATAAGCGATTTTTCTCTCAGACTGTAAACGGGCTGTCCCTGCCACCATGACCAGATCCCATGACCGGTGTATGTTTCAAATGGGCCGTCGTGTATTTCCTGTGTCAGCGCAACAGCAGATTCAATTATAACATCTGCCTCTTTGAGCATTGCGGAGATCCGGCGCGAGCGTTCCGCGACTGGGATGCTGTCACCGATCGCCATGCCTACATGTCCGCCGCCCACAAGCTGAGGAATCGTCACAAGGACGGGGACGCCCTTTTCCGCTCCGGCGCCAAGCATCGTGCGGCGGTCGCATCCCCAACCGGCAACAGTTTCAAAGGGCAGACCGCTCTGTCTGCATATCGTGTGTATCTCATCCGCGAGTTTCTCGGTACGCAGTCCCATCGGATATGCCATATTTGCCGCTGCTTTAATGATCGTGTGTCCCTTTGCGCTGTGACGTTTGGCAAGAAGTTCTCTGTCAAGAATCATCTCTTCGCTCAGTTTGTCAAGTGCTTCGTCTGTCATTTCGGTAAATTCAAAGACGTTGCCGCGCGGCATATATTTTTCGTTAAATCCAAACTGCGCGGCGTCACACATCTTTACTTTGTCAAGCGCACCGCCCATTTCATGGCTTACAACAGCCGAGCTTGTCGTAACTCCGTCAACTATGCCCTTGTGTATCAGTTCGGCTGTCAGAGTTGTTACTCCTTCGTGAAGATTGGGACCGCTGCCTGTTACGACAACTACCTTTCCTCCGTTTTTTTTCGTCTCTGTGACGCGCCGAACAGCTGCGTCCAAAGCCGACCGGGAACGTGTGTCAAGTTCTTCGTAAAATTTATTTATCAGTTCTCTGTTGATCTCAGCCATTTTGATTCCACGCTTTCGTAATATCCTCTTTTATTATCTTCCATGTACGCAGTGACGCGCCGCGAGATTTTCCGAAGTACTCGTCTGCGGCCTTGCGCCACATTTCTCCGTTATCTTCTTTTGCTATTCTACACCAAACTTCCGCAAGCTCATATTCGTTTTTTACCTGATCTGCCGCACCGATTGATATAAATTCACGCGATGCCGCGGCAAAATCCTCCATGTGCGGTCCGTATTGTATCGGGATCCCCCATGAAAACGGTTCGTATATGTTCTGTCCCCCGCAGTCCGCAAAGCTTCCTCCCACGAATGCCATATCGGATATGCCGTAAAGGTCAAACAATACACCTATTTTGTCAACAACGAGTACGTCCCACGTTTCGGGGGCAGTTGTGAGTAATGCCGCGGAAAATTTTTCTTTGGCAAGCGCAAGAACATTTGATGCGCGTTCGGGGTGGCGCGGCACTATTATGAGCCTTGCCGAGGAAAATTTTTCGTGCAGCACCGCAAATGCCGCAAGAATTTTTTCGTCCTCGCCGGTGTGTGTGCTGCCTGCTATGACTGTCGGGCGTGTGCTGCCCAAACGAGTGCGCCATGCGTTCTGAGTATTGTAATTTTTTCTTGCAAGCAGTGTGTCTATTTTGTTGTCGCCTGTTACATACATTATACTTTCCGGAATACCGATGTGCGCAAGGCGTTTTTTATCCTCATCGTCACGCAGAAAGATTTTTGAGAAAGACGAATACATTGCTCGTGCAACAAACGCACCTGCTCTTGTTCGTATCCTTGCCCATGTACGATCCGAAATTCTGCCGTTTATCATATATGATGGGATGCCGCGCTTGTTACATTCCCAAAGCATATTCGGCCAAAGTTCCGTCTCTGTCGTTATGAACGCAACAGGGCGCAGCGTATCCAATGCGCGTGTGACAAATTTGCGTTTATCCCACGGATAGTAGATGTGAGCGTTGAATACGTCACTGCCCAAACGTTCAGCCATTGCTCTGCCTGTCTGGGTCGTGGTTGAAATGACAAAGGAACCGTCATATCCGTCAGATCGTGCGGCTCCCATGAAAGGAACGGCTGCCTGAACTTCTCCTACAGAGACCGCATGGATCCATATCGGAGCGTTGCCGATGAGCGCCGCTTTCTGCGCTGATATTATGCCCTGCCTTTCGTCAATGCCTTCGGTATATTTTGCCTTTAATTTTTTCTGTGACAGGGCAAATACGGTATTTATAGCAGCGCCGTAAAATGTTCGCAAAAGCGTAGGGTGTATGATTATGCCACCCCCGCTTTAAGTATTTCGTGTATGTGTACCATTCCGACCGGTTTGCCGTCCCGGACAGCCACCAGAACAGAAACCTCTTTTTGTTCTACGATGCGCATTGCTTCTGCGGCGAGACTTTCGGGCGATATTGTAAGAGGCTTTGGCGTCATACCGAGGTCTACAGTAAGTTCAAGCCCCTGAAGTCCATTCTTTTCTATAAATCTGCGCAGATCGCCGTCGGTAAATATGCCGGCAAGATTTCCGCTGTCGTCAACTACTGCTGTCGCACCATAGCCTTTACTCGTGATTTCAAAGAGTGCATCGCGTATCTTTGCATTCCGATGTACCACAGGGAGACTGTCACCGCTTCCCATCAGATCCTTTACGCGCAGCAGAAGGCGTTTGCCGAGCGCACCGCCGGGATGAAAGAGTGCAAAATCTTCTTTTTCAAGCCCAAGCAACATTGTTGACATACCGGCAACAGCATCTCCCAAAGCCATTTGAAGCGTGGTGCTGCTCGTAGGCGCAAGGTTCAGTGGGTCGGCCTCGCTTTCAACGTGGCAGTTAAGAACGATGTCGGCTTCTTTGGCAAGCGTTGAGTGTATATTTCCGGTCACCGCGATTATCGGTGCGCCGAGGCGTTTGAAATACGGAATGAGCGCTATAAGCTCCTTTGTTTCACCGCTGTTGCTTAAAAAATAGCCCAAGTCCTCACGGCATACCATGCCGAGATCGCCGTGTGCCCCCTCAGTAGCGTGAAGAAAAAACGCCGGAACGCCGAGCGATGCAAGTGTTGCTGCTGTCTTGCGTCCTACATGCCCTGATTTTCCAAGCCCCGATACAACTACACGTCCCTTGCAGCGGCTCAGTAAGTGTGCCGCTTCAACAAGCTCATCGCCGCATATCTCCATCGCGGCTGTAAGGGCAAGTGCCTCCTTGCGCAAAATTTCTTTCCCTGCGGTCAGCAGAACATCTTTTGAAAGGGATTTCTCCCGTCTTTCACATGGCAAAGTCATTATATTATTCCCCCTGACATGCCCAGTCTAATTCCGCAAAGCCTATGCTGCTGCGGACAATTTTATCTATTTCGTAAGCTTCATTCAGAAGTCTGCGTACACGCGAAAGGGGAACGGAATTTGCTCCGTCGCATTTTGCGGTTTCCGGATTAGGGTGTACCTCCATAAAAAGAGCGTCCACGCCTATTGCCACCGCTGCCCTTACAAGCGGCAAAACAAACGAACGGTCTCCTCCGCTGCAAGTGCCTTTGCCTCCCGGCTTCTGTACGCTGTGAGTTGCATCAAACATAACCGGACAGCCCAGCGAACGCATAACCGGCAGTGAGCGGAAATCTACGGAAAGTTCATGATAGCCGAACTCTGTGCCGCGTTCGCACAATATAACATCTTCGCATCCACTCTCACGACACTTTCCCACCACAGACGCCATATCTTCGGGAGCCATAAACTGCGCTTTCTTTATATTAAGAGGAAGTCCCGTGTTGCTTGCGGCAACAAGGAGATCTGTCTGACGGCAGAGAAATGCGGGGATTTGCAGCAGATCAACATGCTCTGCCGCAGGACTTGCCTGCCACGGCTCATGAATATCCGTTACGACAGGCACATCGGCATCACGCCCTATTGACGAAAGCCATTCAAGTCCGAGTTCAATGCCCGGGCCGCGATAACTTTTTATAGATGTTCTGTTTGCCTTATCAAATGATGCCTTAAAAATATAGTTAAATCCAAAATCAGAGCAGATACCTTTCATTTCCCTTGCAATCATAAGCGCTTCTTCGTATGTATCAAGAACGCACGGCCCTGCGACAACGGTAAGTTTTTCTTTCCCGACTGTAATATCGCGTACCTTTACGCTGCGTATATCTTTCATATTTATCATCCCTCATTGATATATTTTTCATATTTTTCGTAAACGCGGCAACGGGCGTCCCACCCCATATCCTTTGCGCAGTATTCAACAGCATTGTCAAGGGCGCCGGTGCGTCCTAAATTTCTGATTCCCGCTTCCTGCATCTTTTTGCGCAGCTTGCTGTCGGAAAGAACTTTGAAAGCCGCCTCTGCAAGTTTTTCAGCTTCGGGAGGGACGAGGATCTCGGCCTCGCGCAGAAGTTTTTTCTGTCGCAGCTTGCCGCGCTCAATAATTGAGATCACCGGGATTCCAAGTCCGGCACAAAGCTGATTTGCCGTACCTCCGAGACCTATCAGGATCTCAGCGCCGCAAGCTGCCGCCGCAAGAGGCTCTCGGCATACAAAGACCTCTGCATGAGACTCCGAACTGCATATAAGTTTTTTGCCATCGTCCGACATTTTCCAGCCGTGCGTACTCTCTGCCATTTTTCCGACATCTATGGTCGGCGCCGGTACCATCACAAAACAACATTCGGTCATGCGTGAGAGCAGCGTCACAGCATCAAGTATAAGATTTATATCCTCGTAAGCACGCGGACGACTGCCGGGAAGAAGCAGTATTTTCGCGCCTTTCCCGTTCCATGCAAATGCCGGTTCTGCCGCTTCGTCCAACAGATCCATTATCGGATTGCCGTAAAATACCGCAGGTACCTGTGCTTTCGTTAATTCGGCTGCGGTCTCCTCGTCGCGTGTCCATACAAGGTGGGCTCGTTTGCGCATAAGCCACTTTTCTATATATATGTGACCGTTAAGATGCACACTCTTTGCAGTAGCTATAAGAAGCGGGCGCATACCCTGACACCACAGCAGGCTGACAAGGAGATAGACATCGCCTACGCATATCGGCGCACGATATCTGCCGCGCAGAGAGCGCATGGTATCGTGCTGTTCAATGATCGTATCACGCAGACCGTGACGCATATCCCCAACCAAATCGGAGATATTGTACTTTACTACACCGCCGCTCGGCATTTCAGACGGCGGTGACACAACGCGAATGTTGTTCTTGGTGTACGCTTTGCCGGAACCGACAAGAGTAAACGCATCTATCTGCGCAGACTTAAAACGTTCTTTGAGCTTCTTTGCAAGCACGACGCCTATCGCATCTTCACCGTGTCCGTTTGATGTTACGAGGAAATACGGCTTTAGCTTGCTCAATATTTTCTTCTTGAACAAAAGCGGCTCATGCATTGAGATCGTTATTGTCGGTACATAAAGTTTTTTGCGAAAGACAGTGCCGCTCGGAATATTCATAAGATCCTTTTCGGTGCATATAAAACCGTCCGCATTCCTTGCATTGGCAAGCTCGTCAAGCTGCGCAATATCCTCTGCCGTCAATGTGTGATGATCCCTGAAAGTCCTTTTGTCAGCTATCTCAACTCCGAGATCCGCAAGAAATTTGTAAAATCCATCGGGATTTCCTATGGCGGAAAGTGCTATATATCTGCCATGCGGAACAAAATCTTTCGGTGTATCTTCGGCATTACCATCCGAGTTTATCGTGATCCATCTCTCTAACTTCAGATCGGCTGTAAAAATGCAGTCCTCTGAGATATAAGGTGACAATTTTTTCTTTATATCGTCTATCTGTTTTGCCGAAGCGTGATTTGCCTTTGTGAGAACTATAATATCAGCCCTGCCGAATGCAGACATCGGTTCGCGCATAAGCCCTGCCGGTATCACATTACCGTTGCCGAAAGGGCATGTTGAATCTATCAGGACAATATCAACATCACGCGCCATTTTTTTATGCTGGAATGTATCGTCCGTTACGGCAAGATCGGCACCGAGGGCAGCGAGGAGTTTCACACCCTCAAGTCTGTTGCGCGAAACTACGACCTTTGTATCCGGCAGACGTTTTGCCAACATAAGCGGCTCATCACCGGCAAAATCACGGTCTGTGCTTTTCCTGTCCTGTCCTATCCAAAGAGGCGGGTGATCCTTTGCCTTATACCCCCGGCTGACGATACCTGCCTTTATCCCGGCATCACGCAAATGCCTCACCATATAGTCAACCATAGGCGTTTTGTTTGTACCGCCGAGGCTGTTGTTGCCTATGCTTATCGTAGGCAGTGCCGGATCCGTAACAGAAAATATCCCTCTGTTATACAGACCTATGCGCAATTTCATAAGAGGCTTTGCGACATATTGCAGGGGATAAAGCAGCATCCACGGCGACAGTCTGCTTTCTCCTCTTGCATATTTAAGATAGCTGCGCAGAAGTACGGACATTATCCCTGTTTCACTTATCTTCGGTCTCTGATATATGTTCTCCGCTGTTGACTGCGTAGAGCATTGAATAGTGTCCGCCCAATGCCAAAAGCTCTTCATGTGTGCCGGCTTCAACAATGCGCCCTTCATTGAGGACAAAAATCCTGTCCGCATCGCGTATCGTTGAAAGCCTGTGTGCTATGACGATTGAGGTGCGTCCCTCCATTGCGTTGTGCATTGCATCCTGCACCTGCTGTTCAACGATCGCATCAAGCGATGAGGTAGCTTCGTCCATAATCAAAATTCTGGGGTCGCGCACAACGGCACGCGCTATCGCCACACGCTGCCTTTGACCGCCGGAAAGAGTTACGCCGCGTTCACCCACTTCGGTATTAAAACCCTTGGGCAGCGCGGATATAAAATCATAAATTCCCGCCATTTTAGCGGCGCGTATCATTGACTCCTCCGTTACATTTCTGCAGCCATACGAAATATTATAGGCAAGCGTACCCTTCATAAGTACAGGATCCTGAGGAACAACACCTATCTGTCTGCGGTACGATTTCAGTTCAAGGTCTCTTATATTTATTCCGTCAATCTTGACCGCTCCGCTCTCCGGGTCGTAAAAGCGCATTATAAGGTCTGCTATTGTAGACTTGCCTGCACCGGTAGGCCCAACAATGGCTATTTTCTCCCCGGGAGCCACGTCAAACGACACGCCTTGGAGTACCGGTTTATCCTTGTTGTAGCTGAATTTCACGGAATCAAACGTGATGTGTCCTTCCATCGGAACATGAACGATCGGATCTTCCGCTATCGGCACTTCGTTTTCTTCGTCTAAAATTTCAAATACCCTGTCCGCAGACGCAGCTCCCTGTTGAATCTGACTTATAACGCGGCTGAGTGTTCTGACGGGCTGCACAAGCAGACCTATGTAAGTGCAGAATGCAATAAGCCCGCCTGCCGTGAGCTTCCCGGATATTACATCATTTCCGCCTATCCACAAAATGAACGCAAGCGCGGCTATGAGTATCAGCTCCACAAGCCCCTCAAGTATTCCGCGAATCTGTGTCCCTTTCATTAATGCTCTGAAATGAAGATTGCTCTCTTCTCTGAAACGTGAATACTCTTCATCCTCGGTCGCAAACGAACGCACTATCTTTATGGAAGAGACGGCTTCCTGTGCAATGGCAGCCACCATTGCGAGGCGTTCCTGCACCACCGTACCCACCTTGCGCAGTCTGCTTGATGCCCTGTCAATCGCAAAAACGGCAACGGGTATAGTCGCAAACGTAATGAGCGTAAGACGCCAGTTGAGAAAAATCAGAAGGCATATAATGCCGAAAAACGTCACACTCTGAACGACAAAGTCAACGACCACCGATGCAAGGATGGATTGGAGAGTTGCCACATCGTTTGTAATACGCGACAAAAACTCACCTGAGCGTTTGCTGTAAAGAGTGGAGAGCGAAAGCCTCTGAGTCTTGTCGTAAAGTTCAAGTCGTATATCAATGACGACTTTCTGCCCTACCCACGTCATAAGGTATAAATTCAAGTATGTAAAAATTTCTTTGGCAAGATAAATCACAACGACGCTGCAGCACAAGAGATTAAGCATAAGAACCTGTTTCTTTATCAGAACGTCGTCAACGACATTTTTTATCAGCCACGGGGGAAGAATTGACGCAAGAGCCGAAAGAACCATACACAATATGGCATAAAAAAGCCGTTTCTTATATGGCATACAATATTTCAGAAGCCTTATATAAGATGACCATTCTTCTTTCTTAGTTAATTTCAGCATTTTGCGCAGTCCTCCAATATTGCGTAAACCTGACAGTAAAAATTAGGGAACCACTGATTATATGCACCATCCGCGTCACAGTCAGACCGCGCCTGTGGCTCCAACGTATGGATATACGCCTGATGAACAAACTAAGTTCCGCTACGGCAATCGGAGATTGCCTGCGTCACTTATCCGCCCCAGTCGGGGCCTGACTGTTTAGCGGCTGGCACATCTAATCAGCGGAAGACGCTACCATGTTTATCTGTCAAAAGTGCATTAATCAGTGCTTCCTTAAATAATTCCCGTTTTGCTTAAAATATTTCTGCACCAAAAATCGTACACTCCGTCTTCACCGAGAGTAAGCTTTGCATTTTTCATAATGCTTTTAATATTATCACGGAAGTCGCTGCTGCCGTTCAGCCAATTAAGCGCGTTTGACGTTATATTTTCAACGGTAGCTCTGTTCTGTAAAAGTTCGGGGAACATCTCGCAGCCTGCCAATATATTTGCCATAGCATAGTGCTTTATCCTAATAATGCACCTTGCCGCAAACGCGGTGATGGGATTTAATTTATACGTTACGACCATATAGCAGCCAAGCAAAAGCGCTTCAACCGTTATAGTGCCGCTTGCGCCTACCGCGCAGAGAGAATTCGCCATAAGCGAACGGCCGGAACCATCGTAAAACAAAACACCGTCATTTTTGAACTGCGACAGCATTTTTTCGCGGACAACCGGATTAAGCCCTGTAGCGACCGAAAATACAGGCTGAAATCCCTTTTGCGCAAGAACATCGGCCGATTTAAGCAAAAACGGAAGCAGAGCCTTTATCTCACTGCCGCGGCTACCGGGCAAAAATGCCACTAAACGAGTTGTATCAAATAAACTCTTTATTTTGTCGCTCTCCGTATCGTCCTGCTTAAACTCCTCAACAAAGGGGTGACCTATCCATTTACTGACACAGCCGCGCGAAAGCAAAAATTCATGCTCAAACTTAAAGAGGGGAAGACATATACAGTTATTTTCGCGAAGAGCATCGGCTCTTCCGCTGCGCCACGCCCACACGGACGGAGGGGAAATATAAAAAATATTGCCTTTATAGCCTATTTTGCGCAGCCTTGCGATCAATCTCATGTGGAAATCGGGGCTATCGCAGACTATAACGGCATCGGGCGAGGCTTCCATTATGCGTCCCGACATATCGCGGAGCAGCGAAAAGATAGACGGTATAGCACTGAAAACCTCTGTAAGTCCCAAAAGCTGAAGCCGTTCGCCCTTCCACAGAGCATTTATACCCGCATTGCGTGCCTCAAGACCGCCCATCCCCCATATCTCGCCGGAATATCCGTTTCTGCGCAGTGCACGCGCAATGTTTGCTGTATAGTGATCGCCGGAGGCTTCCCCGGAGCTTATAAAGAGCGACAAACTTCAACACCTATGACGGAAATATTCTCACGCTCTGCGATCTCCTTGAACTTTTCGGGCTCCATAATGAGAGTCCAGCCGGCGTGAATGGCAAGGCACGATAGGTGCGCATGGGACATGTGTATGAGAGTATCGGGACCGACTGTGGGAATATCATAACGTTCGTCCTGATCAAGACGCATCATCTTTGCTACTGTTCCACCGCTGCACAGCGAACCGGCACGCAAAAGCGTGGCATCCGTTCCCTCCATTGCCTCAACGGCAACAACAGAACGCTTCTTTACAACAACAGTCTGACCGAAAGAGAGCGGGACAACGGCCTTGCAGATTGAAAATCCGTACTCGGCATCCTCAACCTCATCTCTTGAAGGAACGCGCCCTGCTATATGTCCTTTCTTCGCAAGCAGGTCGGGGATAATGTCACGGTAGCTGACGACCCTGAATCCTTGTTTTTCCAAAAAGTCAACGATCGCGCCCAAAATTGAATGATCATCGCGGAACAAAAGCCCCGCAAGAAAACGCTGAGTGGTAAGATCAAAGAGAGCAGGCTTAAAGACAAGTGTTTTTGATACTGTTCCCGCCATAATAACGTCCCTAACATCATGCTTTTTCATATCTTTGATCGTAAAGCCGAAGTCAGGCTTGGTGATATTTACAACATCAAGTGCATACTTAGAAAGCTCACCGATATTTTCGCGTATGGAATAGACGACCGGCGGGTTGCCGTTGTCGGTGAGTCTGCTTGCTATGACGACGGGAAGATTTCCTTCGCCCGCAATTAGCGCAATCCGATTATCCAAAACAATTCCTCCAAGCAGCAAAGCATGAATGCTATGAACGATACGAAAGCACCGTACACACTGACGAGTATAACATAAATGCCGTGCTTTTGGGAAATACTGAGATAAATGTGTTCGTGTCGTGCCCTGATAAACACAAAGGTAGCTTTTGCTGATCATAATCAGCAAGCCGAATTTTTTGATTTTGCATCGGTCGCATAGTAGCTTCATCAGATGGTGTACACGGTCGGCCGAACATTTACAAACAAGAGGAGAGAACAGGCATAGCTGTTCTCTCCTCCAAAATGTCTGCTCCGTGGAAGATTAGAGTGTGGTCTTGCTGAACTGGTCGCGCATACCCTTTACGGCTGCTGCCAACGCTTCCGGATCAAGAACCATTTCCATCATTGAAATTTGCTCTTCCCACTGTGCCTGGTCACACTCTTCGCGGATCGCTTCGTCAAAAACGTGATAAACGGGGAGTCCCAACTGGACTCCTGCGAGCGGGCCTGCAAAAGTCGGATCGCCGTTTGTGACTGTCTCTGCGTAGATCTCTGCGCCCTCTGCGTCAGATGACCCCAACACTACAACACAATTCTCGGCTCCGAATTTTTCAGCGGCATCTTTGATACGCTGCTGATTCTGCAAGTCCATCGCTCCTGCCGCTGTTCAGACAAAGCACTCTGTTGCCGAAAACGCGATATCGGCACCAGAATCCTTAAGGCACGCTTCTATCGCGGGCCCCGGAACTCCGTCTCTTTCACCAAGCAGGAGAAGTTTCTTACCGGCTAATTTGCCCATGGTAAAATTCCTCCTTGTTCAGATTTTGCTATATCAGGCATTGCCTGAAATTGCCTTATTTTAAGAGATTTTCAATCTCCGCGTGGATAGATTCCACCGTGCATGCTTCTTTTGAGAGGCGCTTTACCTCAACTCCATCTTTCCAGAAAAGGAATGTCGGAAGCCCCATAACGCGGAAGCCCATGGCAACTCTTTTGTTTGTGGAGCAATCAACGGACGTGAATTTTACTTTGCCTTCAAATTCCTTTTCCATTTCGTGATAATGCGGCATAAGCCCCATGCACGGCACACACTGCGGTCCCCAAAAGTCAACAACGACAGGGAGCGACTTTTCCTGACGCACTTCTGCATCACAATTCTCTTTCGTAAGAGCTATCATTTCATATACCTCCTGTTAGTGTAAATATTTCGTAGCTCAACAGTGTACCAATAATACCACTCTTTCGGGAATGCGTACAACGGTACGCGCCCCCAACTTAGCGAACAATTCAAAATTCAAACAGATGCATGGAAAAACACCACGCCAATATCGTCATTGTAATTCAAACAAAAAAGAAATACTTTGTGCAAAAAACTAAAAAAACGAACCGCTAATTTGCGCTTGCGGGATGAGGCTTGTAAACTCATTAAAACAGAGTCGTGATAAAATGTAGGATGGAAAGGGTTATCGGATAAGGGGTTGAGACAATGTTTAGTGAAATCGCACAGAGCATAGCAGATACCGTGAGCGAAATAATCGGGCGCAGCGTAGCGGTTGCAGATGAAAACGCAGTTATTATAGGGTGCAGTGTAAAAAAAAGACTCGGCACTGAACACATACAGTCAATGACGGCTATGAGAGAAAACAAGATGTGTATAACGCGCTGTGATAATGCCACTGTAGCAGAAGGCTCGCAGCCCGGAGTAACACTCCCGATACAATTCTTTGATAAAATCATCGGCGCAATATCAATAATCGGCAAGCCCGACGAAGTGGAGCGTTTTGGAATCTTTGCACAGCAACAGGCAGAGAGCATGCTGCGCGAACAGGTTTTTATTGAATCAAACATAGCGAAGGAAAGAGCGCTGCGCGAACTGATAGATAACATAGCAGATTTTGATGGATCCGTGTCAATGACTGAGCTTATAAACCTGCAGGGACGTGAATTAGGCGTTTCATTGTCGCGGTGCAGGGTGGCGATGGTCATGGAATTGAGAGAATGGCATCGCGGAGAAACTCCGGAATGTGTGCGTAGAATGCTTTTGCGGGACATTTGTTCCTGTTTTCCGCATACTGGAAATATAATATGTCCGCACGGCAGCAGAAGTGTGACAATACTTATGGCGTCTGTAGGTGCCGCATCGGATGAGGATGTGACAAAAAATGCCACCGTTGCGGTCAGACGCATGTTAAAAGATACAGACGCAAAGGGTATGACGGTGGATGTGGCAATAGGTTTCCCTGCACATAACTTAGATGGCATTTCTGCGTCACTTAGGGCTGCGCACGATGCAATGCGTATCGCAAAACGCCTGAAACATGGCGGTGTGATATTTGCCGAAGATATGACGGCAGAAATGTTGCTTGACCTTCTGCCGCATGAACGCAGCGAGGAATTTTCCGACAGGATATTATCCGAACTCCTTAAACGCAGCGATTACGAGGAAATGCGTGACACGTTTCTCGGATGGTGCGAAACTCCGTTTGCAAGCGGAGAGGTCGCCGAACGTCTTGCTCTCCACCGCAACAGCCTTCAGTATCGCCTGAAGAAAATACGTGCGCTTACAGGTAAAGATCCATGGAATTTCAAAGATGCGTTTGAATTATGGGCCGCATTCACGTTAAAGAAGATAAGCACAAAAAACCGAATATAAATGAACCTCTTATATGCACCGTCCAGTGAACAAACCGGCTTCGCTCACGGAAATCAAAGATTTCCGCGTCTCAGCCGTGCGTCATACAGCAGTCCGCGCCTGTGACGCGAGTGTATTGGTATGCGGATATTTTACCTATGATGCAGCCGTGAGCAAAAGTGTACGGCTGCACATATTTTTATTCTATAATTATGATTTTTTCTTTATGTTCGTCTCCGAAGTAACCGCAGGGGACAAAATTCCTCCACATTTCGCATGACATCAGCTCAAATTCCGCAATGCGTGAGGCGTAGCTTGAAATTGCCGCGGCATCTCCGCACCTTGAGACAAAGGGAAGCAGTGACTTTTGCTTCATCTCGTGAAGCAGAGTACGCCCCGTTCCGTTCATCGCAAGAGGTTTTATGTAAGCGGGACCGAGCCTTTGGACTGCCCTGTTGTGCCAATGATCAAACGAAAGTATTATGTGTGCTGCCGCACGGCGGATCCTTCCCGCAGGGTAGCGTTTTGATGTGCATGCGTCAAGCCACTCGGCAAACGTGTCCGATGCAAGTGCGGCCGATATGAATTTGTGTTCCGTGCCTTCGCCTATCTCTGCGTAAGAAGAAATTTTATCGGGGCTTTCACGCAGCAGTATCGCCCGCAGTGTCCGCCAATAGCTATCTGTATCCTTAAAAATTTTCCCTTTCTGAGCTTCGTTTATCAAAATTTTTTGAGCTTCCGCAGGCATCTGACGAAGAGCTGATGCTATATCACCGTTTTGTACAGCTGTGCGGATAGCAGTTGCGCTTGAAAGATCGGTTATCTTTGCGTTGTTGTGCGAAGCACCTATTCGCTTCACAGGTATCGGCAACATTTTATAATTTTTGGCTTTGATTCTCATCAAATACTCCACAGCAAGAGAATTATTGCTCTGTGCAATGATTTGCGCACTGCCGTAAGATACGGCATTGAGTGCCGCAGCACGCGCTTCAACAAATGACAATCCATCCGAGAGACAATTTTTTAATACAGACTTGAAAGAAGATGGTTCATTTAGTAAAATATCAATGATACTGTCTGTGAGTTTGTCCGGGTCTTCGGCGCCAAATGCGATGTGTGTCACAACGCCTGTCGCGGCAAGTGTGTCAACGGCGGCTCTCGCAAATACTCCGGCATTCTGCGATGAAAATACCGCGGGCAGCTCAAGGACAAGATCGGCACCGCATGCAAGAGCCATATTCGCTCGTGCGTGCTTGTCAAGCAACGCAGGACCGCCGCGCTGAACAAAGTCGGAGGATAATACCGCAACGACAGCCTGTGCGGAAGTTGTCTCTCGCGCACTTCTTATATGAAATGCGTGTCCGTTATGAAAAGGGTTATACTCGGCAACGATCCCGACAACGGGGTAAAGCATATATATGCACCTCTCTTTCGTGGAAATAATACCACAGAAACGGGCGGTGTAAAAAGATCAATGGAGGAAGCAAACTGAAATGAAAGTTCTCGTACTCAACTGCGGCAGCTCATCCTTGAAGTATCAGCTGATTGAAATGGACGGCGAAAAGGTTCTCGCAAAAGGACTGGTAGAGCGCATCGGAATTGAAGGCTCGCGCATTAAGCACACAAAAACCGGTCTTGATACCGTGACACGCGAAGTGCCGTTCCCCGACCATTCTGCGGCGATCAAATATGTCCTTGACATTCTTGTTGACGCAGAGCTCGGTGTCCTTAAGAACCTTGACGAACTCTATGCAACAGGACATCGCATCGTCCACGGCGGAGAAAAATTCACGAAGTCCGTCCTCGTTACACCGGATGTTGTTAAGGGTATTGAAGAAGTCATCCCGCTTGCACCTCTTCACAATCCGGCAAACCTCCAGGGACTTAAAGCTGTCATGGACGTACTCCCGGGCAAACCGAACGTTGTAGTCTTTGACACGGCGTTCCACCAGACAATGCCGCCGAAGGCATTTATTTACGGTATTCCCTACAAGCATTATGAGGAAGACCGCGTTCGCCGCTATGGTTTCCACGGAACGAGCCACGGCTACGTCGCAAAGAGAGCCGCTGAAATTCTCGGCAAGGATATTAAGGATCTCAAGATAGTTACATGCCACCTCGGCAACGGAAGCTCAATAACGGCGGTTGACGGCGGCAAGTCCGTTGACACAAGCTTCGGCTATGGTACTGCGGAAGGCATCCTTATGGGCACGCGCAGCGGCAACCTTGACCCCTCCGTCATGCTCTTCCTCATGGAAAAACTCGGTACACAGCAGAAAGTCAGCGACGAAGTACACAAGAAAGCAGGTCTCCTCGGCGTGTCGGGAATTTCAAGCGACCTCCGCGATGTTGAAGAAGCGGCAAACAAGGGCGATGCACGCGCGAAACTTGCACAGGAAATTCTCATCACAGGCGTAAAGAAGTACATTGCGGCGTACGCTGCTGAAATGGGTGGAGTTGACGTTGTCGTATTCACAGCCGGCATAGGCGAAAACGGCATCACATTCCGCGAAGCAGTCTGCAGGGATATGGAATTTATGGGCATCAAGATTGACCCCGAAAAGAACAACTTCCGCGGCAAGGAAAAGATATTCAGCACACCGGATTCAAAGGTAACGGTGATGGTAGTGCCGACCGATGAAGAAATGGTCATCGCACGCGACACCGTTAAATGTGTCTCCGAAGCAAAATAACTATGGGAAAATATCTGGAAGACGTTCCGTCGGATTGGAAAGAGAAACTTGCCCTCACCGCCATTCCCAAGGATGGAGCGGCGTATAATGACTCTTTCAGCGTACATGCGGATCTCCCGATAAATTACTGGGGCCAGATATATACATTAGAGTCGGATATACTTACAGACATCAGCGCGTGCCGCACGGAGGGGCGAGTCGTAATGACATTGTCGCTTTCTGCGCGTGTCTCCGCTCCGTGTTCAAGGTGTCTTGAGACCGCACATAAGGATATAGCAGGGGAATTTCGCTACATCTTATCGCTTGATCGTGACGAAACGGCTGAGGATACGGCAAAAGATGCTTCCTGCGGAGATGATGACATAGTCGTGTTAGATTCATGGGAAGACGATGTAGACCTCGGCCCGATAGTTTGGGAGTCGCTCATATCGCTTCTTCCGAGTGCAATGCTCTGCCGTGATGATTGCAAAGGCCTCTGTCCCCAGTGCGGAGAAAACCTAAACAAAAAGCGGTGCGGCTGTAAGGTCGGCGTCCGCGATCCGCGCTTTGACGTCTTAAAAAATTTAATGGAAGAAAACGACAAATAGTGGTGTCAAAAAACAATATTAGTGATAAAATTATTCGGTCGGGGAAATCCCTGCGATAATTTGTGATCAACAGCCCGCTGAGAGCGGCTTGCCCCTAAGGAGGGAAAACGATGGCAACACCAAAGAGAAGAGTCTCACACGCCCGTACGCACAACCGTAAGGCACACTGGCTCGGAGAGCTGAAAGCACCGGAATACACGGTCTGCAAGCATTGCGGCGAGCCTGTGCAGAACTATTGCGTATGCCCCGCATGCGGTTTCTATAAAGGTCGTCAGGTCATAAAGATCGCTTCCGAAGCAGCAGAAGAAGAGGAATAGAAAAAGTACGCGAAAGAGCATTCATTTTGAGACAAACAAACGGGACGGATTTATTCCGCCCCGTCTTTTGTATGTTGCAGCGTATCGGATATAATGGCAGAGTTGCGAATGATAAACAAAAAAACTACGACAACAAAAACTACTTGCGGCAAACGCACGTGCTTTGCGATGCGTATGTTTTTATGCGTCTGCCGAATTGTCATAATACACGTTTTTCGCTTATAATGTAGACATTGATTGATGCACTGTATAAAAACGAAAGGTGGGCGAATATAATGGGATGCTTTAATCCGGATAACGTGGCATACAGAAAAGATGCAGAGAGCAAAATTTACGTGGACAAGACGGGATTGCTGATTGAGATGAACAACATCATAAATTCATCGTCAAACTGCATAGCCGTTTCCCACGCACGCCGCTTTGGCAAATCACAGGCAGCTCGTATGATAGACGCATACTACAGCAAAGGCAGCGACTCACGGGAACTGTTTTCGCGCTTTGAAATAGCAAAGTCGCCTGATTTTGAAAAACACCTGAACAAATATAACGTAATACATTTGGATATTGCGTCATGTACAGACCTATTGAGAGATAGAAATCTCATTGACAGGATAACGGAGAGCTTATACGGCGAAATGAAAGAAAAATATCCCGACATTCCCGATGCCTCTCTTCCAATAGGCAAGATTCTG
>JAUNMU010000011.1 GCA_030531745.1 Synergistes sp. | reverse complement strand
ACGTCAAGGACAACAGCAAATTTTCTTGTGTAAAATTTGCTACGCAACTTTCGTGGGACTTTGCGGCTGAGTTTTGAACAAGCAACTGCGATTTTTTTGAGCTGAGCTGTAAATTTTGCCTCTTGACAATAGGGCGGAATGTTATATAATCTCTTGTGTTGCGCGTTGTTGGGGTATGGTGCAATGGCAGCACGCCTGACTCTGGATCAGGTAATCGAGGTTCAAATCCTTGTACCCCAGCCATTTTTAAGCTAAGTGGTCCCTTCGTCTAGGGGTCCAGGACGACGGGTTCTCAGCCCGCTAACAGGAGTTCGAATCTCCTAGGGACTGCCAAATATAATGAATGAGGAGCGTTTGTGTTCGCTCCTCATTTTTTTATACATTATGTGATATTATGTTTTTGTGAAGGGGGTGAAAAACAGTTGGCTTTGCTGAAAATTGACGATATGCCGGGGCTTGCGCCACAGAAAGGCGGCAGAAATATCTTTTTTGTTCGCCACGGCAGAACACAGCTTAACGGTGAAATGCGCTATCAGGGCAGGACTGATGTGCCGTTGAACGATGAGGGCAGAGAACAGGCGCTGCGCACGGCTCTGCGTTTCTCGCAAAGCCGCATTGATGCGGTGATATGCAGTCCGCTTCTTCGCGCCTGCGAGACCGCACGCATCATTGCCTCGCACCACATCGGAATTGCGGCGGAAAAAAACGATCTCTTCACTGAATTTGATTTCGGCGCATGGGAAAAACTTACGGCAGAAGAGATACGCACACTCTCCGGAGCTGAGTATTTCAAAAAATGGAGTGCGGCGCCTCTTGATATGGAAGTGCCGGGCGGTGAAAGACTTGAAGCTTTTTTTGAACGATGCGTGGCAGCGTCTGAATATCTGCTCTCAAGAAACGAAGAAAATATAATTGTCGTGGGTCATGGAGCAATGTTTCGCGGACTTTTTCTTTCAATGCTCAAATATGACCGCACAAGCATATTTTGGAGAATGAGATTGGATAATTGTTCAATAACGACATTTGGCGTAACCGCAAACCGTTTTATGCTGAAACGTCTCAACGATGATATTCACATAAAAATTGATAAAAATTTTATAAGCTGTGTACCTGTTATGTAAGATAATGTGGTATCATTAGCAAGTGTGTTTGTATCCTTTGTTGTGGGGATGTGATCAAATGAAGAACGAGACTCAATTTGAGAATACAGAGCTGTGGAAAAAGTTTTCCGAGGGCAGCGAAGAAGCAAGAGAGGCTTTGATTCTTGCCAACAGACCTATGGTCTATTGGCTGGCAAAGAAATTAAAAGTTCCTTACGATACATATCAGGATCTCATTCAAGAGGGTATGCTTGCTCTGATAAACGCGGTAGATTCGTTTGATACGGAGCGTTGCATACGTTTCTCAACTTATGCATACTATAAAATTCACGGCAGAATGATAAATTACCTTCAGAGAGTTGAGGCAAAGGCTCCTATTCCGGTTGACGAGGACGTACTCGCGTACGATCTCTCCAACGCTTCTCTCATGTACAATGATACGGCAGGGCGTGATTGGTCAATAGATTTAGAGAATGCCATGCATCAGCTTTCTCCGCGCGAAAATGAGATCATAAGCGCACTCATAATGGAAGGGCGTGTCGCTCGCGAAGTGGCGGATGAAAAGAATATTGATATAAGCCACGTGTACAGGATAAGAAGAAAGGCTCTTGCAAAGATAAAGTCGTGGCTTGGCATCGGCGACAGTGTCGCAGCGGAAAATGTCTGATTGGTGACAGTGTAAGTGTCTCTTCGGACTTTGAGGTGTGTATGATGAACAACAAGATAGGTAGGCTTCAGAGATGGTTGGATCGTCTCGGAAAAGCCTGTGAAAGTAAAAATTGGAAATCGGCTGTTGCCGAAGCGGACTGTCTTTCGGCAGAGCTGCGGCAGGTGAGGGAAGAACTTTGGGAAGAGGCTGAAGCTAAGACGGTGGGTGTTCCGCTTGCGCTTCGCGTACGCAAGATGTGTGCTTTCGGTACTAAGGCAGCTGCGATTGCACTTATCATCGTGTGTTCATGTGCTTTTCCCATTGCGGTTGAGAATATGAACGGCGGGGCTGTTGCATCGCTGCCGGTTGAGTCTGTTGAAAAAGAAGCAAAAAACGAACTTGCTATAGTAACAACGGAAGAAAAAGAGTTGATACAGCTTCTTCGCAAGAATCTTGCAGAGACAAAGACATCTCTTAAAAAGGCAGAGGCTCAGCTGAACTCAAAGAAGAATGATAAAAAGACAAAAGTCACAGCAAAAGCGGCTGAGATCGCGCCCAAACAGATTACTGCACCGACAATGCAGATCAATGCCGAACACAGTGTAAAGGCCGATGATCTGCTGACACTGATACAGATAGGCGAAAAAAGTCTACGCGGCGGGGAATCCGTCATAAAAATGATAAATTAGGTCGTTATTATCTGCAAAGGAGTTGCTTATATATGATGTTTATTAGGTCAAAATACATAGTAACGGCGGTTGCCGCTCTGCTTGTTACGGCTTCGTGTGCGTTTGCTGCCGATGAAAAAACGGCATCTGCGCCGGAGAGTGCATCGGGCGATGTGCGGACTGTTGAAACAGCGTCGCGTGATGCAACGGGTTCGGAAGCAGGTGACGCAGTCCCGCAGGATGCGCCCTTGAAATACGCAAAAGACGCTATTGAAGCAAGAAAACAGCGTGTTGCGGAAGTGCGTGAAAATCTTACCGGTCCTGTCATCACAAAGGTTGATATATCCGGAAATGTTGAGGTTGACACGGCAAGTATAGCAAGCGTTATAACGACGAAATCAGGCGATCACCTTGATGAGGAGAAACTACGCAAGGATGCCGAAGCTGTATTTGAGCTTGGTTTCTTTACCGCAACGGACTATAAAGTAGAGGACGACGGGGATTTTGTAAATGTTACTTTCACCGTGGTTGAAAATCCCAAAGTGGAGGACATAAAGTTCGTCGGCAATACGGTTTATACGGAAGATCAGCTAAAGGCAGTGCTTTTCACTCAGCCCGGCATGATATTCAACGGTACGTTTTTCCGTAACGATGTTCAGAGGATAAGGGAAAAATACCAGAATGACGGTTATGTCATGGCAAGCGTACAAGATGTGAGGATAGATGGAAATACTATTACGGTTGAAGTGATAGAGCCTAAAATATCCGAGATCATCGTACAGGGCAACAAAATAACGAAGAGAAAGATCATAGATCGCTATCTGCTTATTAAAACCGGTGAAATCTTTAACTCAAATAAATTAAGGCTTTCCATTAACAGACTTCAGGGGCTTGGATATTTCAGCGATGTCAATGTCAACTTTGAACCCGGGGAACAGCCCGACGAAGTCGCGGTTATACTTACGGTTGAAGAAGGACGCACGGGAAAACTCGGGTTTAACGTTTCCTACGGCACGGAAAGCGGCTTCGGCGGAGGGCTGAGTTATGAAAATACAAACATTGGCGGCGTTGGACTTAAACTGAGTGTGGGCTTTGAAATAGGCAACCGTCAGCAATACTGGCTCTCTCTTGAGCAGCCCTACATGAGCGGAAAGGTCATGTCGTGGAAAGTTGGAGGCTACAAACACGTTTGGAGCGACATCTATCTTTATCAGAGAGGCAAACAGTATTTGGAATACGACAGAGACAGGTACGGCGCATACGTTGGTTTCGGTAAAAGATTCAGTGACACGTCAAAATACAACTGGTATCTTACGTTAGACTGGCATAATACAAATAACAGCAACATAAGGGAGAGGAGCGGTCTCAACGAAGATTTCCCCGACCCTGAGGCAAAGGAAAGAGAAAAAGCAAGACTTATTGAGGACGAACTTGCGCAGGGTAATTACTACTCGGCAACCGGTTCAATACGCCGCTTTAATTTGGACGAATACTCAGAGGTCAAAAAAGGCGATATTGAAACATTGAACATTATGGTTGGTAAGGCTGATACGGATTACAACAATTACAATTATCTGAAATACTGGTTTGAGGGCAAGGTCTATATTCCGGTCGGCAATTTCCTTGAGGGGCTCTTTGACACCGGTATCCTTGACGGTTTCGGGGGACAGCCTGTGTCGTTTGCGGCAAGAGTTATGGCGGGGTGGTCAAACGGCGATATGCCTTACGATGATATGTACAAACTCGGCGGCGATAACACCCTGCGTGGGTACAAGGACGACTACTACCGCGGCCGCAAGGCAGTGCTTGCGAATTTTGAGCTTCGCATACCTATTCAGAAAATAGTTAGCATCGTTGCATTCTATGACGTGGGACGTGCGTGGGATTCCGGCAGAACCAATGTTGACGGAAGCGAGCTTATCTACGGAAGCGATGACTGGGGATCGGCTCCCGGTGTCGGCATACGTCTGAATACACCAATGGGTAATTTGCGCCTTGACTACGCGGACGGCAACGAGGGCAGATTCCATTTTGGTTTTGGCGAGATGTTCTAACAGTATAAATATCGGGATATGTTCAATAGTTGCGGCCATATTCGCCGCAACTGTTGTTTTGTGTGCTTGTGCCGGAGCAGAGGCGGCGATAAGAATAAGCGGTCTGCCATACTGGCAGGAAAAGCCGGCTTTGCAGAGCCTAAATGATGTTTATAAAAATATTCCGGCATCGCGCAAATCCTCGTCAAAAGAGCTGCTTTTGGAAACTGTTGCAAACCGCATATTTTCCGGCTATCGCGTAAGTGTTGATGTAAAAGAGGGCGATGACGTTGACGTCACTTTTGCTCCGTCAGAAGAACTCCGCGAATGGTCTGTTGAGATATCTTCGCCTGATTTGAAGCCGCCTCTTAACGAATGGTTTCGTTCCGATACGGTGTCATTTGCGGAAGATGTGATGTCACTTCTTGAGGGCGTGCCGATAGATGCGCTTAACTGGTCTGACAAGGCTCTCCTTAGTGAGGTTGAAAAGATCGCCGAACGCATCGTTCCGGGCTGGAAAGTATCTCTGTTGCTTTCAAAGCGTGATAAGATCACGGTGATGACGGTTTCATTTACGCCTCAAATGCCTTTGGTGCTTGCTGTGACTCCGTCGCTTGTTTCAACCTCTCTGCCTGCTGTTTTTTATGAAGATATGCGAGGATCCGTTATGGCAGAGGTTGCTCCGCTTATCGGAGTCCCTGTGGAGTGGGCGGCAATGCACAGCAGAGAAATAAACTCAATGGCCGAAGTGGTTGTGAACGACAAGAGAATGACGTCTTGGGCAGCTGCGGAGGCAAGGGCTAATTTCAAACCGTCACAAATCTCTCAGCTTGATATGAGAGTTGAAAGCCGTCTGTACACAATTTCCGCGTGGGCATCTGTCTTTGCTGGCAATGAGACAAGATCTGCGGAGTTGGGCATACACCTCGGACGAAAGATTGAAGTGCTTGAGCGTCTTCCAATAGAAATGTACGGAGAAGGTATTCTCGGACTTCAGCAGTGGAGTATGTCGTACAGACTCGGTCTTCGTTTCAGACCGATAAATGATTTTTGGCTCGGCGGAGAATGGGATACAAGAGATGATATGTGGTGGGTAAAATTTTCCATGGATGCACAGCCAAAGAGATTGTATTTTTGGGTAAGATTCGGTGAAATGGGTGAGCTCAATGGTGCTGTGGGTTGGCGTGCCACCAAAAATTTATCCATAGAAACCGAATACGATTCAAGAGATAAGGATAAGTGGTTCCTTAAATTGATAGGAACGCTTTAGGGAAACGCCGACTGATACACGATATATGGATAAACGCGAGAAAACAGCGGCTCATTGGTTTGCAGCTGCTCTGTATGTGGAAAGGAACTGAGATCAATGGTTAATGGCATTACTCTTGCGGAGATAGCAGCGCTTGTTCACGGCGAGGCAAAGGGCGATCCGTCCGTTGTCATAACATCGGTCATGCCGCCTGAGAAATATTTTCAAGGAAGCATCTCACCGCTCTGGGAAAAAAAATATATTTCGTGCGTAAAACCGGGGACCGTGCTTTTCACAAACAGAGGCTGGATCAGGGATGGGGAAAGCGGCGTTGAAGCAGATGACCCGCGCATATCGCTGATCGCGCTTTTGTCGTTCTTTGACGAAAAAAATAAGCCGCATAACGGAGTTTCCTCTCATGCGTTTGTTGCAGACGACGCCCGGATCGCGGACAATGTATCTGTTGCTGATGGCGCTGTGATAAAATCGGGCGTTAAAGTTGGGCGCGGTTCTGTCATTATGGAAAACGCCGTGATATGCGAAGATACGGAGATAGGAGAAAACTGCATAATTGAGCCCGGAGTTGTAATATACAAGAATACAAAGATAGGCAATAAATGTGTTTTACACGCAAATTGCGTTATAGGCTGCGAGGGCTTCGGCTTTGTGCCGTCACCCGAACACGGTATGGTAAAAATCCCTCAGATAGGCATTGTGCGTCTTGACGATGGTGTTGAAGTTGGGGCATGTTCATCGGTTGACCGTGCAACATTCGGAGAAACGCACATTGGCTGCAATACAAAGATAGACAGCCATGTAAAAATAGGGCACAACTGTGAGGTCGGCGGATATACGATAATCGTTGCACAGTCGGGGCTTGCCGGCAGCAGCAAGGTGGGCAGCAGGGTCATAATGGGGGCACAATCCGGCGTCGGAAACCATGCAACGATCGGTGATGGGTGTACGATTGCAGGACGCAGCGGTGTCTCAAGCGATGTTCCGGCGAAATCTGTTTTCTCCGGTTTCCCTGCGAGAGAACACAGAAGAGATCTGCGCGAACAGGCGTCAATCCGCTACTTGCCCGAACTTATACAGCAAGTAAAAAATATTTCCCGCAAGTTTGAAGAAACGGAGAAAAAATATGCTGACGATTAAAGATGAGATAAAACTTTCCGGCATAGGGCTGCACTCAGGCGAATATGCAACCGTTACGCTTCGCCCATGCGACAAATGCGGGATATATTTCAGAGGCAGAGATGGGCTTGCGTCGGTTGCCGACGCCGTTGTTGAAGAAGATTGCCGCTTAACGGGATTTTCGCTGCCAAACGGCGTGTCGGTGCGCACAGGTGAACATTTACTCGCGGCAGTCGTAGGTATGGGCATTGATGCGATTGAGATTGAACTTAATGGCGGTGAAGTCCCTATTATGGATGGGAGCGCGTTCCCATTTGCCGAAGCAATAAAGGAAACAGGACTTGCCGAAATAGGCGGCAAAAGAAATAACCTGTCAATCGCTGTACCGCTTGCCGTTGAAGAGAATAACGGAGACAGACTGCTTTTTGCGCTGCCGTCGGATAAACTTTCCATAACCTACATGATTGACTACTCCGGTACACCGATTGGTTTTCAGAAAATCAAGTACGACATCACCACAGAGACATTTTATAATATAATATCAAGGGCGCGGACATTTTGTCTGACGCGCGAGCTTTTGTACCTTAAGGCAAATGGTCTTGCAAAGGGAGGATCGCTTGAAAATGCGATGGTATTTGATGAGAACGGCCTTGTGTCACCTCAGAAATTGCGTTTCCCCTTTGAATGTGTTACACACAAAGTTATAGATCTGCTTGGCGATCTTGCACTTACGGGAACAGCGCCGGTCGGATACTATGTTGCGGTCTGTGCCGGTCACAGCATCCACGGAAAATTGGTGAGAAAGCTAAAAACACACTGACTGTGACGCGGATGGCGCATATAATCAGTGGTTACCTAAAAATCCATCACTGATGAGTAATAAATTCAGCTTAAGATAGGGGAATGTAAGTTGGTTTTGGATATAAATGAGATATTAAAGTTTTTGCCTCAGCGTTACCCGTTTCTCCTTGTTGACAGAATTGAGAACGTGGTGGACACAGATGACGAAAAATCTGTTGTAGGCTACAAAAATGTGACATACAACGAGCCTTTTTTTCAAGGACATTTTCCGGACGAGCCTGTCATGCCCGGGGTGCTTATCCTTGAAGCAATGGGACAAGTGGGTGCTGTCCTTCTGAAACTGCAGCCCGAATTTGCGGACGGAAAAAGAAGGGTCATATATCTCACGTCCATAGATCATGTAAGATTCCGAAAGCCTGTAAGACCCGGTGACTGCCTTGTAACACACGCAAAGTGCAAAAAACGCTACGGAGATATGGGAAAATTTGAATTTATTGCCACGGTTGACGGCGAAGTCGTTGCCGAGGCTGAAATGGGCTTTGTCATAAAAGCGAGTCTGACCTTGGAGGCTGAAGAAAAATGAGCATAGAGATACACCCTACGGCCATAGTTGATAAAAACGCCGAACTCGGAAACGATGTAAAAATCGGTCCTTTTTGCGTGGTTGACGGGAAAACTACGATAGGTGACGGGACGATACTGCGCCCATTTTCAAGAGTCTGCGAATATACGATACTCGGAAAAGAGTGTGTAATATATGAGCATGCCGTAATCGGCGGAGCTCCCCAAGACTTAAGCTATAAAGGCGAAGAGACGTGGGCTGTGCTTGACAACAAAGTCGTATGCCGTGAATATGTCACGATAAACAGAGCAACCGGAGAGGGACAGAAAACCACAGTCGGCGAAGGCACATTCATTATGGAAAACGTACACTTAGCACACAATGTTCAGGTCGGAAAATACTGCACGATAGCAAATAAATCCGGCATTTCAGGGCATGTACATGTCGGCGACTATGTTGTTATAGGCGGTATGACCGGATTTCATCAGTTTGTACATATCGGGTCATATTGTATGATAGGGGGACTTTCTCGTATAACGCAGGACGTTCCTCCGTATGCTCTGTCAGCCGGAATACCGCTGCGTGTTTACGATATAAACCGTGTAGGTCTTCGCCGCAGAGGATTTGACACCAAGAGGCGTCAGAAAATTCGCGGATTTTACAAACTCATATATAACTCAGGGCTCACAGTGACAAATGCGCTCAAACAGCTTGAAGCGGATTACGGCAGCGACGAAGATGCGAGGCTGCTCCTTGACTTTGCGGCAGGCTGCACGCGCGGGCTTACGCCGAGAATTACAAGAGAAGAAAAACGTAAGGAAGCTGAATTTAATTGATAAAACTGTTTGCAATGGACGTTGACGGCACTCTGACCGACGGCGGGATATATATGGACGGTACCGGAGGCGAAATGAAACGCTTTGACGTTCAGGACGGACAGGGTATAGTGCGCCTTCTCGCGGGTGGTGTAAAAATTGTATTTATCAGCGGTCGTTTCTCCGCGCCGACAGAACAGCGTGCAAAAAACCTCAGGATAACGCGCTGTGTAAACGGTGTCGCGGATAAACTCTCAGCACTTAAAGATATGGCAGATGAGTGGGGCATATTGCAGAGTGAAACTGCGTACGCCGGAGACGATGCTCCCGATATTGAATGTATAAAATGGTCCGGTCTTGGAATCGCGGTCGCAAATGCCGTGAGTGCCGTTAAAGATGCTGCCGATATGGTAACCGAAAACGCAGGCGGACACGGTGCTGTGCGCGAGGCATGCGAATATATAATGACGCTTAACGAAAGATGATAAAGTTGAAGATACCGCAGATGTCGTTTAAGATACGTGCCCTTGACAGATTTATTCTAAATGAATTGAAATCACCTTTTCTCTTTGGACTTGTGGCCTTCACCACGATACTTGTGGCAGGCGGACTGCTCTTTCAAATGGCAAACCTGATCATTGAGAAAGGTGTTTCGGTAGGCGTCGTAATCAGACTCTTCATATATTATGTGCCTCGGCTTGTAGTGCTGACGATTCCTATGAGCTGCCTTTTGTCGGCTCTTCTTGGCTTCGGCAAACTTTCCTCAAACTCGGAAATTGTTGCCTTAAAATCCGCGGGACTTTCCTTTCAGAGAATAGCACGCCCTGTTGCGGTCGCTGCGTTTTTTATATCGGTAATCACATTTGTCATAAATGAAAGTGTTGTGCCGATAAGTGAAAGAGCGGCATCAAACGTAATGAAATATGAAGTGCTGCATGAATCTGCGCCGCTGTTCTCAAAAAAAATATTCCTTAAGGAAGAAGAAGAAGGCTCTGTTAAGCGCGTCATTTACATTGATCAGCTTGACAACAGAACAAAAGAGATGACCGGCATAACGGTTGAAGAGTTTGAAAACGACCTTATGGCAAGAATTGTCTTTGCGTCAAAAGGAAAATGGGAAAAAGGATCATGGTGGCTCTATGACGGTGCTGTCTATGAGATTGACGGCACTACGAAAAAGATAGATTTGCTCTTTAAGTTTAACAGACAGGCTTTGATCTTGTCCTTGGGTCCGAGTGAGATAACGATGAGCGGAGGCTCGCCGGACGAAATGACGATAAGCGAACTGCTTTCTGCGATAGACCTGAAAGAAAAGATGGGAGAAGGCACGACCGCACTATGGATGGCACTTCACTTGCGTCTTGCAGTTCCGTGGGCATGCCTTATATTCGGAGTGTTGGGGGCGGCGCTTGGCAGCCGTCCGCAGCGATCAAGCTCAAGTGTCGGATTTGGATTGAGTGTAATTATAATCTTCGCCTACTATGTAATAATGTCGTTCAGCCGTGCTCTCGGTGACAGCGGCAAAATTCCCGCTGTTCTTGCAGCTTGGATGGCAAATGCCGTATTTCTTGCAGTTTCCGCGCGTATGTGTGTCAGGGCAAACAAATTAGGATAAAGATATTGCCCACTGCGAGGCGTAAGATTTAGCTCAGATGTCACATAAAATTTTCGCACCTTCCGTTTGGTTTCTTTCGGAAGGTGCGATTTGTTGTTCTGTAGTTTGCTTGAAATCAGTTGCTTAGCCCTCGGTCTCCTCGCCGCTTTCTTTTGCGAGGTCGCGCAGCAGCTGTCTTTGTTTATCATTCAGTTTTTTAGGGACACGCACTTTTACAAGAACGTTCATGTCGCCCTTTGATCTTGAATTTATGCGCGGCATTCCTCGTCCTCTTATGCGAAGGCGTGTGCCGGGTTGAGTTCCGGCGGGAATGTCAAGTGTCTCTATTCCGTTGAATGTCTCTATCTTCACCTTGCAGCCGAGAGAGGCCTGTGGGAATGATATTTCAACTGTGTTATAAAGGTCGTCGCCCTTGCGCGTAAATCTTGCATCGGGCATTATCTCGGTCACTATGAAGAGATCCCCTGCGGGACCTCCGTTTATTCCTGCCTCTCCCTTGCCGGATACTCTGAGTCTGAGACCGGTGTCAACTCCGGCGGGAATCTTTACTTCAACATTTTGCACACGCTTCACGCGACCTTTGCCATGACACTGCTTACATTCGCGCTCTATTTTTTTGCCTTTGCCGCGGCACGTTGGACAGACCGTCTGTTGCTGTATCTGTCCGAACATTGTATTCACAGTGCTGTAGACCTGACCCGACCCGTGGCAAGTGGGGCAGGTGTTTGTCTTGCTGCCGGGCTCCGCGCATGTGCCTCCGCAGTGCGGACATGTGTCCATACGCGGAATTTCAAGCTTTCGCGTTGTACCGTTGAATGCCTCTTCAAGCGTCACGGTCACAGTCGCTTCCAAATCCCCACCGCGGCGCGGCGCATTCGGGTTTGACGAGCGTCTTGATGCGCCGCCAAATTCGCCTCCAAAGAACTGCCCGAAGATGTCGCCTAAATCTTCCTGAGAGAATCCACCTGCACCGCCAAATCCTCCGAATCCGCCTCCGTTTGGCGGAACATCGCCGACGTATCCGAACTGATCGTATTGAGCTTTCTTCTTGGGATCGCTGAGAACTTCGTGCGCTTCGTTTATCTCTTTGTATTTTTCTTCCGCTTCTGCGTTGCCCGGGTTTAAGTCCGGGTGATATTTCCGCGTGAGAGTGCGGTAGGCCTTTTTTATTTCGTCAGCCGATGCATTTCGGCTTACGCCCAATATTTCATAATAATCTTTTTGACCGGGAGCAGCCATCGCGCTTCACCTCTCATTAAAAATTTTTTGCCGTCTTTGTCTGCGACACTCACTGCAATTAAAGGATTATACAACCCATACGCTATTTGTCAATATTGGTTAAACAGCAGCGTCCGTATGTTCCGGTTTTGCCGAAAGTATGCCGCAGGAGCTTATTCCTGCGGCATACTTTAGATGTTGAATGTTTTGGTTACTTGTTGTCTTCTTCTCTGAATTCCGCTTCAACGGTCTCTTCGTCGGGATTGTCCTGCTGAGGTGCGCCTTGTGTTGCTCCGGGATTTGCGCCTGCCTGCTGAGCGGCCTGTGCCAAAGGCATAAGGTCATCAAGAAGTGCTTTGCTCTCTGACTTTATTGCTTCTGTGTCCTCACCCTTTATGAGGTCACGCAACTTTGAAATTCTGTTGTTGACTTTGCCGGCTGCATCGGGGTTTGATGCCCCCTGCTCTTTGACGAGCTTTTCTGCCTGGTAGATGTACGATTCGGCCTCGTTGCGCGCCTCAATAATTTCTTTGCGGCGTTTGTCTTCGCTTTCGTTTGCTTCGGCATCGCGGCGCATTTTGTCAATCTCTTCGTCTGTGAGACGTGAGGACTGGATCGAAATGTGCTGTGCTTTTCCCGTACCTTTGTCCGTTGCGCTGACATTGACGATTCCGTTTCTGTCTATGTCAAATGTTACTTCAATCTGCGGGATGCCGCGCGGTGCCGGTCTGATACCGTCAAGCTTGAAACGTCCGAGTGACACGTTGTCAGCCGCCATGGCGCGTTCTCCCTGGAGAACGTGTATCTCAACTTCCGGCTGGTTATCCGCAGCTGTGGAGAATATCTGACTTTTCTTGCACGGAATTGCTGTATTCTTTTCAATCATCTTTGTGCATACGCCGCCGAGTGTTTCAATTCCGAGCGAAAGCGGAGTTACGTCAACGAGAACTATTCCCTGATCGTTGTCGCCTGTAATGATCGCACCCTGCCATGCCGCGCCCATCGCAACACATTCATCGGGGTTGATGCCCTTTGTCGGATCTTTGCCCATGATCTCTTTGACTATGTTCTGCACCATCGGCATACGTGTTGAGCCGCCGACAAGGAGAATTTTGTCAATGTCGGATGGGGAAAGCCCCGCGTCCTTCATTGCCGTTTCAACAGGGGTCTTTGTCCTCTGAAGGAGATGTGCCGTCAGTGCCTCAAACTTTGCGCGTGTAAGTTTCAGCTCAAGGTGTTTGGGGCCGTTTGCGTCGGCTGTGATGAACGGCAATGAAATTGTCGTTTCCTGCATTGATGAAAGCTCTATTTTTGCCTTTTCAGCCGCTTCGCGCAGACGCTGTGACGCCATCTTGTCTTTAAGAAGGTCAATGCCCTCTGTCTTTTTGAATTCGGCAGCCATCCACACAAGGACTTCATTGTCCCAGTCATCGCCGCCAAGAAGGTTATCGCCGGCTGTTGATATGACTTCAAATACGCCCTCTGCAACGTCAAGGATGGAAACGTCAAATGTTCCGCCGCCGAGGTCAAAGACCATTATCTTATGTTCGCCCTTTTCAATGTTCATACCGTATGCAAGGCATGCAGCGGTCGGCTCGTTAATGATGCGCTGAACATTGAGTCCCGCGATCGTTCCGGCGTCCTTTGTTGCCTGACGCTGTGCGTCCGTAAAGTACGCGGGGCATGTAATTACAGCGTCTGTTACTGTTGTCCCCAAGTATTCCTCTGCGTCCTTTTTAAGCTTCTGCAAAATCATCGCGGAAATCTGCTGAGGTGTGTACTGCTTGCCGTCTATTGCGACTTTCTTGTCACTGCCCATTGAACGCTTAATGGAAATTACCGTGCGATCGGGGTTCACTATCGCCTGACGTTTTGCAAGCTGTCCGACAAGGATCTCGCCCTCTTTTGTGAATGCCACCACCGACGGTGTCGTGCGCTGTCCTTCGGGATTCGGTATTACCGTTACGTTGTCTCCCTCTTTTACTGATACGCAGCTGTTTGTTGTTCCGAGGTCTATACCTATAACTTTTGCCATAAAAAACTCCACCTTTTCATATATATTTTTTATCTTTGGCGAGGTATCGCCGTTCTGTTGCTTCCTTAATTTGAAATCAGCCGTTATATTTACCGACTTTTACCTGCGATGCTTTAAGCACTCTTCCGGCAAGTTTGTAACCTCTGCTTATCATACCGGTTATCTTGCCGTCCATTGCTTCATCTTCAACCGGATCCATAAAAACCGCCTCATGGAGTGACGGATCAAATGTTCCGTCTGCCGGTATAAACTCAAGTCCGAGATTGGCAAGTCCCGTCTCAAACTGTTTTACTACCATTGATATGCCCTTTGCGAGTGCGCTCTCTTTGTCATCTATCGCGGCTGCAATGCGCTCAAGATTTTCAAATACAGGCAACATCTCTTTTACGGCTTTTTCGGACGCAAGTTTTATGTTGCTCTCACGGTCTCTTTCCATGCGTGTGCGGAGATTGAAATAATCCGCTCTTCCGCGTGCCACCTCATCTTTGAGCTTTGCGATCAATTCTTCGTGGGCGCAGCATACATCGGCCTGATCAGACGTTTTTTTTTCTTCTGTTTCAGCTTGAGTTTCGGTATCCACAACTTCATTTTCCGAACATTCCTCTTCGTATTTTTGTTTTTCCTGTTCTTCCATTTTTCTATATCCCCTCTCTGCAGTTGTCGGATGCAAGCTCTCGCAGCACTCCGCATATAGAAGTTATAGCCTTTTCGTAATCCATTCGCTTTGGCCCTATGACGCCTACGACTGCCTTCTGCCCGCCGGTTTCGCCTGTCGCTGCAACGAGAGCCGACCCCTCCATGCCGGGCAAACCGTTTTCCTCTCCTATCATTACATTCATCTCATTCAGAGAACAGCGGTTCACCAAAGCCGACATATTGCTCTCTTCCTCAAGGAAAGAACAAAGAGCGTGAATACGTCCCAAGTCCTGAAAATCCTGAAGCTTCATTATGTGACTTACAGAACCGGTAAATACCCTTGTTTTTCTTGCGCCGAGAATCTTATCAATCTCTGCAAGCGCTCTGACGCATGTGTTGTGATATTTCTCTATCTCTTCGGCAAGCAGTGTGTGGAGAGATGACTTCACCTCGCTCCACGGATGGTCGCTGAAACGATTTATTGCTGAGGCAAGCGAATCAAGATCCTCTTGCGCTAAATCGTACTCCATATCAACAAATTTCTGATGAACTATGCCTCCCTGAAGGACTATCAAAAGAAGCACACGCCTTTCACCGAGACGAACAAAGGTAACATGCCGGAAGCGAATGGTGTCAAGCGGAGTTATAGCCGCAATACCGACATAGTCGGACGTCCTGCTCAACATGTCCGAAGCGATCTTCAACATTCTGTCAAGCCCTTCGCGTCTCTCCATAACCTTGTGCAGGAGCTCAACGGATGGTTCTGTGCCGCTTACGCGCTGAAGCACCGAGTCAACATAGAGCCTGTAGCCCTGAGTTGTAGGAACGCGGCCGGAAGATGTGTGCGTTTGCCTGAGAAAGCCCATATCCTCCAAATCGGACATCTCGTTGCGTATGGTAGCTGAGCTGTGCCCCGTGAGATAGCGGCGCGAAACCGTGCGCGAGCCTACCGTTTCGCCGCTTTTGATATACTCATACACAACGGAAAGAACGACTTCCAACTGTCTCTCTGTGATCACGCTCAACACCTCCACTGTGTCAACGCTGTTAGCACTCATCACCTGCGAGTGCCAACACCTTGCCAACGGAATAAATGGTACTCGTCATTGTCGCTTTTGTCAAGACTGGTCAAAAAAAATTTTTCAAATTTTTTCAAAAAATTTACGAAAAATTTACGAAGCGGTCGCGGCTGTTCGTGCTGTATCTTTTGCGCCGTTGTGCATCTGTTTTGCACACACTCTTTGCGTTTTCTCGCAACAGTGTTCGCGCTTATGTGATTATCGGTGTATAATTTTTGCAGACTATTTTAAGGAGATGTTTTTATGAAACATTCACGATTCGCAAATGCGATCTTGACCGCGCTGCTTGTTTTGTTCATTTCGGCGATGCCGCTGCACGCTCAGGAGAAAGCGTTTCACATTCTTACGTTGAACGATCCCCACAGCAATATCCTTCCGATGAAGGGAGCGGACAGAGCCGGAGCTGAGCTGAAAGATGTAAAGATCACCAAAGAGGGTGGTATGACACGCGCTATATATCTTATTAACAGAGAGAAAAAAATTATCGCAAAAGATTCCGATGCACCTATCTTTCTGTTTGAGGGCGGTGATATTGTCCTTGGGCTGAAAGGCGGACTGCAGGGCGGACACGCCGAATACGAAGGTCTTGCGGTCAACGGATTTGATGCCGGAGTGCTTGGCAACCACGAGTTTGACTGCGGAATCGATCTTCTTGCTGATATAGGCAGAAATCTTAAATTTCCGGTGCTTGCGTCAAATATTAAATTCACATCTCCCGATGTTGAAAATTTTTATTCAAAGAGCATCATAATTGAAAGAGACGGTGTGAAGATCGGTTTATTCGGACTTGTAACGCCGGAGCTGAAAAGCCTTGAAAATTCTTCCGTGGAATTTGAAGTTGACACCGACATTGAAAAATGCGCGGCGAAATATGTTGCGGAGCTTCGTGCAAAGAGTGTTGACTGTGTTGTCGCACTGACACACATCGGTCTTGAGCTTGACAAAAAACTTGCGGCTTCTGTTCCCGGCATTGACATCATAATCGGCGGACATTCTCATGATGCTTTGAAAAATGCGGTTATCGTAAAAAACAGCCGCAGCCGCACGATCATAGGACAGGCAGGGCTTGACGGACGTTTTGCCGGTAGACTTGACGCCGTTGTTGATAACGGGAGACTTGTTCCCGAAAAATGTTCATGGAAGCTACTCACTGTGAAGAACGAAACAAGATCCGAGCCTAAGAGCCAAAGATTGGGCATTGAAGGAATGAGAAGAAACGCAGAGGCAATAGGCTCCGCAAAGACGTCTCTGTGTAATCTCAAACTGAGCGTGGACGTTGCAAAGGAGAGTACACGTTCGCGGGAAAACGCAATGGGAAGTTTCTTGTGTGATGCAATGTGCAGCACTGCGGGAACAAAGATAGGAATGATCAACGGCGGTGCGCTGCGCAGCACTAAAATAATAGCTCCCGGTAATTTCTGTGTCTCCGATCTTTTTGACCTTATGCCATTTGACTCAAAAATATCAAAAGTATCGGTGACGGGGCTTGAAATAAGAAAGCAGCTTGAAATGTCTGCCTCCTCGCTTGTTGGTCCGAACGATAATTTTGACTGGAATACGCGGATGTACAACGGCGAATTTCTTCAGGTGACCGGGATTCGCTTTGATATAGACCTATTGGGAAAACCTGCCTTGGTTGATGGTCGTAAATTCAAAGAAATGGGAAACAGAGTAAAAAATATCACCGTAAATACTGAGGATGGATGGCAGCCGCTTGATGACAGCAAAATTTACGAGGTCGCCGCGCTTGACTATACCGTAAAATTCTGGGATAAAAAAAGCGAAACCATTCTGCCGCAGCCGGCACAGACGCACTTTGCACAATATATGGCATCATTCAAGAAACCGATCTCACTTACCACGGATGGAAGGATAAACATTATCAACGGAGAAAAAAATGCGGAAGAATAATTTAGTGACAATACAAGGTATGCAAAGAGAGGTGTGCAAATGCTGTATATAATTTGCGGAGTGTCTGCGGCCGCGATAGTTGCCGTAAGCATCTACATTTTAATAACGCTTTCAAAGGTGAGTGCCGCGGCCGATACGTCGGCTAAGACGGTGCGTGAGATCTCAGATCGTATGCACAGTGCCGAAACGCGCCTTGACGAGACGGTGAAGAATATGAACGATGGCTTTGCTGCGATGCGCAGAGAAGAACGCGAAGCGGCGGCGCAAGCACGCGAGGAGCTTTCGCGCGGGATAAAGACATTCGGTGACTCTCAGGCAGAGCGTGTGAAAGAGATAGGAGCGCAGCAGACAGAGAGCCTTTCCGCATTTTCACGTCAGATAGCGGAGATAAACAGATTGACCGAAGAAAAACTTGAAACGATGCGCACCTCCCTTGAAAACAGTCTGCGTGAACTGCACAAAAGCAGTGAAGAAAAGCTTGAAAAAATGCGTGTGACGGTTGACGAAGAACTTCATTCCGCACTTGAGAAACGTCTTGGGGAAGCATTTACGAATGTTTCGCAGCGTTTGGAACAAGTTCATAAGGGGCTTGGTGAAATGAAGGCACTTACGTCGGATGTGGGCGACCTGAAAAAAGTTCTCTCAAATGTGAAGGTGCGCGGAACATGGGGAGAAATGCAGCTTGGTAAGATTCTTGAAGAGATACTTGCGAAAGAACAGTATGCGGAAAACGTAGCTACACGTCCAAAGAGTTCAGACCGTGTTGAATTTGCGATACTTCTTCCCGGCAAAGACGAAAACGAAAATGTTATGCTTCCGATAGACGCAAAATTTCCGATGGAGGATTACAAACGGTTGATTGAAGCATCAGACGAGGCAGACAAGGAAAAGACAGCGGCAGCTCAGAAGGCTTTGCGCCAGCGGATACTTGACGAAGCAAAGACGATACACGAAAAATACATAGAAGTGCCTTACACGACAGATTTCGGCATACTCTATCTTCCCATAGAGAGCCTTTACGCCGAGGTCTTGCGGATAGATGGTCTCTGTGAACGTATTATGCGTGAGTACCGTGTCGTACCCGCAGGTCCCGCTACTATCTGCGCACTCCTGAACAGTCTGCAAATGGGATTTAGAACACTTGCCATAGAAAAGCGTTCCGGTGAGGTGTGGCAGCTGCTTGGAAAGGTTAAGACAGAATTTGAGAAGTTCGGTGAAAGTCTTGACAAAACAAAGCAGAGGATAGAGCAGGCCGGTAAAGAGCTTGATGAACTGACGGGAAAACGCACAAACGCTATAAAAAGAGCTTTGAAAAACGTTGAGAAGATCCCTACCGATGAGGGACAATTTTTGGCAGATGAGGAACAATAAAACAGTATAGGAGAGAGCGAGGGCAAGTCACCGATAAGCGACTTGCCCTCGCTCTGCGTTGCTCGCGATAAAACTCAGAGGGCTTGCCGATTACAGCAGACCGAAATATCTAAGCCGCCTTGCCGTTTCTTCTTTTCCAAGACGGGCGGCTACCTCAAATACGCCGGGGCTTACCTTTCTGCCTGTGAGTGCCCAACGCATCGGCGTTGCAGATTCTTTCATCGTGCTGTCGTTTTCGGCAAATATTTTTTCTGCGCTCTCGTGCAGATGTTCAAATGTGCCGTCACCCCAGTCGTCCAAAAGCTCTGCGTATATCTTGCGCAGTTTGGGGCGTATTTCTTCTTTTGCGTTGCTTCCGTCGTAGCGTTCCGTTACCTTTGAAAAATCCAGGAAGTAGTCGCTGTACTCAGCGACCTGTATTGTAGTCTGCCCTCTGCCTCCCAAGGTTTGAAGTGCGCCTGCAAGATACTCGTCGCTGAATTTATCGGTGGGCAGTCCCATATCCTCCCAGAAAGGACGAATCACGCAAAGAAGTTTTTCCGGCGACATACGTTTCATTTGTTCCTGATTGATATGGTTCAGCTTGTCCATATCAAAGACTGCGGCCTTTCTTGTGACATTTTTTATGTCAAAGAGCTCAACTGCTTCTTCGCGCGTAAAGATCTCCTCTCCGTTTCTCGGCGACCAGCCGAGGAGCGCAAGGAAGTTAAAGACGCCGTCCGGCATATAGCCCATATCATTGTATTCAAAGACAGATGTCGCACCCTGACGTTTGGAAAGTTTTTTCTTATCCTTCCCCAAAATCATCGGAAGATGGGCAAAGTGCGGCCGCTCAAATCCGAGCGCATCATATATGAGCAGCTGCTTCGGTGTGTTTATCACATGATCTTCACCGCGTATGACCATATTTATACCCATGAAATAGTCGTCAATGACTACAGCATAGTTGTACGTCGGCATTCCGTCGCGTCTCATTATGACTATGTCTTTTACAGTGTTGTCCTGATTAACAGATACTTTCTCGCTCTCAACGTCTATGTCACCGTAAACTTCATCATGAAAACTGACGTGCTTCCCCGGGACTATTTTGAAAAAGGTCGCGTCATCTTTTCTGTAAGCCTTGCCCTCGTCAAGGAGCTTTTCTTCGTATTTCTTATACAGATCCATTCTTTCCGATTGACGGTACGGTCCGTAATCTCCACCCTTATCGGGGCCTTCGTCCCAGTCAAGTCCCATCCATCTGAGACCGTCAAGAATACTATCTTCGTATTCTTTAGTTGAGCGTTCTCTGTCCGTATCCTCAATGCGGAGTATGAATGAACCGCCGCTCCTGCGTGCAAGCAGCCAGTTAAAAAGCGCTGTGTGCGCACCGCCTATGTGAAGCGACCCCGTGGGGCTCGGCGCAAATCTTACTCTGTATTTTTCAGCCATTGTATTTCCTCCCATAAAAATTCGGTTATATTATGCGCATAAGTGCAGATAATACGTTAAAATAACATCAGTAGCTGCGCTATGCGTCGTTGCGGCAACAATTGAACGAGCCGCGCTCTTTATTATATACGAAAGTGGGCAGTGGTGTTATATATGAAAAAAAATATGCTTCTGATAGATGGACACGGACTTGCGTTCCGTGCATTTTACGCATTGCCGGATACTCTGACTGCGAAAGACGGTACGCCGACAAATGCCATAGTGGGCTTTGCAAATATGCTGCAAAAGGCTCTTTCCGAATGGGCAAGCGAGGCAGTCGGAATATTTTTTGATCCCGGCGGACATACGAAGCGCCATGAAATGGCAGACGACTACAAAGGTACAAGGAAGCCAACGCCAGAATCGTTCAAGATACAGATGCCTCTTATAATTGATTTCTGCCGTGCCGCAGGTCTTGCTGTGATCATACGCGAAGGCATTGAGGCTGATGACTGCATAATTTCAACCGCACGCACAAGTGCCGCAGAGGGTTGGAATGTCAGGATACTTTCAGCAGATAAGGACCTCTTTCAGGCAATAACCGAGGATATTTCCGTTATACGTCCGCTGCGCGGCGTTACGGACTTCGGATACTACGACCTTAAAACATTCAGAGAAAAATACAATTTTGATCCGCCTAATACGGCAGACTACCTTGCGCTTCTCGGCGACAGCGCAGACAATATTCCGGGAGTCCCCGGCATAGGCGAAAAGTCTGCGGCCGATCTTGTTGTTCACTTTGGCTCACTTGAAAACATTTACGAAAACATAGAATCGGTCGTTAAAGCGCGCAGAACAAAATTAGAAGCCGGAAGAGAACTTGCCTTTGCAAGCCGCGCACTTGTGCTGCCGCAAAATGTAGAACCGACACCGACAGCACTGCTTACTTCAAACAATCCCGACATTGATGCTCTTGCCGCGCTCTGCGAAAGGCTTGATCTGAGAAAGATAGCAGAACATTTCGGGGTATCGGAGGAGCATAAAGCCAAAGAACAAAATGAGACAATAGAACCAAATAAAATTTCGCTGTCGGAACTCCTTAGATCCGACCGAATAGCACTTGCAGCGGTCGGTGAGGAACTTGCCGCTGCGGACGATAAAGGAAATTTTGCGCTCTTCTCGCACAAAGACACGATTGCCTTGGCAGAATTCAAAAAATGGACGGTACGCGGCATATTGTATATTTGCGGTCTGCGTGAATTTATAACGCGTTTTGCGGATTTTCCCATGCCAAAGGATGAGAATGTATTTGATCTTGAAGGTGCAAATTATCTCATTCATCCGGACAGGGCAGGCCTCAGTGGGCTTGAAAAATCACTTGGCGAAGAACTGCCTGACGGAATAAAACTTGCCGTAAATCTCATAAGATATTATTCCGTGTTGGGTGATGATCTTGAGAAAAAAGGGCTTCACGAAGTTATGCACAAGATAGACATTCCGCTTTCTTTCTCTCTTGCAAAGATGTCATTGAACGGTATTCATGCGGATATGGGAAAACTTACTGCGCTGAATAAGGAGATAACCGCATCGCTTGAAGAGCATCAGCGGGAATTAGACGCTTATGTCGGTATGAAAGTAAACTTAGCTTCCCCGAAACAGGTTGCATCTCTTCTCTTTGATACGCTGAAACTTCCGCCCATAAAGAAAAACAAGACAGGATATTCAACCGGTGCGGCTGTGCTTGAAGAACTTGCGGCACTTCCGGAACCTATGTGCCGTGTGCCGAAGATGATCATAAATTTCCGCGAGGAGGCAAAGATCAAGGGCGGATTTGTTGAGCCGTTCCTTAAGTATGCGGAAAACAGCGGAGGCGTGATCCATTCAACATTTGACCACCTTGCTACAGGCACCGGACGGCTTGCAAGCCGAAACCCAAATGTTCAGAATATGCCGGTATTCGGAGAATGGGCGGATAAATTCCGTGCATGCTTTACGCCGCGCAGCGCGTCCGGTATATTTGTCGCAGCCGACTATTCACAGATAGAACTGCGTGTCCTTGCACATTACAGCGGAGAGGAGAAACTTATAGACGCATTTATTGCCGGAGAAGATATACACTTAAAGACGGCATCATGGATATTCGGTCTGCTGCCGGAAGATATAACGGCTGAACAGAGGCATTTCGCAAAGACAGTGAACTTCGGTCTTATATACGGCATGAGTGCATTCGGGCTTGCGCAGCGTTTGGGGATACCGCGTCATGCTGCTGCAAGAATGATTGATAGATACTTTGAAGTATTGCCCAATGTAAAGGCTTATATTAAAGATACGGCTGAGATGGCACGTGCCGACGGCTGCACAAGGTCATTCTTTGGGCGTATCAGGCCGCTTGCCGAAGTGCCGCGCATAGAACACGCAGGCGGAGGCAGCCCGACAGACAGAATCGCCGTGAATTCACCGATACAGAGTACAGCATCAGACATAGCCAAAATCGCACTTATGCGCTTTGACAGTGCGCTTGCAAAAGAATTTCCGACCGCACTCACTATCCTTCAAGTCCACGACTCAATCGTCTGTGAGTGCCGTGAGGATCTGACCGAAGAGGTCGGCGCACTGCTTGTAAGGACAATGGAGGAGGCAAATCCTCTCTCAGTCCCTCTGAAAGCGGAATTGAAGACAGGATATACATTCAGTGATATATAAATTTTAGGAGGAATCAAAATGCCAAGTTTCACATATTATGCACCAACAAAAGTAGTATTCGGCAGAGATGCTGAAAATGATACAGGAAAACTCGTCCGTGAATTCGGTGGGAAGAACGTCCTTGTCATCTTCGGCGGCGAAAGTGCAAAAAAAAGCGGTCTTCTTGACCGCATATCGTATTGCCTTTCTGCCGAGGGCATAAGATTTACGCAGATTGGCGGTGTCGTACCGAACCCCAGGCTTTCAAAGGTATATGAGTGCATTGACGTATGCAGAGAAGAAAACATTGACTTCATACTTTCGGTTGGTGGCGGAAGCGTCATAGACACGGCAAAGGCGACAGCCTACGGTGTCCCCTACGCGGGAGATGTATGGGATTTCTACTGCGGAAAGGCCGTGCCCAAAAAAGCAATGCCGATGGGGTGTGTACTTACGATAGCCGCCGCAGGCAGCGAGATGAGCAATTCAAGCGTCATAACAAACGAGGATGGATGGCTGAAACGAGGATATAAAAACGACCTATCCCGCCAGCGTTTTGCCGTTATGAATCCTGAACTGACATACACGCTGCCGCCCGCGCAGACCGCAAACGGCATCATTGACATAATGATGCACACAATGGAAAGATACTTCTCACGCGAAAGAGACCTCTTTGTAACGGACGAGATTGCGGAAGGACTTCTGCGCAGCGTTATGCGGTCTGCCTTTACCTTGAAGTACGAACCGGCAAATTACGATGCACGCGCAAGCCTTATGTGGGCATCAAGTCTTTCTCATAACGGACTGACAGGCTGCGGTCTATGCGAGGACTGGGCAACACATCAGATAGAGCATGAACTCTCCGGGATGTTTGACTGCGCACACGCGCCGGGGCTCTCCGCCGTATGGGGCTCATGGGCACGCTATGTAATGGACGCGGATTATTCGCGCTTTGCACAGTTTGCAAGACAGGTTATGGAAGTTGGCGGCGAAAATGACGACAGAGAGGCCGCGGAACTCGGAATAGCGGCATTTGAAGATTTCTGCCGCAGCATTGATATGCCGACAAATATCCGCGAACTCGGTTATAAACTCACCGACAGTCAGATAGACGAGCTTGCTGAAAAATGCACGTTCTTTGGCACACGCACGGTCGGCGCGTTCAAAAAACTCAATTGTGACGACATAGCCGCGATTTACAGAGCAGCACGCGGATAATACTGCACAAAGATACGCAGTATATGGTACAATTCAGCTGCGCACCGATGTGTGCGCGGCTGAATTTGCGGCGACAAAAGCTAAGGAGCTGATAACGCGAAATGTATGACGATGACGTTCACTTGCGTCAGGCAAACCCGGAAGATGCCGAAATACTTACGGACGTTGCATGGAGATCAAAGTCATATTGGGACTATCCTGCCGATGTGATGGCGATGTTTCGTACCATGCTCAACATAACACAGGAGTTTATTGAAAATAATCCTACCTACGTCATTGAGAACGAAGAAACGGAAGAGATAACGGCGTTCTGTGCATTGGAGAAGAAAGATGGCAAGTGGCACCTTGAACATCTGTGGGTGCTGCCGGAATACATAGGCACGGGACTTGGGGGAAAACTCTTTCTTCACGCATGCGAAATAGCGGAAACAGTGCTGGGAGCAGACGAACTTTACATACTATCAGACCCCTACGCGCAGGATTTTTACGAGTATATGGGCGCGGAAAAAATCGGCGAATATGAAACACCGTGGATCGTCGGACGGCGTATTCCCGTTATGCGGATAAAACTGTGATGCTCTACGAATGGCAGGAAAAGGCACTGCGCGAAATCGCAGGTGATAATGCAATGCTTTCCGCTCCTACCGGAAGCGGAAAAACGTGGGTCGCGTATATATGGGCTGGACTTACAGACAGGGATGGAAATACTCTTTTCCCGTCAGGACGCATCATATTCACCGCCCCCATAAAGGCACTTTCAAACGAACGATACCTTGAACTGAAATCAATGGGCTTCAACGTCGGCATAGAAACAGGCGACTTCAAAAAAAATGAGAACGCGCCTGTCTTGTGTTGTACTCAGGAGATATATACGCTGAAATATGCCGCGCAGAGCGGACAAAGGGTAATAATTGACGAATTTCACTACATATTCAGCGACAGCGAGCGCGCACGCGCATACATTGACGGACTTCGCAGGACATCAGAGGACAGTCTCATTCTTGTTATGTCCGCAACATTCGGCAGTCCCGAAAAGGTACACACCTACATTGAGGAGATGGCACGGCGCAGATTTATTCTTTGCGAAACTGACAAACGCGCAACAAAACTTGTCTATAAACAGACCGGCATACGCTTTTGCCAAATTCATGACGCTCTTATATTTTCATTCTCAAAAAAAGGCGTAGAGTGGACGGCGGCGCAGACTGCAAGGACACGTCCAATGATAGCTTCCGATGCTGAAAAAAGGCTTAGAGAGATCGCATTCATACTTGAGGTGAACAAAATTCCGGAAACAATGCTGCACGGTGTTGGTATGTACTTCGGCTCCATGCTGCCAAAGGAGAAACTGCTTGTTGAAACTGCGTTTCGTGAAAGAATAATTGACGTTGTCGCAGGTACCGATGCGCTTGCCCTCGGTGTAAACTTGCCGGCGGAGACAGTCGTCTTTGCACAGATGGCAAAATTTATAGACGGACCTCTCACAAAAAACGAATTTATGCAGATGTCGGGGCGTGCCGGACGCAGAGGATACTTTGAGACAGGCTATGTGACATACATTCCGCGCAGCAAATGCGAAAACTTTGATTACGATACAGCGCTCCTGTATCTTGAAATCCTCAACAAACCCAAAGAAGAGGCAAAGATAAGACTGCTGCCCGCAATAGCACGACTTCTGAGAAAGGAAGCCGACGTAGATACGGAAGCCGCTATGATAGCAGAGTGTTCCATGCCGCGCAGGTCGCTGCGTTCCGTAAAAAGGGAAGTTGAAAAGGCACTGCACGACATAACACAGATGCTTGCTGCGATAGAAAGCAGCAGCGAACGCAGAAAGGTAAAAAAAATATTAGGCGATATATGGAGCGATGAAATGGAGCGCGTTACCAACATAGAGATAGCGCGTCTCTTTGCCGAGTATGAAATGCCGGACGCGCTTGAATGTGCGCAGATAATCAAAAAGACGGAGCGTAATTATCTTCAAGCGCTGCTAAAGGTAAAGCGTTTCGCAAACCGTCTGCCGGAGGAATACCGTTTTGCCGGGATGGAAAAGATAGACGCTGAGGTCAATAAAATAGACACATCAGTCTTTGGCTTTGAGGATAAAATAGAAAAGATAAAGATAACCGAAAATACGGAATACTCCGCAGATGAAAAAAACGATGTGCCGATAAATGCGAAAGAGAAAACATTGACGCTAAGATTTAGTAAAGTCAAAAAAAATACGAAAAAACGAGATAATAGAAGATAAATAGATATATATCCATATTATAAAAAATATTTTACAATAATTGCGTTTGAGAAAAGCCGCATCACACACTAAAATCCCACTTGTTGTGATAAATTAGCACTCGCTTGGTGTGAGTGCTAACATTACAAAAGATTGACAGGAGGATTTACTGATGAAACTTACACCGCTTGGAGACAGAATAGTAGTAAAAGCAGCACCGAACGAGGAAAAAACAAAGGGTGGACTCGTGCTTCCCGACACAGTTAAAGAAAAACCGGTAGAGGGCGAAGTCGTAGCAGTAGGCGCAGGAAAGATTCTTGATAACGGCAAACGTCAGCCGATGGAAGTCAAGGTCGGAGACAAGGTCATTTACAGCAAATATTCCGGAACGGAAGTCAAGGTTGATGACGAGACATATCTCGTGATCGGCGAAAGAGACGTTCTCGCAATCGTTAAATAAGATAATTTAAGAAATACTATCAGAAATCGGAGGAACTATATTATGGCAAAAACATTGCTTTTCAGAGAAGATGCACGCCGCGCTATGGAACGCGGAATCAATAAAGTAGCGGACACAGTAGGGATTACACTCGGCCCCAAAGGGCGCAATGTCGTTCTTGAGAAGAAATTCGGCTCACCGATGATCACAAACGATGGTGTTACCATCGCGAAAGAAATAGAGCTTGAAGATCCGTTTGAAAATATGGGCGCACAGCTCATAAAGGAAGTCGCGTCAAAAACGAACGATGTGGCAGGCGATGGAACGACAACGGCTACAGTTCTTGCCCGCGCAATGATTCGCGAAGGCATAAAGAATGTTGCCGCCGGTGCAAACGGCATGCAGATTCGCAAAGGTATGGAGATCGCAACGGACATAGTCGTTGAAGAGCTGAAAAAAAAGGCAGTCCCCGTTAAAGGTCACACAAAGACTGCACAGGTAGCTTCAATATCAGCCAACGACAAGAAGGTTGGAGAGCTTATCGCCGAAGCAATGGAAAAGGTCGGCGAAGAGGGCGTCATCACCGTGGAAGACAGCAAGAGCCTTGGCACAACACTTGAGACCGTTGAAGGTCTCCAGTTTGACAAAGGCTACCTCAGCCCGTATATGATCACAAATCCCGATCGTATGGAAGCGGTGCTTGATGATGCGAATATCCTCATTGTTGACGGCAAAATTTCAAACGTCAAGGATATGCTCCCCGTTCTTGAGAAGAGCGTACAGCTTGCAAAACCGCTCCTCATCATCGCAGAAGATGTTGAAGGTGAAGCCCTTGCGACACTCGTAGTCAACAAACTGCGCGGTATTCTCCAGGTCACAGCTGTAAAGGCTCCCGGATTCGGTGACCGCAGAAAGGCAATGTTGCAGGACATCGCGACAGTAACAGGCGCAACAGTCATCAGCGAAGAAATCGGCCGCAAACTTGAGTCTGCCGACATTGCAGATCTCGGTCACGCAAAGAAAATTAAAGTCACAAAGGAAGACACAACGATCGTTGAAGGTGTCGGCGCACCGGAAGCAATCAAGGATCGTGCAGCGCAGATCAAAAAGGAACTTGCCGACTCAACATCGGAGTATGATAAAGAAAAACTCCAGGAGCGTCTTGCGAAACTCGTCGGCGGCGTAGCAGTCGTACAGGTAGGCGCCGCAACGGAGACAGAGCAGAAAGAACTGAAACTCCGCATTGAAGACGCACTCAACTCAACACGCGCAGCGGTTGAAGAGGGCATCGTCCCCGGCGGCGGCGTGGCACTCGTTGGATGCACAAAAGAGCTTGACAAAGAGATCGCAAAACTTGACGGCGACATCAAGACAGGTGCTAAGATCGTCCGCAAGGCACTCACAGAGCCTCTCTTCCTTATTGCACACAACAGCGGTATGCAGGGCGATGTCATCATTGAAAAAGTCTATCGTCTTAAAGAAGGCCGCGGTCTTGACGCAACGACCGGCGACTATGTTGATATGATTGAGGCCGGAATCATTGACCCTGTGAAAGTTACACGTTCGGCACTCCAGAACGCGGCATCAATCGCAGCAATGATACTGACGACAGATGCAGTCGTTGCCGACAAACCGGAAAAGAAAGACGCAGCCGGCGGAATGCCCGGAACAATGGGCGATATGGCCGGAATGGATTACTAATCCACGCGCCAAAAGGCAAAAGATAAAGACCGCCGCGAAGCGAAAAATCGCTTCGCGGCGGTTTTATTTTATCCGTCGTGAAACGAAAAAATTTCAACAGCCGATCAAATCGTGCGAAAAATCATTATCAAAAACGGCTAACAAATTTTGAAAATTGATTGCCGCAAAAAAACACACCGCCGATTGACAACCAGCAAAAATAAATATATCATATCCCCGTTACGTTCCCATCTTTGACAGTTAAAAAAGCGTCAGAGCCTGTAAATACTGGGCTGAGAC
>JAUNMU010000102.1 GCA_030531745.1 Synergistes sp. | reverse complement strand
TCAAGTATTTATTGGATTATCAATAAGGAACATGGAAAGGTGCGAGCGAAAACACGGAAATCAAATAACAAATAAAATGGGACTGCCGCTTTTGACGGAAGTCCCATAAGTTGTTGATCTCTGACTTTAGTCGTCACTCATTGATATGAAGAGTGTCTGTCCTCTGCGTGATACGAGGAATCCGAATGCCTGTTTTTCTTTTGACATCATGCGATCCCAATCAGAGACAGAGTTTATTTTTTCGCGGTTTATCTCAAGTATTACATCTCCTGCAGCAAGTCCGAAGCGCTCGCCTTTTGATCCTCTTTTGATCTCGGTTACAACTACGCCGTCGCTCTCCGAAAGTCCATGCTTTTTGCTGAACTCTTCGCTGTTTTGGACGACTGTTATTCCCATTTTTGTTGATTCCTGCGGTTTAGTATTACGCCCTTTGTTGTTTTTACCGTTATTGCTCTTCATGCCGCCATTGGAATTTTTTATCTCGGCAAGCTTTACGGTCACAGTCATTTTTTTGCCGTCACGGTAGATTTCAAACGGCACATCGTCACCCGCAAGTTTACTGCGAACTGCGAATACAACGCCTTCACTGTCCTTTATGTCTGTATCTCCGACTTTTACTATCACATCGCCGCGTTTCAGTCCGTATTTTTCGGCAGGTGAATTTTTCTGCACATCGGCGATTATGGCACCTTCTTTTACAGGTATTTTGTATGCTTCAACGAGCTGCGCCGTGAGCGGCTGAACGCTGACACCGAGCCAACCTCTGCGGACTTCACCGTGTTCTATAAGGTCGTTCATGATTTGCTTTGCCATATTGACCGGAATCGCAAAGCCTATGCCCTGAGCGTAAGGAACGATCGCGGTATTTATTCCTATTACGCTACCATTTAAGTCAATGAGAGGACCGCCGCTGTTGCCGGGGTTTATGGCTGCGTCTGTTTGGAGGAAGTTATGGAAGCTCACTCCGCCATCCTGCAATGTCCTGTTTTTACCAGAGATTATTCCGGCTGTCACCGTATTTTCAAATCCAAACGGGTTGCCTATCGCAACAACCTGTTCACCGACTTCTGTGGCAGATGAATCTCCGAGAGTAAGAACAGGCAGATCTTTTGCATTCTGCACCCTTATGATCGCTATATCAAATGTAGGATCCTGTCCAACTATCTTTGCGTTAAATGTTCTCCCATCCGGAAGCGTTACTTTTACTTTTTCCGCACCATCAACAACATGATCGTTTGTCAGTATATAGCCCTCCTTGCTGACTATAAAGCCAGATCCCGTGCCTTTGCGCGGAACTTTGCGCGTTTCTCCCTGAGGTCCGAAGAAATCTTTGCCGAAAAATTCCTCAAAAAACGGGTCTCCCTGAAATGGATTCGGCATTGCCTCCTGTACGACTGTCGCCTCAACGTCAATATTAACAACGGCGGGCGAACTTCTTTTGACTATCGCAACGTACGGATTCTTTGCATTAGTCTCTGATGACGCCGATGCAACCGATATGCCATGGTCTTTGGCGATCTCCTGAACACCGGACGGTGTTATCGTGTATTTCGCTGCGATATATGAACCGACCGCACCTCCGGCAAAGAGGATAAACGCTGCCGCCAATGCCGTTCCTGCTCTCTTAAGTCTGCTGTTTAACCTAAATTTCATCTTTTCTGCACCTCCGAAATATCTGCAATTACATAGCGCGCATATAATAACATAAGGTCAATGTAAGTCAATGTTAGTTTTATGAAGGTTGTGTGTGAATTTTGTGTTCATCGTAAGGTCTTTTATCTCTCATGCGGTAAAGCCGCGTCAAGGACCACGCAAGCCAAGCCAGTGCGATCGCTACGGCAAGTCCCCATACGTATATCGCTTTAGGCGAATATACTTCGCGCAATCCATCACAGAATAATCTGTAGCCACCGTAGAGCAACATAAAGAGCGGAAATTCAACTGCTATGCCACCGTGCTTCACGTTCTTCAAAACGCACTTTTCCAAAAATGCCGTGACGATCAATATTGCAAAGGCGGCAAGCGACTCCGTCAGTTGCGTTGGCAGCCTGTAAAAACCTTCGTTGTCTGCGGCTAAATGTACATGGTACCATTCAGGTGTGCTGCAGTATTTGCCAAGCCCCTGACAGCATCCCTCCATAAAACAGCCGAGTCTGCCTATTCCTATCATAGCTGCCGACGGCAGAGCCGATGCTTCCGCAAAATCCTGAATATTTACGTTGTTTTTGTGCAGTTGCCACATACCGACAATGCCGCCCGCGAGGAATCCTCCCCACGATGAGAGCCCTTGAAACAGTTCATAAAGACCTATTTCACCGGACAGATACCGCGGCATATTTTCTATACCCTTTGCGGCAGATGAACCGAGTACGCCTGCCACATAAATCCATACAAGGATCTTGCGTGCGGTTTCGCTCTCTATGCCGAAATTTTTCTCTGCACGGTATCTCGTCCAATAAACAAATAAAAAGAGAGCAGAAGCCCACAGTAAATAATAACTGCGGACTTCTGCAAAAGAAAGCTTGAATAGTACGGGATACATGGTACTTTCGTTTTAACGTCTGCCATGCCTTGATGACATCGGACGTCCCTTTCTGTCGCCTTTTCTGCTTGGCTGAGCATCAGAGGGGCAGACGATAACTCTTCTTAGCGGCTCGTCTCCTATTGAGTGCGTCTGGATGTCTTTATTGTCGCGCAGAGAGATATGAATTATGCGCCGTTCCCAACTTGACATAGGCTCAAGGCTGACGGATCTCCCCTTGCGTTGTACTTCACGCGCAATAGACTCGGCAAGTCTGCGCAGCGTGGCTTCCCTGCGTTCTCTGTATCCGCCGCAGTCAAAGCGCACGCGCCTCGTTGCAGAATCTTCGTGGCAGACAAGGTTTGTAATGTATTCAAGAGCTTTGAGCGTCTCACCATAGTGACCTATAACGACCCCAACATCTTCACCTACAAGATTCACTATCCCATCATCTGTGAGTTCAGGGACAAGATCAAGATCCATTTTATCAAGAATTTCATTCACGAAATGGCATGACCTAATGTACGAGACCGGAGCAAATGGGCTGACTTCAACTTTAAGCTTTGAGCCCAACAGCCCGAAAAGCTTTTTGTCTTGAGACAAGACTGATGCTTCAATATCATCAGGCTTGACGCCCCAATGTTCTGCCCCTTTAGCCTTTGCCTCTTCCACACTTGAACATTCATAGACAATCTTCTCAATTTCCGGCATCGGAATCTGTTCTGTTTCCTTCATATCAATTATTCATCCTCGTCTTCTTCATCGTCATCATCATCATGCTGTAACGTCGGTTTATTCTTGTATAAATTAGGTTTTACAGCCATTTCTTCGCTAGTTTTTCTAATCACCATATACTGCTGTGCAACACCTATCAAAGATGAAAGCCCCCAATAGAGCATGACACCGCCCGGCATTGAAAGGCATATAAACGCCATAAAGAAAGGCATTATAGCATTCATTGTAGCCATTTGCGGATTGTTTCCACCTGACATCTTCTGCTGTACAAGCGTCAACACCGATATGGCGATAATCAGGAAGAGATTTCCTATATATAGACCAAAATTCGCAAGCCCCGCAGGATTGCCAGGTATCGCGGAAAGAATCGAAAGAATGCTGTACTCTCCCTCGGCACTGGCAGCAACACCAAGAGCCTTGGCAAGCCCTGATGTGAAAGAAGAACCGAGATAGACACCTAAAAATGTTGTGTCCGCAAAATCGTATTCACGCAGAATGTTAAACAGTAAAATCAGTATCGGAAGTTGGAGAAGTATAGGCAGACATCCTGCAGCCGGATTAACCTTGTATTCCTTATAAAGCGCCATAGTCTCCCGCTGCATTTTTTCGCGGTCGTTCGCATATTTTTCCTGCAAAACTTTCAATCTCGGCTGAATCCTCTGCATCTGCTGCATTGAAACCATTTGCTTCTGATTCAGCGGATAAAGCGCAAGTCTGACAAGTACAGTCAAAAGTATTATAGCAAGCCCGTAAGAGTTGGTAATACCGTACAAAAATTTCAGTAGTTCAAGAAGAAGATTGCTTGCTCCATCCCAAATTGCGCCCAAAAATCTTCACCTGTCCTTTCGCAGTTCAAAAATTCCCTTAGATTTTTCACAAACGTGTGTGCCGATAATCTCAGGCACAGGATCATATCCACCCTCATGCCACGGTCCGCATTTAGCAACGCGCAATGCTGCCAACCGCACACCTACGAACACCCCATGACGGCGCACAGCTTCAATGGCATACGCCGAACACGTAGGATAAAATCTGCACTTTCCACCGCCTAAAACAGGGGAAATCGCACATTGATAAAACCTGATACAAAAAACCGTACAAGCAGAAAGTAGCTTCATTCCGAGGTTTTATCGCCGTCAACGTACCAATCAACCCCAGGCCATTCACTGACAAGCAAGCCGCGTTTTTTCATAGAAGCCGCTAAATCGCAATAGACATCACGCGCACTTGCACGAAGTGCCGACTCGCGCATCACGGCAACAAGCCACACCCCATCCTTAACCCACGGCAAAAGTCTGCGCAAAGCCTCACGCATCACACGCCTACCACGGGTACGGCGTACAGCATTTGCTATTTTCTTGCCAACCGTTACACCGACAAGGCTGCTCTCGTTTGTCCCTGTCACAAACAACAACCGCACCAGTGCGCCCGTTTCGCGACGTCCGGTGCGGAAAACAAGGTCAAACTGCCAACCGTGCTTCAATCTGTCATCGGCAGAAAAGCTAAAATCCACAGCAACTAAACGGCGAGACGTGATCTTCCCTTGCGACGGCGATTCCTGAGAATACGGCGTCCGCTCGGGGACTCTGAACGTACAAGGAAACCCATTGCGCGTTTACGTCTTACATTGTGCGGCTGAAATGTTCTTTTCATGAACTACACCTCCCGTGAGTTTCATCCTTATAACCACTAAAATTCTTTGCAGAATAATATTCCCACAAACAACCTGATAAATATATCATAGACTTCGATTTGCGGCAAGGAAAATATTATTTTTCATTCACTGT
>JAUNMU010000010.1 GCA_030531745.1 Synergistes sp. | reverse complement strand
GTTTTTGCTCAAATTTTTCATTTTTACCTCTTGACGAATCGGGAAAAATTTTATATACTTCCTTGTGTTGACGCCGGGGTGGTGGAATTGGTAGACACGCACGTTTGAGGGGCGTGTGGGGCAACCCGTACGAGTTCAATTCTCGTCTCCGGCACCATTTAGATAACCCCTCAGAGATCGGCAATGTTGTCGGTCTCTTTTTTTTTTGTTGTGTACATCCTTAAAAGAAAAAATAATCACTATTGCTAATTTTGCCGATTTGCTGTTAAACTACTGTTGTTGTAAGTGAAGTACAAGAATATTTTTGAATGAGGTTAGCTGCGGTAACAATGATGAAAAAGATATATGCACTTGATTTGAATTACAGCGATTGGGAAGAGTATATGATAAATAACCTATGCGAGCAAAAGTTTCGTGCAGGGCAGATTTGTGAGTGGATTTGGCAGAAGCACGCACAGAGCGCTGATATGATGACGAGTCTTTCAAAAGCACTGCGCGAAAAGCTTGCGGAGAGCTTTGATTTTTCTTTTCCGCGCCTTGTGCGTGAACAGCGTTCAAAGGATGGGACAAAAAAATTCCTTTGGCAGATGCGTGACGGTGAATTGGTTGAATCTGTCCTCATGAAATACACAGGAAGGCTTACTGCGTGTATCTCAACTCAGGTCGGTTGTCCGTTGCAGTGTACGTTTTGCGCAACGGGTATGTCCGGCTTTGTTCGCAGCCTTACTGCCGGTGAGATCGCGGGGCAGGTTCTTGCCATTGAAGACCATATCGGGCGCAGTGTGAACAACGTTGTGTATATGGGAATGGGCGAGCCGTTCCTTAACACCGAAAATGTCCTGAGATCTGTGCGTATGCTTAATGCGGAAAATATGCGCGGTCTTGGCATACGTCACATTACAATATCTACATCGGGTATAACGAATGGTATTGAAGAGCTTGCGCAGAGCGATCTTGATGTTCGTCTTGCGGTCTCGCTTCACGCCGCTGACGATGAACTGCGCAGTTTCCTTATGCCGGTCAACGAAACATATCCTTTGGATGAACTTCGCAGTGCAATGCAGGAATATCAGAGTACTACGTCAAACCGCATAACGATAGAATATGCGCTCTTCGGCGGAGTGAACGACAGTGCGGAACACGCACGCGGACTTGTGCGCTTTCTGAAGGGTATTCATGTCTTTGTGAATCTTATACCCGCAAACAGCGCCGGAGGCCGTTACGATAAACCGAAAGCGGAGGACGTTATGCGTTTTCGCACAATATTACAGACCGCCGGATTTGAAACGGAAATACGCGCCGAAGAGGGCGCCGATATAGATGCGGCCTGCGGTCAGCTACGCCGCCGTGTGTTGAACGGCGAAGCTGTCCCCTTTGAGATGCCGGCATATACACTTGCAAAAAAAGATATGAAGTATGACCGTGCGAATGAGACAGCCGGCAGTGCCAAACCGCGCGCAGAGATGCGAAATTGCAGGGAATACAAGAGCGACAATGCAAGGAAGAACACATTTACGCCGTCCGGTGGATTTATAGCGGAACGCGGAAAGACAAGACGTGATGAAAAACCGGAAAAAGAACGCTACAGAAGCGGAAAAATGAAAGAGGTGCGCCCCGTTTTCAGAGGACAGGGAAGACGCGACGAAATCGGAGACGAAAGGCATGATCGCGCATCTTACGAAAATGAACTCGGCCGCAGCAAAGATCGGTCGTATGACGCAAAGCCGCACAGCGATGAAAACTGCGGTGCGAAAAAAGTGCGCGCTGCAAGGACGTACGTACAGACGGCAATACACGGCGGTGAAGGGAAAAACTATGACCGAGACAGCTCCAAACAGTACCGAGGAGAAAGAGCCGCGGAGGAATACGGTTATGCCGGCGCGTCACGCACAAAGACAAATGGTCGCGGCGAAAAGTATGCCCACATGAAAGCAGTCAAGAAAAAGACAGGGCGACAGGGAGGGGCGTTTGCCGCATTTTACGGCTCCCGCGGTGATATGAGCAGAAAGAACGGCAGAAAGGGGAAAAGGGGAAAGTAAATGAATTGGCTGATAGTGATATTTGTATTGTTCCTCATATTGTATCTTTTTGGATCGCTCTTTACGGCGTTTGTGCGTCTCATAGGACCTTTTGGGGTCATCGTGCTGTTGGGCTTTCTTGCCTACAGATTTTTTACCGCAAACAAACAGAAAAGAATATACGATGGTGAAGACGATGCCGAGGAGGAGATAAACAACACCGGCGAGGATACGGCAGCAAGACGCCGTGTTCATGCGGATACTGCGCCGCGTCATGAGACAAAGCATGAACACCCCGAAGCCGCAAATGTTGCGTCTGACGAAAGAGAAATAGAAGAAGCTGTTGAGGTAGTAGATCTGCCTCAGTCTGCGTTGAGAAAAGAAGAATAAATCGTCGGATGGTTCGTAAATGATTATTTGAATTTTGAAAATTATTTTCGGATGCTTGCGAATTATCATCAGTGACCTTAGAATAAGCGTATGAGAAATATATATGTTGATCTGACCGCCATAATATGCTGCTGTACGTGTAGTGAAAATGCACGGCAGTATGTGCTGTGCCGATAAATGGCGGGCAGAGAGTGTATCAAACGACAATAAAATGAGCCTGCCGCGACTTCGGTAGGCTCATTTATTTTTTACGGAGAGTGACGAAATGGGAGTTTGGAAATATATCAAAAGCGATTATGACGCAGCGAAACGTAACGATCCCGCGATACCGGACGGAATACGAGGATTTTTTGAAGTGCTGTTCTGTACGCCCGGGTTTCTTGCGATAACAGCGCACAGAGGGATACACTTTCTTCACTCAACACTGCATATTCCGCTGCTTCCCCGTTTTATCTCGTTGTTCGTGCGGTGGTGGACGGGTATTGAAATACATCCGGCGGCTCAGATAGGATACGGTTTTTTCATTGACCACGGGGCAGGCGTTGTGATCGGCGAGACGACGATCGTGGGGAACAACGTCACCATGTATCAGGGGGTCACGCTTGGCGGTACAGGCAACGAAAAATGTCACAAAAGACATCCTACGATCGGCGACAACGTATTCATAGGCAGCGGGGCAAAACTGCTTGGCCCTATTACCGTAGGGGCAAACGCGAGAATCGGGGCAAACAGTGCCGTGCTGAAAGATGTTCCGGAATATGCTACCGTTACCGGTATGAGGGCACGCATTATAAAGGTTGACGGACAACCCGTCAGCAGCGGTGAATCGGAGTACTCTCCGGAGGAACTTTTTAAGCGCATCATACGCCTTGAAGAAGAAGTATATTATCTGCGCGGCGAATTGAAAAAAGCACGCGGCGGCACAGATGATGCCCAAAGTGATGAAAAAATAGCAGAAAACATAACCGTAGAAATTGAATATAAAAAAGGAAAGCCATTCTAAGGAACCGCTGATTATATGCACCGTCTGATTGGTGAAGCAATAATCAGTGTTTTTCAAAAATATTGATTTTTGTGCTGTGATAGTGTATTTTATACTTCGGCTGCGGCAGATGCGTGGGTCAGTGTGGTATTCGCACTTGTGATGGGAGTGGCTTTTATGGGTACAAAATATCATGGCATAAATTACGGTTATTTCTTTGCGTTCTTTTCGGTTTTTGTTTGGGGCATTACTTATATCTCTTCAAAATATCTGCTCCGTTTTCTTACGCCTCCGGAAATTCTTATATGCCGCGTCATTATTGCGTACACCGTATTTTTCATTGCGCACCCGCATGTGTATATGCCGAAGGGTTTTCGTTCCGAAGTGCGTTATTTCTTTATGGGGCTTTTCGGCACGACGCTTTATTTCCTCGGAGAGATCTTTGCGCTGAGGTTCAGTACGGCGGCAAATGTTTCGCTGCTTGCTTCAACCGCACCCATGATCACCATTTTTATCGCGTATTTTGTTGATAAGAGCGAAAAAATAAGACCTAAGACCATTGTCGGCGGACTGCTCTGTCTTGTCGGCATGGCGCTTGTCGTTTTGAACGGTAAGATCATCCTGAAACTTAACCCCATAGGCGATATGTTGGCACTCACCGCGGCGTTTGCTTTTGCGGCGTATTCAATCGTCACGCGCAAAATAGGTGTGAGTGAATATCCGCCAGTCGTCGTGACGCGCAAGGCATTCTTTTATGCTCTTCTGACTCTGCTGCCTCTGACTGCAACGCCGCTGATAGACGTGCACAAGATCACTCTGCTCGCGCAGCCTTATATAGTTTTTAATCTGCTTTTCCTCGGTGTAGTTGCATCGGCTGCGGGCTTTTTCTCGTGGAACAAGGCAATATGGTTCTTGGGCTCCGTCAAAGCTACGAACATTATGTACTTTATGGGGCCGCTCACAATGCTGAATGCGAGCCTCATTCTGAATGAAAATATCACGATATTTGCCATGGCCGGCAGCGCTTCAATCCTGCTTGGTGTCTATGTGTCGCAGAGAAATGAAATAAGCCGCGCTCCGTCGGAAGTGGCAGACAAAGCAGAGCGGTGACGCGCCGATCATATTCGCTGTGCCTTAAAATTATCCTGATATTTTAGAATTTTTTATTTTTTGTTTACGGTAAATTTGCCTGTTGTTTTTATGATAGAATAAATTTGAGTTTTTATGCGCACATGGCAAAGTGTTGTCTGTGCGTGGGTTTATTGTTGAAGGGGGATTACGGTTATGAAACTTCCGACCTTCTGGGGCGGTATCCACCCGCCTCAGAGCAAAGAATTTACTGCGAATGAGGAGATAATTTCATATTCGCCAAAGGGCGAATTGGTGTTTCCGATGGCGCAGAATATCGGCGCTCCATGTTCGCCTGTTGTTGCCAAGGGTGACAGGGTGCTTGTCGGAACACGTCTCGGAAATAACGATGCGTTTGTCTCTGCTCCGATTTTGTCAAGTGTCTCCGGTACGGTTAAAGATGTGACCATGCGTCAGACTGTTGCGGGGACTCTTGAGAATTGTGTGGTTGTTGAGAATGACAGACAGTTTGAGCTTGCGCCCGAATGGAAGCCGATGGCTGATTATGAGACAGCAGATCCGAAGGAATATGTGAAAAGAATACGTGATGCCGGTATCGTAGGTTTCGGCGGAGCAACATTCCCGACAGCGGTAAAACTTTCGCCGCCGCCGGACAAAAAGATCAAATGGCTGATCGTAAACGGTGTTGAGTGTGAGCCTTATTTGAACTGCGACAACCGCATTATGCTTGAGAGTCCGGAAAAGATTCTGAAAGGGCTTGAACTCGTTATGCGTCTCTTCCCCGATGCGGAAGGGATCGTTGCTGTTGAAAACAATAAGCCGAAGGCAATTTCCGTGCTTGACGCAAAAGTGCGCGAGATGGGGCTGAAGAATGTCCGCGTACAGCCGATGATGGTGAAATACCCTCAGGGTGCCGAAAAGATGCTGATTGAGGCTATCACCGGACAGGAGTTTGTAATAACGGCACTTCCGGCCGATGTGGGCTGTATTATTCTCAATGTGCGTACGATATATCAGATATACAGCGCGATAGTTGAAGGACTTCCCGCTGTGCAGCGCATTGTGACGGTTACCGGAGACGCGATAGCGCAGCCTAAGAATATCCGTGTGCCGCATGGTACTTGCATACGCGAGCTTATTGATCTCTGCGGAGGCTTTAAGGAACAGCCCGTCAAGATCTTATCCGGAGGTCCGATGATGGGAGTTTCAATGCGTTCGCTTGACGTGCCTGTCGTTAAAGGAACATCGGGAATCCTCTGCCTTACGGCAAAATCAACGATGCTGAAGCCCATCACGGCATGTCTGCGCTGCGGAAGATGTGCGGAGGCGTGTCCGATGGGACTTGTCCCGACTGTACTTGAACCTCTCGTACACGCACGCAAATATAAAGAATTTGAAGAGGCCGGCGGCATGAACTGCATTGAGTGCGGAAGCTGCACATATATGTGTCCGGCGAACCATCCACTCACTCAGGGCTGCCGCGATGGAAAAGTCTCCGTCATGGCAATGCGCAGAAAGGCGGCTGCTAAATAATGGAACGTTTACTTGTTGTATCAAGCTCTCCGCATATTCATTCACCGCTTGACACGCCCCGTATCATGGGCTACGTCCTTGCGGCACTGGCACCTGCCGGGCTGTGCGGTATTTATTTCTTTGGTCTGCGTGCCGCGGTCGTTATTGCTGTGTGCATTGCCGCAAGCGTGCTGACCGAATATCTGTGGACAAGGTGTACAAACCGTCCCAACACTATCGCTGATTTGTCCGCTGCGGTCACCGGACTTCTTATCGCATACAATGTTCCGCCGTCCATACCGCTGTGGATGGCGATCGTGGGATGCGTTTTCGCAATTATCGTTGTAAAAGAATTTTTCGGCGGTTTGGGCTGCAACATCGTCAACCCCGCGCTTGCGGCGCGCGCGATGATGCTTACAAGCTGGCCTGTGCCGATGACGAGTTGGACGCTTGACGGAGTATCCTCGGCAACACCTCTTGCTCTTATCAAGACAGGCGCGGCAGACAAACTGCCGTCCGTAACAGATATGTTTATCGGGCATATCGGCGGCTGCATAGGGGAAACATCTTCCGCCGCGCTGCTTCTCGGATTTGTGATCCTCCTTTATGCAAAAATCATAAAATGGCATATCCCCGTTGTCTATGTGGCGGTTGCGACTGCGCTCTGTACGATATTTGGCAGATCTGCCGGCCCCGTTTATGAAGTCTTGGCCGGAGGCCTTCTCCTCGGCTCAATTTTTATGGCGACAGACTACACTACGACACCTATAACAGTTCGCGGACAGGTGATTTTTGCAGCCGGCTGCGGTGTGCTGACCGCGCTTATCCGCACATTCGGCGGCTACCCCGAAGGCGTTTCATATTCAATCCTTATTATGAATCTCTTCGTTCCGCTCATTGACCGCGCAACAAAGCCGCACATATTCGGAGAGGTGAAAAAACATGGGTAAAATAATTAAACTTGGTGTTGTCCTTCTGCTGATAACCGCGGTTACGGGGCTTATCCTCGGATTTGTATATACAAAGACGCTGGAACCGATAAAGGCGGCAAAAGAGCAGGAGAAAAACGAAGCCTTCACCGCAACTCTTCCCGGCGCGGAGACATTCGGGCAGATCAAGCTAAAGGGCGACAGCGGAATAATCACTGAAATATACGAAGGCAAGTCGGGCGGCAATGTAGTAGGATACAACTTCACCGTAACCCCCAAAGGCTACGGCGGAATCCTGCAAATGATCGTCGGTATCTCAAACGAAGGCAAAGTAAAAAACATCAAGATACTTTCGCACTCGGAGACACCGGGACTGGGCGCAAAGGCTGCCGATGAGGCGTTCTCCGGTCAGTATAAGGACAAGCCGGCGGATGCCCTTTCGGTTACAAAGACGCCTCCGACAGCGGATACTGAGATCCAGGCAATATCCGGCGCGACCATCACCTCAACCGCTGTTACAAACGGTGTAAATGAGGCCGTGGCTTACTGGAAAGCAAACCTGAGCAGCGCGGCTGCGCAGAATTAGGAGGGTAAAATATGCAGAATCCTCTCAAACTGATCAAAAACGGCATATTCAGCGAGAACCCTACGTTTGTTCTCGTGCTTGGTATGTGCCCAACGCTTGCCGTAACGTCAAGCGCGATGAACGGAATAGGTATGGGGCTTGCGGCGACCGCGGTTCTTATCGGCTCAAACTTTGCAATATCGGCACTGCGGAAACTGATCCCCGATGAAATAAGAATACCTGCGTTCATAGTAGTAATAGCCGGCTTCGTTACAGTCGTTCAGCTGCTCATTTCGGCGTACGCGCCCGCACTTGACAAAGCGCTCGGAATATTTATCCCTCTGATCGTTGTCAACTGCATAATCCTTGCACGCGCCGAAGCCTTTGCATTCAAAAGCGGAGTTATAGACTCCGTCTTTGACGGTCTCGGCATGGGACTCGGTTTCACCGCCGCACTCACATTCATCGGTGCAATACGCGAGATACTGGGCAACGGCACACTCTTTGGCGCAACAGTGCTTTCTCCGTCGTTCTATCAGCCGGCCCTCATGGTCATACTTGCCCCCGGCGGATTTATCACGCTGGGCATACTTATGGGAGTTATGCGCAACCGTAAAATCAAGCGCGAAAAGGCTTTGCGCGGCAGCGCATATCCGGAATATGACGGCTGGAAAGACCTTGACGCATGCGGAGGCTGTGCGCTGAAAGGGCTCTGCTCCGGAGGAAATGCGTCGGTCGTATGCGCGAAGAGCGCGCCTGCTCCGTCAATACCCGCTCCCAACACAAAGGAGGCTGACAAATAATGTCTCTTATAATGCTATTTATAAGCGCACTGCTCGTACATAACATACTGCTCTCGCGCTTCCTCGGCTGCTGCCCCTTCCTTGGTGTTTCAAACCAGCTTGAGACAGCAAAAGGCATGGGCGTTGCCGTTGTATTCGTCATAACGTTCGCTTCAATAATGACGTGGCTCTCATACACATTCATACTTGTGCCGCTGCACCTTGAATACCTCTATACACTGGCATTCATACTGATAATTGCGGCGCTTGTACAGTTTGTTGAAATAGTCCTAAAAAAGGTCATGCCCGGACTTTACAAATCGCTTGGCATATTCCTTCCCCTCATCACGACAAACTGTGCTGTGCTTGGTGTTGCCGTCATCAACATGAACGAAAAATACGGATTGATAGAGTCAATCGTAAACGCTATCGGTTCGTCATGCGGCTTCCTGCTTGCGATAGTCATCATGGCCGGTATCCGCGAGCGCATTGAAGCAAACACGGAAATGCCTGCCGCACTGCGCGGTCTGCCGATCGCTCTGATAACGGCGGGACTTATGTCAATAGCATTCATGGGCTTCAACGGCCTGATCAAATAAGGAGAGTGCCAAAATGGACGGAATACTTTTCCCGACAATAGTAATGGGCGGGCTTGGCGTCACATTCGGCGTTCTGCTTGCAATAGCATCTAAGAAATTCCACGTTGACGTGGACGAAAGACAGACAAAGATCCGCGCACTGCTTCCCGGAGCAAATTGCGGCGGATGCGGCTTCCCCGGCTGTGACGGATATGCGGAGGCATGCGTAGCCGGAACTGCAAAACTGAACTGCTGTGCCGCAGGAGGCGCGGAAGTTGCGGCGAAGATCGCTGAAATAATGGGCGTTGCGGCGGAAATATCGGAGCCGAAGCGTGCATACGTCAGATGCCACGGAACATTTGACAAAGCGGTGAAAGACTGCGTATATCATGGGGTACACGACTGTCGTGAAGCCGTGGTCGTCCCGGGCAAAGGGCCGTCATCATGCGCTTATGGCTGTCTCGGTTTGGGAACGTGCGAAAAAGTCTGTGTATTCGGGGCAATAAAAATCAAAGACGGAGTTGCGGTCGTTGACCGTACTAAATGCACAGGCTGCGGAACTTGCGCCGCAAACTGTCCGCGCGGTGTAATAACGCTGATACCGGAAAAGTCTGAAGTGCAGGTGGCATGCAGCAACCCGATGAAAGGCCCGTTCGTTAAAAAAGTCTGCTCCACAGGCTGCATAGGCTGCACGCTCTGCGTCAAAGCATGCCCGAAAGGTGCAATAAAAATGAACGGAAACCTTGCGGAAATAGACGCATCTGCCTGTGTCAACTGCGGACTCTGTGCATCAAAGTGTCCCGCAAAGGCGATAGTGAACTCAAAAGCAACGGCAAAACCCGCCGATGTCTCTGAGTCAAAAGAAGCGTAACAACAGACAAGATAAAAATGAAAAAATTGCAGGCACAGACAGGATTTTATCCGTCTGTGCCTGTTCTCCGGACGGTGCATATAATCAGCAGTTCCTTTACTCAAATTTTGGGACGATTACGTTGTCCCGTGGGTACTGTTGATTTCGGTTCTTGTGAATTTTTGAAAAATTAGCCCTTGACATTTGTGCGGATGTAGGTATAAAATGCGCGCAATGTGTTGATAACGCGGTGTGCCGTGCTTGTTGTGCGAGTAGATCTCGGATGAAGTTTTTGTCAACTTTGGTATGGAAAATGCGTGAAATTAAAAATTGTAAGTTGACAAACAAAAGGAGAGATGTTGCAATGTTTGCAGTTGGGACAACTGTCATTATTGGCATCTCTTCGGAGGCGGAAAAGCAGAGTAAGCGAGAGTACCGCGGCAGGCGGTGTGTCACAAAACATATACGGAAATCACAAAAGAGTGCAGATAGGTCGCGCAGCGGGTGCGCGTCTCCTATCTGTCGTTTTTTGCATGGGAGGTCTCTGCCATGACGTGAACATAATGTTGCGGAGCTCTTGTGCAAACAAACTGTGTTATTGATGATTCAATAAATACTTGAACATTTGTCGTTTTTGCGCGTTCCGCAGAAAGACTGATGAATACTTGCGGTTTTATTGGGGAACGATGACAGTCTGTCGTATTTTATTATTTTAAGGAGGTTTTACAATGTTCAAAGCAGCAACAAAATCAAAATGTTTGGCATTCCTTGCGGTAATCACGCTCTTTTCAGCGGTGATATTCGCCGGAGGGTGCAATGGAAGTTCGTCCTCAGCTCCGTCCGGAGTTTTGAGCGGCAAAGTTGGCGAGGCTTTTGAAGAAAAACTGAGATTAGGAGACGTTAAGGTTGGGGAACTGAACCTTGACTTGCCGCCGGCAGAGCTTGTTATCGTCAGAAAAGGAACCGCCGTTGGTGATAAGCAGCTGGAATATCTTGGGAACGCTCTCTCTTCCGATTCTGTCGTCGCTTTTGAAGAAGCTTCAAAGAAGCAGCTTAAACAGTTCGGTGACATGCTTGGCACGCCGCTTGATGCTTACGGCGCGGAGGATGGCATATACTTCACGGCTGTATCAACGCACGGCGGACACACGCACATCTATCTGCTCGGCAAGGATTACGAAAAGGAATTTATAGTGTCCGAAGATGTCAAGATCATTGAGCCGACGGAAGAGGAAAAGGAAAAAGAACTTGAAGAAGCGGAGAAAGAGGGAGACGCGAGCATAAGCGGTGGAGTTGAAGAAGCGTCAGGTGTGTCTTCTGAGGAACGCAAGCTTACTGACGAAGAGAGAAAACAGCAGGTGGTGGAGTATCACGCGGAAGAGCTTGCCAAATGGATAAAGGAAGGCATAGCGGATGAAACCGAGCTTGCCAATGAGAGTAGGAAAGAAGTCATCAGCAACATTGCCGGAAACACCAACTCCGTGAACGAATTGTCAAAGTGCATCGGCGCGACCATTATCGGCAGAGAGATCTTTGATCCTAGGTATACAGTGCATGATGGATTTGAAAAAGGGAATTTTGATACCCCACACTTTGTGTGGGCTCCGGTAAAGCCAAAGGTGATGATTTGGTCAATTCACAAGTTTGAAGACAATACGGATTACTATTACGTCCAGTACACCGCAGTTGCCGACCCATCAAACGCCGAACTGCCTAACTACACTTCGTATGCTGACCGCAAAGTACGCGATGCGTGGCTTGTAGGCTGGTACAGCTATAGAGCACAGGACGTTGAAAAGCTTTTCAGAGGAAATAATCCGAGAGACAAAAATTTCTTTTGGTATTTCAGCGACTATATTTACCACGGCTACCCCGAACCGAACTATCACAATTCCGGCCAGCTGACAGACAGGGGTATTTATCGTGCGTGGAGTGTCACATATTCTGCGTTCACAAAGGATTCGTTCTGGCTGAACTATATGAAGGAGCTGTCAACATACGCAGTACCGACGGACGCGCTCAACAACGCGGGCCTTGAGTTGATCAAATACAGTCCGACTGAGAGTACGCATACAGAGAAAACCGTTACGGAAACGTCAACATGGAACGTAGGCGGAAACATCGGTATAACGCCGCAATGGGCGAAGAAAAGCCAACCGCAGTCAAACGGGCTTCCTTTTGCCGGTCTTATGGTGCCCATCGGAATTAGCGCAGGCGGAGGCAAAACCACACAGACGTCAAGAGTGGTTAAAGACTGCTACCTTTATTCCGGCGTGTATCAAATGGGAAGTAAATATGTATCGCCGCACGTCCGTTACGAGTTCTACGATTTTAATGATGAACACCGCAGAATGAGCCGTTGGCATCATCGCCACGGAAGCATGCAGGACGACACGAGCCTTGTCTCAAGGACAGGTTTCAATGTTGTTTCCGATTGGCTGTGGAGATTTGACAGTAAAGAATTGCGCAACCTTACGCCCGATCAAAGAAGCTTCACCGCGAATTTCATCTACACCACGGCAGGCACGAGTGACAGGGCGGGAGCGTCAAAAGTCCACGTTGGCGAGACCGAGACGTTCAGTCAGAAGGTCGTTCTGCCGCTTCCTCCGAGTCTTGTAGCGCAAAATCCGAAAGCAAACGTCTTTAACGGTTCGGGAGAGAAAGATTACACGACGATCTCAACCGACAGCAAGAAAAAGACAGACGGAGTCGCGATACAGGTATTCTCAAGCACTGAGTGGACTGTGGAGAGCGATCAGCCCTGGTGCAGACCGCAGGTGCCTCAGGGAGAATGGCAGCCGGCGGACGTCAAGCTCCTGAATCTGACGGTTGACGCAAACAACAGCACAACGCAGCGCACCGCCGATGTGACTTTCCGCTCAAAAGGCGAAAAAAATAAATATTGCCGCGTCAAGGTCATTCAGTCCGCAGGCAAATAGCACTGTCACCTTACAGTGAAACAGCACTGTAATATTAAACGCTAAGAACAACAAAAACGGCTTGGGAATATAAATCCCGAGCCGTTTTTGATATAACCACCGATCACTGCTCCCCCTAACGCTGCCGGGGGGCTGCGCCTCCGCTTCGCTTGCGCACGAAAACGACAAAGCGTCAGGTATTTATCGGAATCATAAATATAATCAGCGGAAGCTGCTGCCGTGTTTATCTTCCTAAAATGAATTGATCGATGTTTCCCTTATTTTGACGGCGTAATAAGTTTAGAATCGGTGATCTCGCCGTAGTAACGGAAGACGCCGTTCTTCAGAATCTGAACCTGAATGGGTTTCACAACTTCGCCGTCTTTGTCAAAGCCTTTGAAACGTCCTGTGATACCGTCATAGTTCTTTGTTGCCGCAAGTGCCTTCACAACTGCCTTGCCGTCTGTTGTTTTGGCTTTTTTGATTGATTCAATTAGGAGCATGAATGCATCGTATGCAGAAGCACCGACCATATCAGGCTCAATCTTTGTCTTTGCGCGGTATGTCTTGAGGAATTCCTGAACTGTGGGGCGTTTGTCATCGCGGTTAAGGTTCGTTACGATGATAAGGCCCTCAGCAGCTGCGCCGCCGATTTCGGCTGTCTTCGGTGAGTCCGCACCCTCTTCGCCTATGAACTGGATCTTAATGCCCATTTCTTTGGCCTGTTTGATCGCCGGAGAAAGCTGGAAGTAATAGCCGCTAAAGAAGAGGACGTCGGGGTTATCTTTCTTCATCTTTGAAAGATAGGGCTTAAAGTCCTTTTCCGATGTCGCGTATTTCTGACGTGAAACGATCTTTACTCCGGGGTTTGCCTTCACATATTCATCAAATCCCTGCAGAAGTGTCGTACCAAAATCGTTGTCGCTGACTATAACTGCGATTTTCTTTGCTTTCAGCATCTTAACCGCAACTTCTGCCGCACCCTTGCCTTCAACCGTTCCGAGGAAACCGTTGCGGAACGTGTAGTCACCCTTTGTGATGTCGGGGTGAAGTGCATAAGCGGAAATAAGGGGAATCTCAGCATCGTTGAATATTGCCGATACCGCGCGTGTCGGAAGGCTGTATGAACCTGCGACAAAACCTACGACCTTGTCTTGTCCGATAAGCTTCTGTGCAAGCGGAACCGACTGTTTCGGGTCAGCCGCGTCATCGTAACAGATAAGTTCAACTTTCTTGCCGAGAACTCCGCCTGCCTTGTTGACTTTCTCAACAGCCATCTTGACAGACTCGTGTGCGCTGTAGCCGTCTGCCGCAGCAAATCCTGTGAGCGGCGCGAGCATACCTATTTTGATCGTGTCTGCCGCAAACGCCTGTGTGCAGAACATGGCAGCTGCCATCGCTGCACCGAGTGCCATTACCTTAAATGCTCTTCTCATAAAGAAGCACCTCCTGTTATATTTAAGGAAACACAAAGAGAAAATCTCCCTGCATTTTCTTTACGATTTTTGATCACTAACCGCCGAGATATGCCTCACGAACTCGCGGATCCGTTATAAGTTCCTGCTGCGTACCGGAAATTTTTATATCGCCTGTCTCCAAAACATAACCGCGTTTTGAAATTTTCAGCGAGGCAAGAGCGTTCTGTTCAACAAGAAGGATCGTTATGCCGCGTTCTTCGTTAAGGCGGTGCAGCACTTCAAACACCTGCTCCGTAAGCTTTGGCATAAGTCCCATTGAGACCTCATCAACAAGAAGCAAACGCGGTTCGGATACAAGCGCACGCGCGATCGCAAGCTGCTGTTGTTCACCGCCGGAAAGCGTAGTCGCAAATTGTTTGCTGCGCTCTTTCAATATCGGGAACAATTCATATATGCCGTCAAGCTGTGCGGCAAGCTTACTGCGCATTCCGTAAACACCCATCTGAAGATTTTCGTAAACGGTAAGCTGCGGAAAACACCTCGCACGCTCCTGAACCATTCTTATACCGAGCGCTGCCCGTTTGTGCGCCGGAAGACCGGTTATATCACGACCTTCAAATATCACAGAGCCGCCCTTCATAGGCTGAAGTCCCATAAGGGCACGAAGCGTAGTTGTCTTGCCCGCGCCGTTTGCCCCGATTATTGAAACAAGTTCTCCGCTGTCAATACCAAAAGAAATTCCGTGAACAGCCTCTATGTCGCCATAAGATACGCGCAGATCCTTAGCTTCAAGCAACATCAGAGTTTCCTCCTTTACCAAGATATGCTTCAATGACCGCGGGATTCTTTGTAACCTCCGCAGGAAGACCGGAGGCAAGCAGTCTGCCGTGGTCAAGAACAACGATTCTGTCGCTCATCTTCATTGCAACACGCATATTATGCTCTATCAGCAGTATTGAAACGCCCTGTTTTCTTATATCAAGAATAAGGTCTTCAATCACGGAGATCTCCTCGTGACGCAGTCCGGAGAAACATTCATCAAGCAAAAGGAGCTTCGGCGCAAGTGCCATTGCGCGTGCTATCTCAAGCTTGCGTAAATTTCCGAGAGGCAGGAGTCCCGCTCTCATCTTAGTCTCTTTCGCAAGACCGACCATCTCAATAAGCTCAGCAGCCCGATCACGGCTCTCTTTGGTATTCCAAAAACGCCACGAAGCAAAGAAACGCCCGTAATGTTTCATCCCAAGCGCAACTATAACATTTTCTTCAACGGTGAGACCACCAAAAGGCTTCACGACCTGAAATGTTCTGCCGACACCAAGTGAAGCCATCTTATGCGGAGGAAGTCCGTCGGTGCGTCTGCCGTCAAACCATATCTCTCCGCCTGTCGGCTTATAGACGCCCGATATCATATTAAAGCATGTCGTCTTTCCCGCTCCGTTTGGGCCGAGAAGTCCCAATATCTCACCGCTGCCTATCTCAAACGATACATTATCAACAGCCTTGAGTCCTCCGAACTGTATTGAAAGATTCTTCACAGAAACAAGTGCGCTATTCATTACTTCGCACCTCCCCTGTTCTTCTTCATCAAATTTTTAACGGAAAGCATCGTAGAACCGCCCAAAAGACCGCCCGGCATAAAGCGGATCATAAGAAGCAATATCGCCGCATAAAGGAACATACGATAGTCAACCAAGGGACGAAATACCTCGGGCAGGATACCGAGTATAACAGCACCGAGCAGCGGCCCCCAAAATGTTCCCAAGCCTCCCGCAACGACTATGGACAGCAGTGTCACCGAGAAGGTGAACGAAAATGAATCTGCGTTAATGAAACGCATAAAGTGTGAGTAAAGCACACCGGCAAGCCCAGCTGCCATGGTACCGAGTACGAATGCGATAAGTTTGGCTCGCACAGGCGAAACTCCCATACTTGACGCAGCCGTTTCGTCCTCGCGTATCGCAAAACATGAAAGCCCTGTCCACGAGCGCGTAAACAAGCGACAGAGTATCATAACTATCACGAGAGCAGCAAGGCAGAGCGCAAAGAAACCGTTATCCTTAAGGACGGTTCCGAATATCGTTGCGCGCGGGATACCGCCTATGCCGAGTGCTCCTCCGAAAAACGGCGTATATTGAAAAACTGCGACAACGATAAAATTTATACCTATAGTCGTAATAGCGAGAAAGTCCTCACGCACACGAAGGCTTGGCAAGCCGCACAGCAGACCTATAACTCCGACTATGAGCACGGATATGACGAGCGACGGCCAAAAAGAAAGTTCCGCAGCAGTCGTAAGCATAGCCGCAGAATACGCACCTATTCCGACAAACGCCGCGTGACCGAGAGAGATCTGCCCAGCATTACCCACTATTATATTAAGGCCATACGCGGCAATAGCCTGAATTATTATAAGCGTGCCGACATTTACAATATAACTGTTCATAACCGTCCTCCTAACGCTTTCCCAAAAGCCCTGTCGGGCGCCACATAAGAATAATGATCATGGCAATGAATGCCAAAGCGTCACGGGGCATCGGGATATTTGTATAACCGATAAGGAATGTCTCCGCAACTCCAAGAAGCATAGACGCAAGGACAGCCCCGGGAGCCGAACCCATACCGCCGACAACAATAAGAGCGAGCGTCTTGTACGCAGGGACCTCTCCCATCATAGGATAAACCTGATTGTAGTAAATACCTACGAGTATTCCGGCCACAGCCGCTATTGCAGAACCTATTACAAACGTGATGGCAACAGTCCTGTGAGTGGCAACGCCCAATGCAGAGGCAGTCTCCATATCCTGAGAAACGGCACGCATCGCAAGACCGAGTTCCGTCTTTGTCATAAGCAGCCACAGCAGGAAAAGCACAAGTGCCGACACAGCGTAAACGGCGATAAGAGTTGAAGAAACCGTAACACCGCACACGGAAATATCCGAGAACGGCAGTTCTGCCGGAAACGTGCGCACTTCCGGGCCGGCAAAGACGCGGCACAGCTCTTCAATGGCTATCATAAGTGCAATGCTGCTTATAAGCGGAACGTATGCGGGATATTTCAGTAAAGGAAAGTAGACAAATCTCTCAATCAACACACCGAGTACCGCGCAGAAAACCATGCTGACCAAAAATGCCGCAAGAAGGCTTCCCGTCTGTGTGTATGTAACGAGACCGATATATGCCCCCGTAGTATATACAGACGCATGTGCAACATGGAGAATTTTCATTACTCCGTAGATCAAGGCAAGCCCCAGTGTAATAAGCGAATACATCGCACCGGCAGCAAGCCCGTTAAGCAGTTGTTCCAAAAATAGGTCCATGATCAAACCCCTTCCGCGGTTATATACGTAAAAAACTACCATCCGCGCACAGTATTTTAGTACGTCATACAATTTTATTCAATATAATAATCTAAGTTTAATATGTAATTTGCGTTAATATAATTTGCAACTTAAAATCAAATGAATATTTATTTAATCATACACAGACAATTTTATTTTTTTGCAGAACGCGCCGCACCCGAATTTTCACAGTTGGCACACGGAAATTAATTTTTATTGATAATCCGATAATCGGCGTTTTTCAAAATTCGGTGCGTTGAATCGGTGGTTCATGAGTGTTGAAGAATATTGTTTGTGATTTTTTGTTCGTCTCTTTTTACAATTTTTCTTTTCATTGCTCACGGATTTTTCAAAATAGTGTAGAATATTGCCGTAGCTTTGGAGGTGGTATTATGCCGTTGTGGGGGATTCTTCTCAGTTTTTTTACTGCTGCGCTGTGGGCGGCATCGCCTATACTGATTGACAGGGGACTTGCCTGTTCAAGGTGTACTGTCCGTGAAATAAATCCGTTTCGTGCCGCTTCGTTTCTTGTCTGTTCTTTCGTTATCGCACTTGCAGTGACACATGGGCATATTGCTCCGATTTATTCTCTTAAAGGTTGGCTTTATATTATTGTCGGCATTGTGTTTAGTTATTCTCTCGGCGATATAATTTATTTTGCCGCTATACGCGAGATCGGTGTAAGTATGGCAGTGCCGGTGGCGAATGGGTATCCCGTGCTTGCTATATTCACATCGGCAATGATGTTGGGCGAGCCTGTCACGGCTCAGCTTATATTCGGCGTTGTTATCGTTGTGGGAGGGATCCTGCTGATACGCTTCGGCGGTGCTGCGTCAGCGGATACGGGCATTGCAAAGCGCAGCGGGCGCACTCTGCTGAAAGGCTTTTCTTTTGCGATTCTTGCCGGGGTCATGTGGTCTATTTCCGCACCGCTGATAAAGGTCGCAATGGTTGAGACGCGGCTTGCACCGGTTGAGATTACGTTTTATCGTTCGTTGTCGTTTATATTTGTGGCGGCGGCTGAGCGTTTTGTGCTTGTGCGCTCAAAAGTGCCGACTGTGCCGCTTGCCCGGCTTCCGCGCCGTTCCGTTGTATGTTTTCTTTCTGCCGGATGTGTTGGGCTTTCGCTCGGCTCTATATGCTACGCAACGTGCCTTCATTCAATGCCGGTTGCTGCGGTGACTGCGATAACTGCCACAAGTCCTTTTATCGCAGCTCTGTTTGGTCATTTTGTTCTTAAAGACAGGCTCGCCGTGCCGCAGTGGCTTGGCGTTCTTTGTATAATTTCCGGCTCTGTCGTTATAGGTATTTAGCGTTGAAGTTCCCAAATACTCTCCGTGCGCTTAACAGCAGAAATTACAGGCTTTTTTTCACAGCCGAAGTTATATCAATGACGGGGCTTTGGATGCACCGCATTGCTATGGGTTGGCTTGTCTTCCGCCTGACAAATTCAAACAGCGCGCTCGGAATTATGGATTTTGCAGCGTCTCTGCCGATATGTCTTGTTTCCCCGTTTGCGGGAGCGGTCATTGAACATATTGATTTACGCCGTGTGCTTATTTTCCTCCAGTCGTGCTGCGTCGTGCTTGCCTTTACGCTTGCGGCGTTCACGATCACAGGGTTTGTTGTGTTCAAGATTCTTGTCGCGGTGGCTGTGCTTCGCGGCCTCATTGACGCATTTGACCTTCCCTCGCGTTATTCTCTTGTGTCTTATATGGTTGACAGGCGCGAAGATGTGTCAAACGCGGTGGCTCTTAATTCAACGGTTTTTAATTCCGCAAGGATGATAGGCCCCACGGTCGGAGGATTTGTCATTAAGTCTTTTGGTGAGGGATTCTGTTTCGTTTCAAACGGCCTCTGCTACATTGCCACTATATGCGCACTGAGGGCTATGAAGATGAAAGCACCGCCGATAGGCAGCAAGTCATCAAAGAGCAATCCGCTGCGCGAGACGCTTGAAGGGCTGCGCATAGCACGCGATTTTGCCCCTTACAGATATTTTCTCATTCTCATTATGATAACGGGTTTTTTTGCGTTTCCCTCAATAGTTCTTATGCCGGCAATGGCAAAGAGCGTGCTGCACGGAGATCCGGGGACGCTCGGCCTTTTGCTGATGGGGGTCGCAATGGGCGCACTTACCGGCTCGCTCATTATGGCATCTCTTACCGATATATCAAAGTGTTCATGGTGGTGTACACGCACATGTGCTGCGTTCGGCGCGGCTGTTGCAATTTTTTCGTTTTCGCGTTCTGCTGCGGTCGGACTTGTCCTCGCCGCTCCGGTCGGTTTCTGTATGACCTGCTGCTGTATATCGTGCAACACGCTTTTGCAGAGTATGACGCCGGCCGCAAGCCGCAGCAGGATTATGGCACTTTATACTCTTGCTATCATCGGTATCCCTCCCTTTGGCAGTCTCTCTGCGGGTAAATTGGGAGACTGGCTCGGAACATCATATTCACTGCTTATATGCGGCATTTTATGCACGATAAATGCTCTTTATTTCCTCAGAAAAATAGACAGGGTGCAGAATCTTATAGTTGATGCGTTAAGAAGGGAAGAAGAATGAATACAGACAATTTGCCGCACAAAATATCGGTGCGCCGTATACTTGCGGCAGACCTTTCGCTTTTGCTTGTCTCTTTAATTTGGGGAGCGGGAGTTCCTATGTCGGCACTGCTTGCCAGAGCGATCACACCTCTTTGGTCAATCGCCCTTCGTATGGTCGTTGCCTCGGTCTGCCTTTTTGTGATATTTCCGAAGCGATTTATTTCAGCAACAAGGCTTGAATGGAGTTTGTCTTTCCGTCAGGCCGCGATCACAGCGGCAGTCTTTGTCTTTATGGCGTTTGGGCTTGTCTACAGCACAGCAAGCAAACAGGCTTTTATCGGAGGACTTAACGTAATATTTGTTCCGCTGTTATGGTGGGCACTATTCAAAACACGCCCGTCTCATTGGCTCTTTGCGGGTGCAGCGGTCACAACGGTCGGTCTTCTCGTGATGGGATTTACTCCGGGTATGAGGTTTAACTTCGGTGATTTTCTCTCACTTCTTATGGCTCTTGCATACTCCGCTCAGATCATCAACGCCTCACATTCGGTGCAGCGCATCAATCCGTTTTCTCTTGTCGTACTGCATATCGTTTTGCTTGCCGCTATACTTACCGTCCTTGCGTTTGTTTTTGAACCGCTTCCGGACATTGCGCTGTTCACTCCGAAGGTGTGTATCGTTCTTGCCATACTTTCGTTATTCAACACGATTATATGTTTTATAATCCAGTTTTACGCGCAGCGTTACACAAGCGCGGCACACACCGCGATAGTCTGCTCCCTTGAAGGGCTCTTCGGCTACATCATAACAGTGGCAAGCGGACAGGATCCTTTCAATATGCAGTGCGCGGTTGGCGGCCTTATGACTGTCATAGGGACATTCATCGCCGAAGCGGAAGTATTCACAGCATCTCACGGCAAAAAAACGTCGTAAAATGGGTGCAGACAAATGAACGATATAAAGACACAGGATAAAAATATGACAAAGGTGATAATAGCGGACATCTCTCTCTTCCTCGTTGCGGTAGTGTGGGGAGCGGGGATACCGGTATCTGCAATGCTTGCGCGTACTATCACACCGCTTTGGGCGGTTGCGCTGAGGATGCTCGCCTCTGCGCTGTGCCTTATGATCGTTTTCCCTCAAAAAATAGTGAGGGCAAAAAAAATTGATTGGAGTTACTCTTTCATTGAAGCATTGATATGCACGGTCGTATTTACATGTATGACGTTCGGTTTAACGTACAGCACCGCCAGCAAGCAATCATTCATTTCGGGGCTTTATGTAATATTTGTGCCGATCTTCGTATGGGTTGTATTCAGGACGGCCCCTTCGCGTTGGCTCTTTGCCGGAGCCTTTGTTACCACGGCGGGGCTATGTGTGATAGGCTTTACGCCTGAAATGGCATTTAACTTTGGCGATATGCTCTCGGTATTTATGGCAGCATGTCTTGCGATACAGATAATATACACCGAATGGTGTGTCAAACGTATGGATCCTACATCTCTCGTCGTGCTGCACATCATACTCTTGTCCGCCATACTTGCGGTGATAGCTCTCATCTTTGAGCCTGTGCCGGATTTTGCCTCGTTTGATATGAAAATATGGGGAGGAATTGTATTTATGTCCGTATTTAGTACGGTCATCTGCTTCATCGTACAATTCTACGCACAGCGCTATACAAGTGCGGCACACACCGCGATAATCTGCTCTCTTGAAGGGCTCTTTGGCTGCATTGTCGCAATAGCAAGCGGACAGGATCAATTCCATCTCCAAGGCGCAGTCGGCGGCGCTATGATGATAGCAGGCACAATGCTTGCGGAGGCCGAAGTATTCATCGCGGGAAATAAAACCAAAGCAGCATAAAGACAACACGACAGACACGACAAAATCGCCCATGGTTTGCGGGGTGACTCTACAAAATTAAGGAACAACTGATTATATGCGCCGTCCGGTGAACAAACCGGCTTCTCTCACGCAAAATCAAAGATTTTGGCTCGCTGCTTACAATCAGCGGAAGCCGCTTCCGTGTTTATCTGCTAAAACTGAATTGATCAGTGGTTCCCAAGAAGTCCGAGCTACTGACGAAGCGCCGGATTTTTTGCCATCCGCGTCGTTAGCCATCGTTTGACAGGTATCTGCTGTTATGATAGTATCGGCGCATTGGCATAAAGTAAAGGAGGAGATTTTTATGACAATGGTTAAGGTGTTAGTGTCTGCTATGTTGTTGCTCTGCGTGAGTCTGTCCGCAGGTGCCGATGCTTGTTCCCGACTGACCTATGCGGACAGCACAGGCACTGTCATTACTGGGCGTACGATGGATTGGCAGGACAATATACAGGGTGAAATGCACGTTTTCAGACGCGGTGTCGTCCGTCATAATTTAGCTGTCGGAAGTAAGATGCCGACGTGGACGGTCAAGTACGGGAGTGTCGGGATCAGAAATTTGGGAGCGACACCTTCATCGGCGGTAAACGAAAAAGGGTTGGTTCTTGACTTTTTATGGTTGGGCTGCTCCGATTACGGTAAATTAAAGAAAGGAGAAACGGCAATCGCTCTTTCGCAGCTGGAGCAATATCTGCTTGACACCTGTGCAACGGTTGATGAGGTCGTAAGCTGCCTTAAGAACGAAAAGATCCGCCCTGTTCTGACGGAACGTGAAGTAATAAGCGGTCATAAAATGACGCTGCACATTATGGCTACCGATAAGACAGGTAACAACGCGGTCATTGAATGGGTTGACGGCAAGCTGAACATTCATAAGCAAAAGGGCAAAATGGTAATGACAAATGACCCTGATTATGAAAAAATGCTTGCAATAAGAGATTATTATCGTGAACTTGGAATAGAAAACAATATGCCCGGTTCATCTCTTTCACAGGCGCGTTTCGTGTATATAGATGGTTGGCTCAATCAAATGTTAGACAAGGTGTCGGAAAATTATATTTCCGGAATAACCGGACACAGCGTACACAATCAAAAGCTCGCCGGTGTTATGTCAATTATCAGAGGAGTATCAACACCTGTCTCCGTCGTGTTGGATGTGAAGCATCCCAATAACACCTCCACGATCTGGCGTACCATGGCTGATTTGACAGAAAACGTATTCTACTACGATTCCGCACTTGCCAACACATTCGCTTGGGTAGATGTAAGCAGGATAGATTTTACAAAAGAGAAAAATCTTCCGTTAAGCGACGGCAGAGTGCTTAACGGTGATATAACAGATCTGCTTATGTCAAGCAACGAGTAGACGGAAAACATAACCTAAGGAACCGCTGATTATATGCGCCGTCCGGTGAATAAACCGGCTTCGCTCACGCAAAATCAAAGATTTCCGCGTCTCAGCCGCGCGTCACAGTCAGGTCGCGCCTGTGGCGCGGGCGTGTTGATATACGCCTCGGTGAACATACTAAGGAAACACTGATTAATTCATTTTTGGCAGATAAATACGGCAGCTGCTTTTGCGTTTATCGCACTATGACGCATTGATCGGTGTTTCCTTAGAAAATTGCATATTCGCGTTGCCGCAAGGTGTCCGATGCTGCGACAAACAATAATAAAACGGGAGCGGATTTATCATATTCAGCTCCCGTTTTGCCGCATTTATTGTCTTGCCTCTGCGTGTTTTTGTGAGTGTTCCATATTTTCCATGACTTTTTTCAGGTAGTTCATTGAGGACTTTCCGCAGTAGTGCCGCAATGCCTTTTGAATTGTCCCGTAAGCCTTTACATATCGTGATATCACCAAAACGCCGGCTTCAACTCCGCGTTCGGGGTCAAACATGTGTTCTTTCTTGTGCGCAATGGATTTTGCCGAAAGCATACCATGATGAACCTTCCACACGACCTGCATTACACCGAGCGCCCCACCGCTGCCCTGCGCGGATGGATTAAAGCGGCTTTCAAGCTTTGCAACTCCGACAACAAGATCAACGGGAATTTTGTATTTCTCACTGTAATAGACTATCGCACTCGCCTCACGCCACACCGTCTTCGCGGTCAGCTTCGGACTTGTCTTTTTGATGTATGAGGCGACGTCTGCGATTTTCTTCTGTTTTGCGGGAGAGAGTGAAGAAATTTTGTTGAGCGTGCTGTGTGGGTTTTCTGCCGCCCACTTTGATATGTGTGCTTCCGAAAGTCCGTGTTTGCGCAACAGTGTCACTATTGCTTTGTGATACGAAACTGCGTTCTTTGTCGTTTTTTTCTCACTCGCTACTTCGTTTGGACTTTCTTCCTCTTCATTTTCTTCGTCATCTTCGTTCATTCCGTCAAATCCATAGTGGATCACAGGCTCGGTTTCATCGTTTACTGCTGTCTGCCCATTTTCCGGTTTGCTCTCCGCAGCAAAGGCAGACAAGCAACTTGTGTCCGCGAACGCCGATTGCAGCAGAGCAAAGATAAACAAAGCTATTATCTGTCTTAAAACACTATTCGTCTTTATTTCCTTCATATTAACCTCCCTGTTGTCACAGACGATAACTGTGCAGTTAATACTGAGATTTTTGTCCGAATATGCCTTGCACGATATTGTACGGCAAGACATTGTCTATTTTAACGTATATGAAGAAAATCTGTCAAGAATGGTGGATTTTACGGCATTTTTGCTCTGTTTTTCCGCGGTTTTCTCCCACTTATACTGCAATTCAAGCGTTTTTCACACAGATGTTTTTCGTGATATAATCCTTTGTAAGATATGCTTTGAGCAAACGGAGGATTAACTATGTCAACAAAGACGGATTCGGAATTTGATTATGAAATATGTTCGGAGAAGATACGCCCTATCGCTGAAGCGCTGATACGGAAATATGACGAGCTGCACCATATAGATTTGGATAAAATATTGTTTGTCGTAAATCACAAGAGTGCGGGCAGCAAACGTCAAATGACGCTTGCCAAGACGACAAAAATATCGCCGAAGTGGTCGGAGATACTCTATCAGTTGGGTGCATGCTCGTATTTCTATATGATTGAATTTTACGCAAAGACTACCGCGGCAATGGACGAAAATCAGATGGTCGCACTCGTCTATCGCGAGCTTCGCCGTATAGGTCCGGAGGGTGAGATCCTCACTCCGGATGTTCACGACTGGTGGCAGATACTTATGGGGCTCGGCAGAAAGTGGTTCTACCCGGAAAGCAGCTGCCCCAATCTTCTTGATGACAATGTTGACTGGAAAAAATTGATGGGGACATACTACGAAGAGGCAAGAGCAGAGCGTGAGGCATAGGATAACTCTGATCTTATTGTTTAATATTGCATTGCAAAATAAAATATAATTTATTTATTTTATACAATAATCTTTCTATTAAATTACTTGCATTTTGTGCGGATTTGTGGCAAAATATACTGCGTGACTTTGGGGAGACAATGAAAATGGGGTTTTCCCCGCTTCCCGAAGTTGACACTCTATTTTTCTCATACTACCCTTTCTTTCTTGGGCAACGCAGGGACTTATTTCCCTGCGTTGCTTTGTTGGTAGTCTCTTAACATTGTCTTGCATGCGTGTTTGCAGTTTTTCATGCAGCGACGCCGCGTACTATTTCGGTACGCGGCGTCGCTGTTTGTCTTTATATTTGTTTTACGAGAAATAGTTTCTTAATATCTCTTGTCCGTGACGCGCTGTGTTTTCTTTTCGCTGCGCGGCAATGAACCGTAGGGCACTACGTTTGGGATCACCTTTATGCCTATGCCCGATTTACATTCGCGTATCAGCTGATCCGCAAGCGCTTCGGTGTCACCGCTGAAGCCGAGTTGTACCTCTGCTTCAACTATCATTCTATCGCGCAGTGCCTCTGTCTCCAATATGATTCTGTATTCACTGCCGAAGCCGTCTATCTTTTTGAGGATCGCTTCAACCTGTGCAGGGAATATGTTTGTTCCTTTTATCTTTATCATATCATCGCTTCTGCCTACGATTCTGTCCAAACGCGGGAATGTTGAACCACATGGGCATGTCCCGGGAATTATGCGCGATATGTCGCGTGTGCGGAAACGGATAAGCGGAGCGGCGTGTTTGCGGAATGTGGTGATCACGATCTCACCCTCTTCTCCGTCGGCAAGAACTTTGCCTGTGTTTGGATCTATGATCTCACAGTATATGAAGTCGTTGAAATAGTGCATACCGGTGTGTTCGTGGCAATCTATAGCTATGCCCGGGCCATAGATTTCGGTAAGACCGTATATGTCAAAGAATTCTATTCCGAGTGTCTTGTATATTCTTTCGCGTATCTTGTCGCCCCAGCGCTCAGACCCGAATATGCCGCGTTTGAGTTTTATCTGTTCGCCTAAGCCGCGTTTGTCAACTTCCTCCGCTATTACGAGGCCGTATGACGATGTGCCTATAAGCACGCTTGCGTTAAGGTCGCACATGAGCTGCAGTTGGCGATCGGTGTTGCCTGCACCTGTCGGTATGACCATAGCACCGAGACGCTCCGCTCCTGCCTGAAAGCCAAGACCTGCCGTCCACAGACCGAAGCCCGGGGTTATCTGTACTCTGTCTTTCTCTGTGACTCCGGCGAAGCGGTAGCAGCGTTCCATCATTACGGCCCAGTCTTGAAGATCTTCTTCGCTGTACGGCATTATGACAGGCTTGCCCGTTGTGCCGGATGAGGAGTGTATGCGGACAATTTCTTCGTCCGGCACACACTGCATTTTCATGGGGTATGCGTCGCGCAGATCCTGTTTTGTGGTAAATGGCAGCGACTCAAAATCATCTTTCGTCATCAGTTTTTCTGTGTCTATTCCGGCAAATTTCTCAATGTACATAGGGCTTTTTTTCGCGACTCTGCGCACCTGTGCAAGGCATTTGCTCAATATATCCATATCGTTCATCTGTGATCTCTCCTGTATTTTTCCAATATTTTCAAAGAGTATAGTTCGGTATTCTTTTTGTGTTTGTCTTGTTGGTGTTGTATGATTTTTACACTCTTCACCATCGGAACTCGCAAGACGCAAGTCCGAGTTCAAAGGCTTTTTCGTTCATTGCGACAAGTTTTGGCCTGACGCATTTCACAAGTGCCGTTCGTACTTCTTCTGCTGTGAATGGCAGGATATTTCTTCCTGCGGCCGCTCCCAAAAGCACAATATTGAGTGTCCTGATGTCGCCTGCCTTAAGTGCCGCTTCGCCTGCGCTGACAAAGAGTGCGCCGGGAAATCTTTCTTTCAGAGTTTTTCTGTATTCCGGCGCAAGATAGACACCTTTGCCCAAAGCAACGTTTGTCGGTATGACCTCGTCAACGTTTATTACGCATTTTGCGTCCGCACGCATCTTTGGTATCATGCGTACACATTCCGCAAGTTCAAATCCGAGGAGTATGTCGGCATGGTGCTGCGGAATTATCGGCGAAAGGTTTTTTGCGTCAATCAGCAGATGACTTGATACAGATCCGCCGCGCTGTGCCATTCCTATTGTCTCCGATGTGCGCACAAAGAGCCCTTTCGTCCGCGCACACGCGGCCAAGATCCTTGATGCGAGCAACGTACCCTGACCGCCTACTCCGGCTATTATTATGCTACTTGCCATTTTTATCGCCCCTTTCAGACCTTACGCCGCTCTTTATCGCATGAACAGGGCAGATATACGAACAAAGTCCGCAGTCTGTGCATAACGGAATATTTATAACGGCACGTCCCTCTTTGTCCGGTGTGATCGCAGGACAGCCTATTTCGCGGATACATTTTCCGCATTTAATGCAGTTTTCATCAACAAAATGAACGCTATCCGGCTTTTTTGTCTGTGCTATACACGGTGCTTTTGTAATTACGGCAGATACGCCTTTGTAGTTTATCGCATCGCGCATTGCGGCGACCGTCTTGTCAAAGTCAAACGGATTTACTGATGCAACGTGTTTAACGCCGCACGCACGCAAGATAGTCTCAATATCAAGAGCCGGTGCGTCATCTCCCAAGGCGCGCTTTCCCGTACCCGGGTGCGGCTGATGTCCGGTCATTGCCGTTGTTCGGTTATCAAGCACCATGAGGGTTATATCCGTACCCTGATAGACTGCGTTTATTACACCTGTTATGCCGGAATGGAAGAATGTGGAGTCTCCCACAAACGCAAGGCACTTAACGCCGTCTTCCGCAAGAGCAAGTCCCTGAGCAAGGGTGATACCTGCTCCCATGCAAAGGCATGTGTCTACCATATTGAGCGGCGCGGCATTTCCGAGGGTGTAGCAGCCTATGTCGCCGCAATAAATCGCCTTTTTGCAGCCGGCCGATGCGATCTTTGCCGCATAGAATGAGGCGCGGTGCGGACATCCGGCACACAGCACGGGCGGACGGACAGGCAGCTGCGGAAGTTCCTCCGGCAGTTCTTTCTCAGGCTCAATTCCAAGATATTCCAGCAGCGATTTTTTTATAATTTCAAATGAGTATTCCCCGTTCCATGGCGTATTGCCGCTTCGTTTGCCAAAGACAGGCACTCTTCCGGCAGAAGCTATAAGCAGCTGTTCCTCAACAACGGGGTCAAGTTCCTCTATAACAAGAACAGAATCAACGGATGTTAAAAATTCCTCTGTAAGGCGTTCCGGCATCGGATACGGAGTGCCGACCTTGAAGAGCGTCACGTCAAGTCCGAGCTCATCTATCACCTGTTTTGCATACAGATATGAAATACCGGAGACCGCCACTCCAAAGCGTGATGTGCCGCGCTCAATGCGGTTGAAAGGCATAGCATCAAAACTGCGTGCCATCTCTTTCTGTTTTATTTCAAGTTCACCGTGCTTTCTGTACGAAAGTGCCGGGAATATGCACCATTCCGGACGGCGTTCAAATCCATCGGCCTTCTTCGGCGCAGTTTCGTCTGCCGCACACACATCCGCGCTTGCGTGACAGACGCGCGTCGTTGGACGCATGATCACCGGAAGAGAATATTTTTCGGAAAAATCGTAGGCCGCAACAGTCATATCATAAGCTTCTTCCGGTGAGCAAGGATCAAATACGGGAAGATTTGCGTGTTTCGCAAAGCTGCGTGTGTCCTGCTCTGTCTGCGACGACCATGGGCCGGGGTCATCTGCCGCGGCAACGACCATGCCGCCCTTTACACCTATGTATGCAAGGCACATAAGAGGGTCTGAGGCTACATTCAGCCCTACCTGCTTCATGGTGCAGAGAGACCTTGCCCCCGCATACGCCGCACCGGCAGCAACCTCAAGAGCCGCTTTTTCATTCACCGACCATTGGACTTTCACACCATCCCTGTGTTCCGCAACAAGTGTTTCAATGATCTCGGTGGAAGGTGTACCGGGATAACCCGCCGCCACAGAGACACCGGCAGCAAGCGCACCTAAAGCAATGGCTTCATTTCCCATACAAACCTTGACTGTCATATAACTTCCTCCAAACTATAACAAAAAGGCTTCGCCGCATAACGACAAAGCCTTGAACATACAAATATAAAATATGCCTGACCTGCCTCTGCTCGCCTTATCTGTCTTGCCTAAATCCGAAGAAGGCTCCCCCTCCTCGCGATGCTCATCTTATACCTCATAATCGGCAAAATGTCAAGAGAGATGAAAAATAACGCCACAGTGCGCTATTTAAGATTATCATGTAATCCTAAGGAAGTACTGATTAATGCACATTTGACAGATAAACACGACAGCATCTTCCGCTGATTATAA
>JAUNMU010000101.1 GCA_030531745.1 Synergistes sp. | reverse complement strand
CGGATTTTTCTTTTATTCAACTGTCAAACTACCGATTCGCTGTGCGCAGTGAGGCGGATGAATATTGTACGCGTCATATTTTTTAATTTGGATATTGACAAACTCGTATATACATGTCATACTCCGTTCATCAAAGATGTGCTGTGCAACCGGGCTGTGAAACCGGCGAGCGGACGACACATTGAGATTTCTGCCCGAGGAAGTAATTCTTCGGGCTTTATCTTTGCTCGTTGCATATTTTTCTGTTTTCGTCTGTTTTTCCGAAAGTCACGAGCCTTACGGCTCGTGTGGATTGAAATAGTATTTTTTAGTTGCCGTATTTTATTTATCAATCCACGCAAGTCTTATGGCTTGCGTGGATTGATAAGTGGATAAACACTGATTGATATACCATAGAATGGTAAAAATATAATCAGAAGTGTTCTTAGCGTGCTTAATACTCGGCTATGCACAGTGTATGCATAGCCGATTGACCGATTCTTATATGTTGTCTATATCTTCCTGAGAAACCAACTTAAAGCCACGGTCTGTGAGCAGTCTCTCTGCGTCGGCAATGTGTTTGTCTGCGGTGCGAAATACCATATACGCTTTTTTGTTTCGTATCGCGGTGAAAGCGTAAGTATATTCAATGTTTATCCCGTTGCCTGCAAGGGTTTCCAGGATGTTACAGAGTGCCCCGGGTGCGTCAGAGACGGATACTGTTATTACGGGTGTGAGTGACGCTACAAATTGTTCGTCTTTGAGAATTTGCACCGTCCGTTGCGCATCGCTTACTATTATGCGGAGTATTCCGTATTTTTGCGTTTCGGCTATACTTAGGGCACGCATATTGATGTTATGTTCCCTTACGAGTTTCACAAATGCGGCAAGCGCACCCGGCTTATTTTCAAGAAATACGGAGATCTGTTTTACTGTTAAAATTCCTTCGCTTTCCATTTTTGTTCCCTCCGATACTTTAATATAACTTTCGTTTATCTATTACTCTCACAGCTTTGCCTTCGCTGCGTACTATGCTGTGCGGTGATACGAGGTGGATGTTAGCATAAATTCCGAGGAAGCCTTTTAGTGCGTTGACCAGTGCCTTCTCTCGTGCTGTTATGTCTCCGAGGGTGTCGCTGAACATTTCCGGTGTCATCTCAACATTTATGTCAAGTGTATCGGTCGTCTTTACGCGGTCAACTATGAGCTGATAATTGGATGAATAGCCGTTTTCAAGCAGCACGGTCTCAATCTGTGACGGGAATACGTTTACGCCCTTTATTATGAGCATGTCATCACTGCGTCCCATGGGTTTTGCCATTCTGATGTGAGTTCTTCCGCATGGGCATTTGTCATTGTAGAGGACACATATATCCCTTGTACGGTAACGAATCATGGGGAATGCCTCTTTTGAGACGGAGGTGAATACGAGTTCTCCCTTTCTTCCGTATGGCAGCACCTCTCCTGTATTTGGATCTATTATTTCGGCTATGAATTGATCCTCACATATATGCATACCGTGCTGAGTTTCGCACTCGTATGCTACACCCGGGCCGTCAAGTTCCGTAAGGCCGTAAATGTCGTACGCTTTGATGTTCAGTTTATTCTCAATGTCATGGCGCATTTCATCAGTCCATGCCTCTCCGCCGAATATGCCCGCACGGAGTTTGATCGTTGACAGAAGATTTTTCTCCGTGACGGTTTCTGCAATGAAAGCGGCGTAGGACGGCGTGCAGCAGAGAAAGGTCGTTCCGAGATCCTGCATAAATTGGATCTGCCTGTCGGTTGAGCCTGATGACATAGGCAGGGTGAGTGAACCTAATTTTTGTGATCCTCCGTGAATGCCCATTCCGCCGGTAAAGAGACCGTATCCGTATGAGATCTGAACGATGTCGTCTTTAGTGCCGCCGGCAGCTGCTATTGCGCGTGCGCAGCAACTCTCCCATGCGTCAAGGTCATGCTGCGTGTAGAATGCTATCACACGTTTGCCGGTAGTGCCGCTTGTTGAGTGGATTCTTACGCACTCCGAAAGAGGCTTGCAGAGAAGTCCGTAAGGATATGCCTGACGCAGATCGTCCTTGCACGTAAAGGGCAGTTTATGCAGATCCTCTATGCCCTTTATGTCCTCCGGCTTAATACCTTTGTCGTCCATCTTACGGCGGTAATATTCCGAATTTTCGTAGGCGCGTTTGACTGTTGTGACAAGACCTCTGCTTTGGATAGTTTCAATCTCGTCACGCGAAGCACATTCAATATTTTTCATATAGTAGTTTGGCTGTTTCATTAGAACCAAATCCTTTCTGATTTACAATTATAGTATTTAAGTGCCGCATATAAAAGTGCTAAAAAGCAGAGAACGCAAAAAATGCGTCCTCTGCTTCAAGGATTTTGGCTCGCTGCTTATAAAACTCTACAGACGAAATTTTTCAATACGTTCTTTGCTTTCGGGTTTTCCGAAACAGGAAGCTGCCACAAAGACAGCGGCTGAAATGACAAGAGTCGGAACGATCGGTGTTGTACCGGCTATGCTCGTCTTGCTCAGATTGAACCAGAAAAAGGCTGCCACTCCCGCAAGCATTGAGATAAGTGCGCCTGTTGAGTTTGCGCGTTCCCAATAGAGACCGAACAATGTCGGGCAGAAAAAGACAGCTTCAAGTCCTCCGAACGCGAAGAGGTTTATCCAAACAAGAAGCGATGGCGGCTGCAGAGCTGCGGCAAAGACAAGTATGCCGGCTACTGCGGTTACAACGAAGCTCATTTTTTTTACTGTGGCAGGAGATACGTTTTTATTGCCTTTTTTGTTTGTGTAATGCAGATAAATATCTTTGATTATTGCTGCGGAACACATGATAAGCATGGAATCAACCGTTGACATTATAGCGGCAAGGGGGCCTGCAATGAATATTCCCGCCCAGAATGGTGAAAGGAGTTTTACCGTCAGTGTAGGTACTGCCAAATCCCCGATCTCAATGTCGGGAATGACGGCACGCCCCAACGTGCCCACAAGATGCATTGCAAGCATTGTAAAGCCGACAACGAACGTACCGATGACCATTGCTCTGTGCATTGAGCGCGAATCTCTGTAGCCCATACACTTCTGTGTCGTTTGCGGCAGACCTAAGATACCAATTCCGACAAGTATCCAAAATGAAAGTATAAACGGTTTGGGTATCGCGTCCCCTGCGCCTGTCGGTGTAAGCAGATCGGGATCGGTTGCTTTAAGAGTCTGCATTATCTCTTCAATTCCGCCGCCGGCATTTACAACGGCGAAGAGTATCGCAACAGAGGCAAACAGCATCATTACGCCCTGTATCGTGTCTGTTAGGACAACTGCACGGAAACCGCCTACTGTGGTGTAAATTATCACGGTGAGACCGAATATGAGAAGTCCTATGCGGTAAGAGTAGCCGGTTATCGTCTCAAACAGGCGCGCTCCGCCTATGAATTGAGCAAGCATTGATGCCATGAAAAAAACGAGAAGGGCAAGCGATGCGGTAACAGCAACCAACTCATTTGAGTACCTTGCGCGTATAAAGTCTGTTATTGTTACAGCACCTATTCTCCGTGATATGAGCGCAAAACGTTTTCCGAGAACGCCAAGAGTTAAAAACGCAGTGGGTACCTGTATCATGGACAATAATATCCATCCTAAGCCGACCTTATATGCTACTCCCGGACCTCCCACAAAACTGCTTGCGCTTGTGTATGTTGTAATGATAGCCATTGCAAGCACGAAACCGCCCATTGAACGGCTTCCCAAGAAATATTCTTCCATAAAGCCTTTTGTGTCACGCCGACTGTTAGAGAGCTTGCTGCCCCATAAGGCAATGCCGAATATCAGCACAAAATAGAATATAAGCGGCAGAATCATTTCAAAATATTCATTCATTTTCTATATCCTCACCGTTCAGCGGTATGTCGCTGAAAAAAAAGTGAACTGCTGCCCACAAAATAAATGATATTCCTACATAGCCTACGATGCAGCTGTAGAAAAACCACTCCGGAAAACCGCAGATATATTCATACTGCGATGCGTCATCTCCGAAACCGTATGCCGCAGCGTACCACCACACAAAGAAAAGGAGGTAAAGCACTATTATCACATAGGTTTCTTTCTTTAACGCAGCTGAGATCTTTTCTGATGACAAGACACTGCCCCCTTGTTCCAACATTTATGGCTGACAAGTATAATACAAACTGACAAAAGTTGGCAATAGAAATTATTTGTTTTGAAAAATCGTGAAATAATCGGTGAAAATTGTGATTGTGTTTTTTTATTTTTACATTTCAAAAACTAACGGAAATCAATTTTTGCGCTATAGCACATGCCGCACGGAACCTCCAAGGGGACACTGACCAATGTCCCCTTGCCCCTGTATGGCACAAAATTTCACATTCCTGTGCAAGACACGCTATGTCTACGCTATGCCAAATTCTGCAAAAAATCTATTCCTTGCGACCTCGTCTTCCGTTGCACGTCTGATGTCATTGCTGCGGTTCGCATCCAACAGGCAACCGATCAGACGAGCAAGCTTTGACACACCGCGGGCTTCGCCTCTTGCTTCGGCACGGGCTTCTCTCGCTGCTGCATCCTGTATCAGATCCTCTATTGTCATAAGCGTATCCTCCATTCCTTTGTCTGCACGGTATTTAATGACTTCCGTGTTCAGATTTTCCGTGTATTCGTCGCGAGGCTCTCCGCTTCCGATGTATTTTATCAGATTTGCAAGCTCTTCGGAGAGTGTTGCCGTATTGCCTTTTGCGTTAAGGAATATCCTTCGCGCACCGTCCTTCAATTCAAGTTCCTTATTCTCGGTACAAAATGTGCTAAATTCATACTTTGCAAGTCCGAGACCGAATGGGTCATAGGTGCACACAAAAATTATATATGATTTTCTTAACTTGTCGTAATCCTGTCCTTTTGGCAGTGCTTCGCGCATTCCATCAAGGCGTGACAGATATGCCCGTGAACGTCTTGCAAGCACATCGGAGGCACTTGTGTATGCCTGCATTTCAATGTCATAAGCAGTGCCATCTTCATCTTCGGCATATATGTCAAGCCGAGACCCTTTTGCAAGGGGATTG
>JAUNMU010000100.1 GCA_030531745.1 Synergistes sp. | reverse complement strand
TTATTACTATTATAACAATAGATATCGATTTTGTCAAGATGCGGTGGCTATTCTTTGAAATATCTTTACATTTATCATTGTCGTCAAGATGCTGTTTCAGATAAAAAAAGAAGTGCGTCTGATTTCTCGGACGCACTCTTATGTGATGAGCAATTACTTATTGAAATATCTTTTGAGCAGGCCTGCAAATGCTTTTCCGTGTCTTGCTTCGTCGCGGGCCATTTCGTGTACGGTGTCATGGATCGCGTCAAGGTTCTGTGCCTTTGCCATCTTTGCGAGTTCAAACTTGCCTGCAGTTGCACCGTTTTCGGCGGCAACTCTCATTTCAAGGTTCTTCTGGGTACTGTCAGTCAGAACTTCGCCGAGAAGTTCAGCAAATTTTGCGGCATGTTCCGCTTCTTCAAAAGCAGCCTTTTCCCAATACAGAGCAATTTCGGGATATCCCTCTCTTGCTGCTACACGGGACATTGCAAGGTACATACCAACTTCACTGCATTCGCCGTTGAAGTTTGCGCGCAGACCCTCTTTGATTTCTTCGGGAGCGTCTTTTGCAACACCCACAACATGTTCGGCAGCCCAAGTCAATTCATCCTCTTTCACCTCGACAAATTTCTCACCGGATGCCTTGCAAAGCGGGCATTTGTCGGGGCGAGTTTCGCTTTCTACGATTTCTCCACAGATGGTGCACTTCCATTTTTTCATGACATATCCTCCATAAAATTGTTTTTTATCAAGACACGGAAACCGTATGGTTTCGGTGTTTACTTATTAGAACTATTGGTATCTCTATGAGCTTGTCTGCAAGCGTCACATACACCGACAAATTGGAGCTTTGTGCAGGAGATTGAGATCTTTGATTCTTCTTCTGCATGTGACAGCATATCCGCTGGAAGAGTAAACCCCTCCAAATCTATAATCTTACCACATTCGGAACAAATCACATGAGTATGCTGATTTGTGCAGCCGTCAAAGCGTTCTCTGTCATTCACAACAGCAACCGAAGCGATTATGCCTTCCTCTTTCATCTCTTTCAGATTGCGATAAACGGTGCCCATACTCAAATCAGGATAAATAGGTTTTAGCTGTCGATATATGCTATCCGCACTCGGATGCTCTTTGGTATTTTTCAACAGGTCAATTATTGCCTGCCTTTTTTTGCTATATCTTTTCACACTTCACCTTCTAATAGTAATTGTTCTTATTATGAAGTATATAAAAAGAGTCAAGCTTTGTCAAGAGGATTTGGGAAAAGCATAAGTTTTTGTGATTTGCGGGCTATATTTTCGTGATTGGTATGACAACCGTTTGCGGGAACTGCTCCTTTGCGGCTTGATGGACGATCCAATCACCAGCTGCGGCGAAGAAGAAACCGCCTTTCTTATCGGCGTACACATAGCGAGTGACATCGTAATCGTCATCGCCGGGCGTATAGCGAATTTCGCCCCAGTCGTTATTGTGGTCGGCACAGTATTCGTAGATGATCTCGATTTTCGTCTTTTTCTTGCGCCGCAGTTCGACGATGTGGATATATTCGTCAACGGCAAGATCAACAAGGATTTTGTCGTATGCCTTATGAACGATACGGTAAGCGGTATCTGGCGAGGAAAGCGTGTGCCGCAAGGCAAGATCGGCGTATGCCTTTTTCTGTCGGAAGAGTAATATCTTCTCGCCGTTTTCATCAGTGCCGTTTTCCAGTACGCCGTGACACACTCTGCAAAAGCCGAGATGATCGGCTATCATCGAGCGTTCACGGATATCCAGCTTTTCATAGCGGTCAAATACGGCATTTGCCCTCCATTCGTCAAAGAACATCTTTGCCGGATCGGTTGTATCGTCCCGTGTGACATCCTCAGCGGAGCTTTCGCCGTCTTCGTCGGCGTATTGACGGTAGAACTCGGCATAGTTCATGTTGCGCAGCCCGGCGGCAATGATTTCCCTTGTGTCCTTGACGCTCTTCCCGATTTCTGCGGCAATACGAGATACCGTTTCATCGTCGGATTTGCCGTATTTGTTGTAAAGTGCCATTGCTTTGCGAAGCAGCTTGTATTCGTCACTGCTCTGTACGGTATAACCCGTCCGCATCGTGCGGATATAGTCGTCGATCTCGTTTTTGACGTAATATTCCTTGTAAACGAGAAACGGAACACCGAGAGATATATCATAGTTGGAGAGCGCTTTGAGAATACCAAATATGGCAGCTTGCTTTAGGTCGATGAAGTGCCCCTGCATTGCATATTCCTGCACGGCGGTCATCATCTGCGTGTTCAGCGTCGGCTCGTAGTAATGCAGAAACCACGAGAGATATTTTTCGTCTTTTTCGGTAAAGTACAGATCAATGTAGTCTTGAAAATCGTCCTTCTTCGGCGGTGCCGGTGTCAGACGGTATCGGTATAGATCTTGTTTCCAGTCATCGTTCTTCATCGGCACTCACCTCCCATCCGATAGAACGGTATCGTTATTTCAGTCCCGCGTCCCGGTAGAGTTTTTCACGGGACATATCCTTTTTGTACTGCTTCTTTGCGTAATCGTCATCCATAAGCGCCGTCTTTTTGTGCTCGAGTGCCAGCGCCTTTGCCGCCTCGCCGATCTCGGCAGGGATGGTACCTCGCTTGACTTCGGTACGGATGGCGGAACAACGGTTTGTGTAGATAGCGGAGATCGGATCGTTCTCCGCTTTTTCTTTGCGCATCATTGAAGCGGCATATCTGCGGCAGGTCACGTTCTGTCCCCGTATCTGTTCGGGAGCGATGCCCATACAATATTGCTGACGGCGGGCGGACTGCATAAGGAAATACCGCTTGCAGATCCCGCACCGTCTCGGATAATGCCCGTAGTGCAGACCTTCAAAGAAATCCGTCAGCACAAAGGCAATATACCGGTCAAAGGTCAGACGACGGGCAACGGTCTCTCCGCTGCTTGCCTTGTTCTTTTTGAGTGAGATATATTCCGTCGTGAGCGGGAACGGTATTTGACCGAATACTTTAAGGGCTATTGGAAGCAGATGCTTTTCATCAAAACGCTCGGCTTCGTCGATGCGCTTCACAAAGGCGGCCAGCTTGTCGTGGGCGGAAATAATGTCGACGCTGACGTTATTGAAGAATTGCAGGATCGTTATAGTATCGTGGATAAGTGCGTCAGCTTCTTTGTCTATTCTTTCGGCGTATCGGTACGCCGTGCCAACAGCAACCTCATCCTGTGGGAACATACTGACCTTTGCTTTTTCGGAAAAGTAGGCGCAGATACGCTCGCCGTTTTCCTCCGTGAAAAGATTTGTTACGCAGTCGGTTATAGCAGAGTTGTCCAGCATATCAAAAGGATGCAAATTCGGCAGAGACTTCATCGCTTCCAATACGTTTCTGCCGGTGCTAGCAAAATCGGATATATTCAGGTATCCGTTCTCTAACTGCCGTACGATATTGTAATTGACATCATCGCTGAATACGGCGATCCGTGCGGCAGTATCGTTCAGATAATATTGATTCAGCAGATGTGTAGCGAACAGTCCTGCGGCATAAACCTTGCCGCCCACATAAACCCGTCCGTCACGGTAATCTGCTCTAAAGCAGAAAAGATTTTCCGTCATATCCGTTCCTCCGTCTCTATTCTATCACGGTGAGTGTCCCATAAAACTCCCACTGCGCATTTTGAAGTGAAAAAGTGTCTTTTTCTTATCGTTTTTTCTATTATATCACAAAAACGCCTTATTTTCAATGGGTCAGAGATGTTACGCACATCATTTTCGGAGTGTTACGCTCTTTTCTTGCGAAAATGAATTTGTCACTATTCTATACGTAGAAGGCAGTAATGCACAGCCGTTCCGACACCGGAGCGGCTTTTTTGCTGCCCAGATTTCAGAACGAACGGAGGTGATGTGTATGATTCTGAAACTGAACTCAAAACAGTCGGCAAAGGTCAGAAGGCTTGCCCGCAGAGAATGCTGCAATTGCGTGGACGGCAACTGTCTTTTACTTGACGGCGGCGAACCGTGCCGCTGTGTGCAGCTCATTTCCCACTACGGGATTTACTGCAACTATTTCCGCAAAGCGGTATTACCCGCCGAAAAGGAACTCTATGAAGAAATCTTGCAGCAGAACAATTTGTAATAACTGCTCCCACTTTTGCAGTTATCCATCAAAACGGCACCCCGGAAAGACGGGGAGAAAGTAGGTATTTACGATGAAAGAATTCAAAGAAAAACTGATCGTTGGAATCGATCACGGTTACGGTAATATCAAGACCGCTGACCACTGTTTCAAAACCGGAATTATGGGTTACGATGCTGAGCCGCTGTTTACGAAAGATATGCTTGAATATGGCGGGCGTTACTATCTCATCGGTGAGGGACACAAGGAATTTCTGCCGGACAAGATCAAGGATGAGGACTATTATCTGCTCACCCTTGTGGCAATCGCAGAGGAACTGAAAGACAAAGGACTGACGGAGGCAAACGTTATCATCGCTGCCGGGCTTCCGCTCACTTGGACAAGCGGACAGAAATCTGAGTTTGCCGCCTACCTCTCAAAAAACGAGGAAGTCAGCTTCACCTATCAGCACACAGCGTACCACATTCGTATCTGCGGTGTGAGGATCTATCCGCAGGGATATGCCGCTGTTGCGGAGTTCGTTACCACGATGAAAGGTCTTTCCGTTGTGGCGGACATCGGTAACGGGACAATGAACACGCTGTTTCTCACGAACGGCAGACCGATGAGCAGTAAAATGTACACCGAAAAGTTCGGCACCTATCAATGTACCCTTGCGATTCGTGAGGAATTTATGCAGAAGACCCGCCGAGAAATCAATGACGTGATTATTGATGAGGTTCTGCAGAACGGAACGGCAGATATTACGGCATCTGACCTGAAAATCATCAAAACTACGGCAGCGGAATATGTGAAGGATATTTTCCGCCGTCTGCGTGAACACGGGTATGACGAGGGTACGATGACGCTGTATATCACCGGAGGCGGCGGATGCCTTGTCGAGAACTTCGCCAAGTGCAATCCCGACCGTGTGAAATTTGTGGACGATATCTGTGCCGCCGCAAAGGGTTATGAGTATATGGCGGAGCTGCAACTGAAAGCGGATGAGAGACAATGAGCAATCACTACCGACTGAACGTGCGCTTTGATCTGGA
>JAUNMU010000099.1 GCA_030531745.1 Synergistes sp. | reverse complement strand
TCATTTTCCGCACTCGGACGGTGAATGACGGTGTTTCATAAAAGCCTGTTGTTTTGGGGTACAGATGTGGCATGGAGTAAATGCCACGTCTGACGTACCCGATTTATTGTTTTGTTGCTCTCACGACAAGATCGTGAGTATTCATTTGTCTCCCTACGCGCAGAACGACATAAGTTTTTACGCACAAAGCAAAGCGCAAGGCGCAGACCAAGCGGTGTTAGGGGCGCGCGGTGCGCTATCGGATAAGCCGCAAAGCCTATTTTGGCTTTGGGTGTCAATGCGGCAAACATTTTTGCCCACGCACAGTAAGACTTCCGCGCATCGTGTACACGCAAGCATCATGGTTTTTATATTTTTCGCGGCGGTCTTTATGCCGCGTTTTGTTTTTTGGGGTTTTATTGATTCTGTATGATGTGATTTTACACTCCGGCACACCGAAGGTGTCGGACAAATTTTTTTTGCTTTAGAAGGAGGTATCTGTCTGTCTGTCTAGACATGTATACACGCACGCATAAATGTCAACTGTATACATTCTTTTTGCCTCCCTCTTCCCAAAATCTACCTGCTGCCGCACGCGGCAGAACGTAACAGGGATATGATATATTTATTTTTGCTGGTTGTCAAATGCGAGACTGTTTTTGAGTAACGCAAATTATCACAGCAATTATTTATAGGGACACACTGATTAATTCGTCTTTGGCAGATAAACGCAAAAGCGGCTTCCGCTGAATACAAAACAGACGCAGTTTTAGCGTGACACGAAAGGAGAGAAAACACACACTAAAACTGCGCCTTTATACAGATTGAGATACGGGGATTATCTCAATTACTGCCATGATTGATTGGTTTTAGGAAACGCTGATTATTCCACAATAAAATCGTGAAAATTAACTTATTTCCCTGCGGGCGGCAAATCCGCAATCTGCGTATCTTGTTTTGCCTTTTGCACTGAGGAATATTCTTCGCATTCCGTACAGTTACAGAAGTGCTCCGGCTCGCTGCCGAAATTCGCCGACAGAGATGTTCATACTTTCTGCCGCCTGTTTTACCGATATAATGCCGCTCTTTACCATACGACAGAAAGCCGAAAGTTCACCTATGCCTATGCCCTCCGCTCTGCCTATGCCTATGCCTTCTTTTCTGCCGCGGGCTTCTCCTTCTGCTTCACTTATTCTTGATGCATCCTTTATCAAACCTTCTATTGTCATGAGCGCATCCCCCATTCCTTCGTCTGTGCGGTATTTGATGACTTCTGTGTTTAGGTTTTCTGTGTATTCGTCACTCGGCTCTTCGCCTCCGATGTATTTCAGCAGGTTTGCAAGTTCATCGGAGAGGGTTTTTGTGTCGCCTTTTGCGTTAAGGAATATTCTTCTTGCACCGTCTTTCAGTTCAAGGTCTTTGTTCTCGGTGCAGAATGTTGCAAATTCGTATTTTGCAAGTCCGAGACCGAATGGATCATAAGAACACACAAAGATTATGTACGATTTCCTTAACTTGCCGTAGTCTTCCCCCTTTGGCAGTGCTTCGCGCATTCCGTCAAGCCGCGACAAGTAAGCCCGTGAACGCTTTGCAAGTATGTCGGAGGTGCTTGTGTAGGCTTGCATTTCTATATCATAAGCCGTACCTTCGTCGTCCTCGGCGTATATGTCAAGTCTTGTTCCTTTTGTAAAGGGATTTAATGTTATGCTTTTTTCGGATTCCGCAATTTTGAGCTTAACTATTTTTATTCCTAATATGCGCTCTATCATTTCTTTGCAGTTTGCAGGGTTTGACATTACCAGCGCGAACATTATGCTGTTAGTTATGGTGATGTTCTCTATTGATTTTGTCGTATTTTCGTTGTCGTATGACATTTTGCATAGCCCCTTTCATCTTCCGCAAGGATATTATAAATTTTTATCCGTGCCTTTGCAATAGATTTTGCGCAAACTCATGAGGGGCAAAAATATTTTTCAGACGGATATATAAAACGAAGCGCAGTTTCGTGTGATACGAAAGGAGAGAAAAAACACACGAAGACTGCGCTTTATACAGTTTGAGATACGAAGGGTATCTCAATTACTGCCATGATTGGTTTTGTACAGCGCGTGCCTCGCGGCACGCACTGTTATTATACCGCAAATTTTATTTTGCTGTTGTTCTTTTGTTTTGACTCGCGGTCGTTATCCGCGTTTTCTTTTGCAGAGCATTGCCGCTGCGGCGGAAAGGAGCATTGCTATTCCGAAGCCTGCGTTGCAGCCGACGGAGGAACCGCCGCCTTTGGATTCAGTCGGCTCAGGCGTCACTGGTTGTGGGTCGCCAGCCGATGGCTTGTAGCTGTATCCGCTTTTTACCGTTACTTCTTCCGTGGTTCCATCCTCTTTTACGTGCTGTACGGTTATGTCTTCTCCGCTTTGGTTTATCAGTGTTCCGGTCTTTTCCATGTATATAGCACTTCCTTCGCCTGTCTCTATCTCGTGCAGTTCAACGACGGCATCGTTTTCTATTGTGAGTTTGCTGTTGGGGTTGAGTGTCAGATCCATGGAGATTATTTTTCCGCAGCACGCAAGCGCAGCAGATTCGTTAACCGTAACTTTTCCAAGCATTGTGCCGTCTGTCTCTGATGCGATTTCGGTGCCCAAAATTGTGTCTATTGCAGCCATGAATCCGGCAGGCTTTGCGTCGCTTACGCCTCCTGTTATTTTGTTGTCGGGGTTGTCGTCAGCTACGATCACTTTTGTGGCGTATTCGGCGTTTTCAAAGCCGAGGTCAAAGCCACCGCCAAGGTTAACGGTGATGTTTTTGTCTTTGTACGCTTTGCTGAGGTTGCCGGTGTAGACTGTTCCGATGCCTTTGGTAAATTCGTAGCCGTCTTTGTTGCTGAATGCGGAGGCGTAGTCTGTCTGTTTCTCTCCGTTTTCTTTTTCGGCGAATATGAGCATTTTGTATGTGCCGTTGGTGAGGTCGCCGAATGGTACTTCTTTGTCTGTTTCGGAGGCCGCTGCAGATATTTTGGCGTAGTTGATGTATTTATCACCACTAACCAGTATTGCGGAGACGCAATCTGCTTTTTTAAGCGAATCTGTTTCGCTGATTGCCGTTGCCGTGTATGTTACAATGGGGGCGCCGTAGTTTGCCGTTACGCCGTTTGTGAGGTCAACAGTGCCACCCTCGGTTGCCGCTTTTGCAAGGTCGTCAACGCCTCTGGTCATTTTTTGAGTTACGGTTACAGCTGTTGGGGCGACAATACTTCCGTCATTCAGCGTAACTTTCCAACCGTCTGCGCCTGTATAGTCCTCAAGCTTAAACCCGTTGCCTACGGCAACGGATGTTTTGCCGCCTACGGCGGCTGATAAAAACAGGACTGATTCTTGATTCAGATTAAAAGCCGCACGCACAGCAACGCTGTAACCGTCGACGCCGGTGCCGCCGACGCTGCCGCCGTAGCTGACGAAGTACGCATCGCTGCCGGTGTCGCCGGGCGAGCGCAGCCACCACGTCGTCGCGCCCGAGTCATAAGCTAAAACACCGTGAGTGCCGCCGTACATTTTTACGCTCTTTGCAAAGGCGGTTGGATAGGCGATTCTTGTGTCTGTAGCACCTGTACCATCCGTAAAACCGTAGTCGGTGTTCGTCGCTTCTTCTTTGCTCAACAGGAAGAGTTTGTCTATGGATTCTTTGTCACCGCCTGTATTGGATCCTCCGGCTTTGTGTGTTGTGTCCGCTATTGCCGCGTATTCTTTGGCATTAAATGCGTCATGGGCAAAGCTTTGTTCATCAAGCTGATTATATGCTTTTCCGGTACTTACCTCTTTTTTGTTTAAGCCTGTCAGTGTCGCGCGGATATCGGAACTTACCCACATGTTATTACTATTATCATTGTTGAACTTATCCGCGTAGAGCCCTTGGTCGGATAAGAGAAGCATGTTGCCCCTGCCTGTTTGGTCGTTTGAAAGCACTCGCCATTTGATGCCCTCTTTTTTCCAGTTAGCCGCATCAAATTCTTCGGGGGTATAATATGTTTCTGCCGGAGCATGACCCTCCACCGGATTCTGCCAGTAGTTGCCAAAATAGATTGTCCTGTCGGGAGATTTTGGCACATACTTACTGGCAGCGCCCGAGCCCTCTTGCTTGGACGCTCCACCACCGCCTTGTATGTCGGTTATCTTCATAAGTCCGGCTGCCATTGCAGGTGTTGCCGCACATGCAACGAACATCGCAAAGACAAACAGTGCCGCCGCTTTGCGCACTATCTGTTTGACGCGCGATAGGTCTGCTTCGTGCCGTTTCGGCACTCTTGCTGCGTTGAACTTTGTTTGAGTAGAATTTTTCATTAATTCCGCTCTCCTTCCATATATTTTTTTGTTGCGTTTTATTGTCATTTCGCTCTATGGCGAATAATGACGGTGTTTCATAAAAGCCTGTTTTTGGGGTACAGATGTGGCATGGAGTAAATGCCGCACCAAACGTACCCGATTTATTGTTTTATTGCTCTCACGACAAGATCGTGAGTATTCCCTTGTCTCCCTACGCGCAGAACGACGGTGTTATCCGTCTCCATGCGGGACATTGCGCGAAAACAACGATTATTTCCGTCTTCCTGCGGGCGGCGCAGCCGCAGCGCAGGATCCAGCGGCTTTAGTGCGATAAATCAACAATATGTGAACATATAACACACTACACCTCGTACACAGCGCACTACAACAATTTTCGTTTTACCCCACTGTACGCCGCGCGTCCTTAACGCCGCTGGATTCTGCGCCTCCGCTTCGCTACGCGCAGAACGACTTTCGGTTTGCCCCACTGTACACCGCGCGTCCTTAAAGCCGCCGGGTTCTGCACCTTGCGCTTCGCTACGCGCAGAACGACATAAGTTTTTACGCACAAAGCGAAGTGCAAGGCGCAGACCAAGCGGTGTTAGGGGCACGCGGTGCGCTATCGGATAAGCCGCAAAGCCTATTTTGGCTTTGGGCGTCAATGGGACAAACATTTTTGCCCACGCAGAGCGAAGCCTTGTGCGTTGTGTACACGCAAGACTCATGGTTTTTATATTTTTCGCGGCGGTTTTGTGCCGCGTTTTTTGTTTTTTGGGTTTTATTGATTCTGTATGATGTGATTCCACACTTCGGCACACCGAAGGTGTCGGACAAAATTTTTTTTGCTTTAGAA
>JAUNMU010000098.1 GCA_030531745.1 Synergistes sp. | reverse complement strand
TAATTCGCTTTTAGTTTTTCGCGCACTTGCAAAAGATGGGCGTATCTGTTATCCTATCAGTACCTTTTACACGGACAGGCGCGGTCGCACCTGCCTGAGTTGAGGGAATTAGAGCGAAATAGGCTCAGAACGGAGTGATCTACTATGATTGAGAAAGAGAAGAAGCTGTCAATTATTGAGGAGTATAAGACGCACGAGGGTGACACCGGCTCAACGGAAGTGCAGGTAGCTATCCTTACAGCGCGTATCCGTGAACTGACAGAACACATGAAAGTTCATAAGAAAGATTTCCACAGCCGCCGCGGTCTCCTTATCATGGTCGGCAAGCGCCGCAGACTGTTGCAGTACCTTAAGGACAAAGACTTCAACCGTTATCAGACACTTATTCAGCGGCTTGGTCTGCGCCACTAATAACAAACGTAGAATTTTAATAATTTTTTTTGGCGGAAGTGCAAAACTTCCGCCATTTTTTTATTTTTGTGTTATGCTTTTTCCAGTAGAATGAATAGGAGGATTAAGATGAAAAAAGTATTTGAACTTGACCTTTATGGGAAAAAGCTTTCGTTTGAAGTCGGACGCCTTGCAAAACAGGCAAATGCGGCGGTGCTTGCACGTCACGGAGATACCGAAGTACTCGTTACATCTGTGCTTTCGGAGAAACCGCGCGAGGGGCTGGATTTCTTTCCTTTGCTCGTGGATTATGAGGAGCGTTATTACGCAGCCGGCAAAGTTCCGGGCGGTTATATAAAGCGCGAGGGACGTCCAAGCGAAACTGCGATACTCAGCGGCCGTATGGTTGACCGCTCCATACGCTCACTTTTCCCGGAGTGGATGAGAAACGACGTCCATGTCGTTGCGACCGTTCTCTCCGTTGATCAGAAAAATCCGGCAAATATCCTCGGAATAAACGGAGCGTCATGTTCGCTTGCGATTTCGGATATTCCGTGGGATGGCCCGATAGGAGCTGTGCGTATCGGTTGTCTTGACGGCAAACTTGTTGTGAACCCGGACGAAGCAGACCTTCCCAACAGTACGCTTGATCTTGTCGTTGCAGGTCACAAGGGCGGTATCACAATGGTTGAGGCCGGTGCAAAAGAGGTCTCGGAGGAGTTGCTTGTTGATGCCATGGAGCTTGCGTCCGAAGCCGTGCGGAAGATAGTGGAGTTTATTGAGGGCATTGTCGCGGAGATAGGCAAACCGAAGGCGCAGCTTCCCGAGCCTGAGGTCATTTCCGATATTGATGACTGGATGAAGGACAACCTCACGGAAGAAATTTACGCGGCAGTCATAATCAACGAGAAGCAGGCACGCAGCATGGCAATAGCTGCCGCACAGCAAAAAGCGGAAGATCATTTCGCGGATAAGTACCCCGATTCGGGCGTATATATCGCGTCGCTTATGGATACAATGGTAAAACACGCTGTCAGACGGCTGCTGTTGGTTGACAGAAAACGCGCCGACGGACGTGCTATGGATCAGCTTCGTCCGATAACGTGCGAGATAGATATACTTTCAATGGTACACGGTTCATCGCTCTTCACACGCGGCGAAACGCAGTCGCTCGGCGTCACGACACTCGGAATGATAGGCATTGACGATCAGATGATGGACGGTCTTAAATTGAACGAGCCGTCAAAGCGCTTCATACTGCACTATAATTTCCCTCCGTATTCGGTGGGTGAAGTGCGTCCGATGCGCGGTCCGGGAAGACGTGAGATCGGTCACGGCGCACTTGCCGAACGCGCTCTGCGTGCGGTATTCCCCGACGAAGAAGAATTTCCGTATGTTGTCCGTCAGGTCTCCGATATACTTGAATCAAACGGTTCAAGCTCAATGGCGTCTGTGTGCAGCGGAAGCCTCTCAATGATGGCGGCGGGCGTTCCGATAAAGAAGGCAGTTGCCGGAATTGCTATGGGACTGATCGCAGATGACGGACAGATATGTATCCTCACTGACATTCAGGGGCTTGAAGACCATTACGGAGATATGGATTTCAAGGTCGCAGGCACAAGAGACGGTGTTACAGCCTTGCAGATGGACAACAAGGCGGGAGGAATCAACCGCGATATTCTGACAAAGGCACTTGCACAGGCACGAAAAGGCCGTTTCCAAATCCTTGACATTATGGATGCGGCAATATCCGCGCCGCGCACAGAGATAGCGGCAACAGCGCCGAAGATAATCACGTTCAGCATTGATCCCGATAAGATACGCGACGTCATAGGCTCCGGCGGAAAGACGATACGCGGCATAATACAGCAGACAGGCGCAAAGATTGACGTTGACGATGACGGAAAGGTCAGTGTCGCGGCGGTAAACGAACAAGCGGCAAAGAGCGCTGTAAAAATAATAAATGACATCGTGCGCGAAATAGAGACAGGAGAGACATTTGTCGGCACTGTCACAAGGATGCTTTCGTTCGGAGTCTTCGTTGAATTGCTCCAAGGCAAAGAAGGTATGCTGCACGTCAGCGAGGTCAGCAATTACAGGATTCCCACGCTTGAAGATGCCTTTGCCGTGGGCGATAAGGTGCTTGTTACAGTCAAAGAGATAGATGATATGCACAGGATAAATCTCAGCCGTAAGCGTCTTTTGTCTCAGTTTGACAACCTTGCACAAAATCCGGAATTTGCGGATCAGATTCAGGCGGAGAAAGATCGCGAGGAGAAGTTTGCGCAGTTCAAAGGCGCATCTGATCGCTCCGAACGGAGTCCAAGAGAACACTCAGACCGTCCGTTTGACCGCGGAGAGAGAGGCGGGCGCGAACGCAGCTTTGAACGCAAACATTATGACCATGATGAGTTTGAGGCGGAAAAGCCGCACAAGCCGGCACGCAGATTTGAACGCGAGCCTAAGAAGTAGAATCAATGAATAAGATCACAGTAAAAATCAAAGCAGCGGAGGGGATAACCCTCCCTGCCTATGCGACAGACGGAGCTTCCGGTCTTGATATACGGGCATCGGAAGCTACCGTTATCAAATCAGGCGGCCGCGCCTGTGTACCTACGGGGATTTTCATGGAGATACCGTGCGGCTATGAGGCTCAGGTGCGTCCGAGAAGCGGCCTTGCGCTGAAACACGGAGTAACCGTACTGAATACTCCCGGGACAATAGACTCCGACTATCGCGGTGAGATTCGTGTTATCCTTGCAAACTTCGGTGAGGAAGATTTTGCAATAGAGGTCGGCGACCGTATTGCACAGATAGTTTTTGCGGAAGTTACAAAGGCTGATGTTCTCCGCTGTGACGTGCTTGATGATACAGACCGTTCGGACGGAGGCTTTGGCAGTACAGGAAGAAGATAATTTGCGGCAGAAATAATCATCGCGGCAGAGAGCTTTTTTTCGTTCTCTGCCGCGATTATTTGTGCGTTATCCGTGTATTACGGCTTTGCGAATGTTATTTGTCCGGCGTATAGACGACCTTTCCGGAGGAGAATACCGACAGCGGGAGTTCCGTACAGTCTAACGAAGCTACGGTGTCTTTATCCCTAAAGTCGGCTTTATAGACCGCAAAGTCGGCGCGCATGCCTTTCTTTATGCAGCCAATGTTATCCTGCTCCTTCATTGTGTATGCAGGGACAACTGACAGGCACTTCAATGCTTCATCGGGTGAGACTTTTTCGTTCTCTCCCCGCACCTTGGGATGTAACGTCTTGTCCGGGTAATCTCTCGTTACGGCGCAATAAATCATTTTCGGTACAGTGCCGGATCCGTCGGTATGGAAGCTCACAGTCACACCCTTGTCAATGAACGATTTGATCTTGTACATCTCTTTGGCTTTGTCTTCGCCGTAAATTTTCGTTTCGTCTCCCTTTGTGTCATCTTTCCACGCAGCCCACTGAGGAGCAAGAAATACCGATATTTTGTTCTCTTTGAGCCGACTCATATCATCGTCCTCAATAAATGATACGTGTGCAAAACCATTGCGGTAGTCTTTATCAGGCATACCCTTGCGCGCCTCTGCAAAGCGGTCTGTCACATAACGGACGGCTCCCTCTCCCATAGCATGCGCATGTACAAGAAGTCCGTTTTTGTTTGCTTTCTTTACTATTTCGGTAAATGTATCTTTATTTTTGTCAGTCCACCTTTTGTAGCCGCAATAACCTTCGGGCTTACCGTCAGCGGAGACGTAAGGATTATTCGTCCACGATGTGAGCGCTTCGGGGACGCCGTCAACGAAGATTTTAATACCGATTATCTTAAAATATTCGTCGTTGCATTGTTTTGCAAGAGAGATGATACGCTCAACTTCTTTCAAAGGCTCTTCAGTCGTCTCGGATATCTGACATAAGGCTCTGATCTTTAATTTAAGTTTCTTTTCCTGCGCAAGCTCTTTGTAGGCACTGACCATCGGAAGAGCCTTCGTCTCAAGGATTCCTGCCTCGCAAATGGTCGTGTAGCCGCGAGAAATATAGTCCTCCTGATTGTCAAGAATATGTTGTTTCAAGTCCTCTTTGCTTATGGGCAAGCTCTCCACAATGTCAAAACGCGGTGTCTCAACAATGTACCCGGTAGGCTCTCCGTTAGCATCAACCTTTATGCCATCCGTGCCGTAAGTCTCAATCTTATCTTTCAACTTAAAATGTTCTATTGCCGCCTTATTGAGCAGCGCAGAATGACCGCCTCCGTCTACACACACAATGGGATCCGTAGTGGAAGCTCTGTCAAATACGCTATGGTCAAGTGAAATTCCTTGGTCTTTACTATCCGCCATATACCAAAAGCCGAAGCCCTTATAGACTTCTTTCCCGGGATTTTTTTCAATAAATTCTTTCATTTTAGCGGCATTTTCAGTAAGTGAGTCTGCGGCCTGAAGTTGCAGACCGTTGCATAACAACGTAGCCAAAAGACCTATATGGGAGTGTCCGTCAACGAAGCCAGGGTAAATGAAGTTCTCTCCGTAATCAATGCTGGTCGTCTTTGCACCAATATATTTTTTTACTTCATCTTTCGTTCCTGCAAAGACGATCGTGCCGTTCTTCACAGCTACCGCTTTACAAAGAGGATTATCTTTGTCCATTGTGACGACATTGCCGTAAAGAACTGTGTCGGCGGCATTTCCGTCCGATGATCCGCCGCAGCCGCACAAAATGAACGGCATTAAAGCAACGCATACCATAAACAGAAGCTTTCTTTTCATATCGCATTCCTCCGTCAGAGTTATTAACTA